>JBKBXN010000208.1:0-4355 GCA_046314055.1 Brevundimonas sp.
GGCGGTGCGTTGTTCGGCGACCAGGGCGGCCTGGGCCTGTTGCACGCTGGCGTCGGCGGTGGCGGCGCCGGCGCGTTCGGTCTGGATCCGCTGCTGCGAGACCCAGCCCTGCTGGGCCAGCTTGCCGTAGCGGTCGACCTCGGCGCGGGCCAGGCCGGCCTGGGCGCGGGCCTGGGTCACGGCGGCGGCGCGGGCGGCGATGGCGGCCTGTTCCTGTGCGGACTGGGCGTCGACATTGCCGACGGCGGCGATGGCGGCCTGGAGATTGGCCTCGGCGCGGGCCAGTTCGGCCTTCTGGTCGGAGTCATCGAGCCTGACCAGGACCTGCCCGGCCTCGACCCTCTGGTTGTCGCCGACCAGAACCTCGGTCACCCGGCCCGCCAGCTGGGGGCTGATCAAGGTGGTGTCGGCCTGGACGAAGGCGTTGTCGGTGCTCTCCCACCTCTGGCCGTTCATCCACCAGACGATCCCGCCCGCGATCAGGGCGATACCGACGAGGACCGCAGCGATCAGCGGCAGGCGTTTCTTCAGTTCAGGCGACATGGGACATCCGGGGGAGGGTGCGGCGTTTTGAAGCGGGGCTAAAATGGACGTCGCCGTCCAAAAATCAATGTCCAATCGACAAATGCCCGATCACGCGTGGTTTTCGTGTATGTCCCCGCGTCATGAACGACCGCGCCCGAGCCTCGAATCCGCTGCCGTCCGAGGTGGATGTGGTGGTCGTCGGCGCCGGGGCGGCGGGGATCGCCGCCGCGCGCCGGCTGATGCGGCCCGGCCTGACGGTTCTGGTGCTGGAGGCGCGCGACAGGGTCGGAGGACGCGCCTGGACGGCGCGGGTCGAGGGCGAGGGTCTCGACATGGGCTGCGGCTGGCTGCACTCGGCCGACGACAATGTCCTGGCCGGGCGGGTGGAGGCCGAGGGGCTGACTTTGGACCAGACCCCGCCGCCGTGGCGGACCCAGGCCTTCGATCACGAGATCACGTCCGCCGACTTGGCCGAGTTCGGCGAGGCCTTCGCCGCCTTCGACCAGCGTGTGACCGAGGCGGCGGCGAGGGGGGAAGACCGGCCCGCGTCCGACTTCTTCGACCCGGACTGTCGTTGGAACGCCCGGATGGACGCCATCTCTGGCGCGCTGAACGGGGCGCGGTTCGCCGAGGTGTCCAGTCTGGATTATGAGGCCTATGGCGACACCGGGGTGAACTGGCGGGTCCGCGAGGGCTATGGCCGGCTGATCGCCCGGCTGGGCGACGCCGTGTCCGACCTGGTGGTGCGGGACTGCGCCGTGCGTCGGATCGACCGCTCCGGCCCCCTGCTGCGGCTGGAGACCAGTCGGGGCGAGCTGACGGCGCGGGTCGTGATCCTGACGGTTCCCAACAGTCTGATCGCCAGCGAGACGGTGCGGATCGATCCTCCCGTTCCGGCCTGGCTGGAGGCGACGGCGGGCGTGCCCCTGGGACTGGCGTCCAAGGTGCATATGACGGTGCGGGGCGCCGGGGACTTCCAGCCCGACACCCAGTTGTGGACGCGCACGGACACCGCCGAGACCGGCGGCTATCATCTGCGGCCGTTCGGGCGGCCGATGATCGAGGCCTATTTCGGCGCCGGGCTGGCCTGGGGGCTGGAGGCGGAGGGGCCGGCCGCCCTGGTCGATTTCGCCGTGTCTGAACTGGTCGCGGCCCTGGGGTCGAATATGCGGCGGCGGCTGGAGGCTGTGGCGGTGTCGAACTGGGGCGTCGATCCCTGGTCGCGCGGCGCCTATTCCCACGCCTTGCCGGGCCATGCGGGGGACCGGGCGAAATTGCGGGTGGCGGTCGAGGACCGGATCTTCCTGGCGGGCGAGGCGACGGCGCCGGTCTATTACGGCACGGCTCACGGCGCCTGGATGGAGGGCGAGCGGGCGGCGGACGCGGCCCTGGCGACCCTGGGTCTTGACCCGCGCCGCGACGACGGCGACAGCGAGGCATGAAGCCGACCAAGGCCCGAAAACCTGTCGCCAAGCCGCTCAAGACCGGTCCGAAACGCCCGGCGGTCATGACCGGCGCGTTCGTTCCGGTGCTGCGCTGGCCGCCGGACGAGGACCGGGTCGAGACCATTTTCGAGCGGCTGTCCGGGATCATGCCCGAGCCGAAGACCGAGCTGAACTTCTCCAACCCCTTCACCCTGGTGGTCGCCGTGGCCCTGTCGGCGCAGACCACGGACGTCGCCGTCAACAAGGCCACCGACCGGCTGTTCCAGGTCGCCGACACGCCGGAGACGATGCTGGCCCTGGGGGAGGAGGGGCTGGTCCCCTATATCGCCTCCATCGGTCTGTATCGCGGCAAGGCCCGCAACGTCATCGCCCTGTCCCGCCTGGTGCTGGAGAAGCATGGCGGCGAGGTTCCACTGAACCGGACCGATCTGCAGGCCCTGCCCGGCGTGGGGCGCAAGACCGCCTCGGTGGTGCTGAACGAGCTGGGGATCGAGGCCGCCATCGCCGTGGACACCCATGTGTTCCGCGTCTCGCACCGGCTGGGCCTGGCCAATGCGGGCACGCCGGACAAGGTGGAGGCCCAGCTGTTCAAGGTCGTGCCGGAGCAATGGCTGCCCAAGGCGCATCACTGGCTGATCCTGCACGGGCGCTACACCTGCACGGCGCGCAAGCCCAAATGCCTGTCCTGCGTCATCGCCGACCTGTGCCCGTCGCGGGCGGGGCTGATGGCGCTGGGGGAGGCGGGTTAGGGCTTGTGAGTCACCAAGCCCGGATCAGAGTCCAACCGGGCGGAGATGACGTCCAGCACCCGCTGGACCGCTTCTAAATCCGCGTCCGAAATGTCCGAGAAAATTCGATCGCGCATCGCCGAGGCCAAGCTGTCCAGCTTGATCAAGGCGTCGCGGCCTGCCGGCTCGATCATGATCAGGCGTGCGCGGCCGTCGCCGATCATGCGTTGACGGCTGACGAAGCCCAGAGCCTCCAGCTTATCGAGTTGGCGCGTCAGGCTGGGGCCTGAAATCCCGAGCCGGCCGGCCAGTTCCGTCTGCGTCAGCCCGGTGGGCGAGTTCTCGAGGAAATAGAGCAGGCTGACCCGTGCGTCGCTCTGACCCGCCAGGCTTGCCGCTTCTACAAAGATGCGCTGAAATCGCCGCGCCGTCTGGCTAACGGTGAAGGCGACACGCAACTGAAGGCCCTGACGAGACGACAAACCTGCGGAAAGCAAATGACGCAAAAGCGAATCCTTTGAACGGCGGGGGTGAGCGAGGGCGGCGGACTATCGGCCTCTCCATGGTTCGCTCCTAGTACGGGCTGACCGCAGCATTTGGATGTTTGTCGGTGCGAAGTAGTTGAGCGCATTGCCGTAATGTTTTTCCATCAGGTTCGCGCGAGTAGATATTGGCGCAGAACGACCATCATGAAATTCTTCTTTCACACCCGCCCCTCCGCTGAAGCGGTGGAGGCCGCCGAGCTGCGCAGCATGATGGCGGCGGTCCAGCGGTCCCAGGCCGTGATCGAGTTCGAGCTGGACGGCACGATCATCACGGCCAATCCGAACTTCCTGGCCGTGATCGGCTATGAGTTGGCCGAGGTTAAGGGCCGCCATCACCGCATGCTGATGGACCCCGCCGAGGCCGCCACGCCCGCCTACGCGGACTTCTGGCGTCGGTTGAACGCGGGCGAGTTCATCGCGGACAAGTTCATTCGTTACGGCAAGGGCGGCGTCCGCGCGGTGATCGAAGCCAGCTACAATCCGATCTTCGACGCCGATGGAAAACCCTACAAGGTGGTCAAGTTCGCCACGGACGTGACGGCGGTCGAGCAAGAGCGCGAACGCCGCGCCGAGGCCGATCTCGCTGCGGCCGAGGTTCAGGCGTCGGTGGTGAAGGGCACGGGGCGCGGCCTGTCGGCCTTGGCGGCCGGAGACCTGTCCTATCGTATCGACGAAGCCTTCCCCGGCGATTACGCGATCCTGCGCGAGGACTTCAATCGCGCCATGGCCGTCTTAGATCAAGCCGTCGCCGTCATTCGCGGCAACGCGGGCTCGATGCAGTCGGGCGCCAACGAGATCAGCAGCGCGGCTGAGGACCTGTCGCGCCGCACCGAACGCCAGGCCGCCGGGCTGGAGGAAACCGCCGCCGCCCTGGACCAGATCACCGCCACCGTGCGCAAGGCGGCCGAGAACGCCCAGGCCGCCGACACGGTCGTGGGCCAGACCCGGGCCCAGGCCGAGACCGGCGGCGGCGTCGTTCAACGCGCCATATCCGCCATGGGCGAGATCGAGGCGTCCTCGAAGCAGATCGGCGACATCATCGGCGTGATCGACGAGATCGCCTTCCAGACCAATCTTCTGGCCCTGAACGCCGGGGTCGAGGCGGCGCGGGC
>JBKBXN010000209.1:0-4354 GCA_046314055.1 Brevundimonas sp.
GGTAACGTAGACCGCGTTCGGATACGGCAGTACCGGCGTCGATTCACGGGGATCGACCCATCGAGAAGCGGACAAGTTATGAATAGACGGGAAATGGGTCTGGGCGTCGCGACGGCGGCCATGGCCCTCGCCTCAACAGCGCGCGCACAGCAGGTGACCGTGCAGCGCGGACCGCAGGCGACCGCCTTCTACAACAGTTTCAACGACCAGATCTCCCGCCTGCCGGAAACCCAGCAGGCCGATGTCCGCGCCTTCTATGAAATGAACGGCTGGCGGCCGGTGTGGAACGCCGAGCGGATGCGGGCGCTGAACGCCGTTGCGGGCCGGGCCGAGCGCCACGGCCTGTCGGGCGGGGACTATTTCGACTTCGTCGGCCTGGCCGCCGATCCCGCCTCGTCGGATCTGCGCGCCACCGCCGCGGCCCTGGCCTATGGCCGGATCCTTGCCGAGGGCAAGGTTCGACCCGAGACGGTCGAAGACCTGTGGGAGATGCAGAAGAACCGCGTGGACCTGCCGCGCGGCATGAGCGACGCCCTGGCGCGCAATGTCCTGCTGGACTGGTTCGAGGGCCTGGCGCCGACCGACATCGGCTATCAGAACCTGTCGGCGGGCTATGTCCGCTATCGTCGCCTGGCGGCCCAGGGCGGCTGGCCCGCCTTCCCGGCCGGTCCGACCATCGAGCCGAACATGAGCGATCGCCGCATTCCGGCGCTGATCGACCGTCTGACGGCGGAAGGCGACCTGACGGCGGCGGACGGCGCGCGACTGAAGGCCCAGGGTCTGACCTATGGCGCCGAACTGCAACGGGCGGTCCAGGGCTTCCAGGTCCGGCACGGCCTGGGCGCGGACGGCCGGATCGGAACGGGGACCCAGCGGTCGCTGTCGGCCTCGGCCGAGGATCGCGCCCGCCAGATCGCGCTGAACCTGGAACGCCGCCGCTGGCTGAAGCGCGACGTCGCGCCGGAGCGGATCGAGGTCAACACCGCCGCCGCCATCATGGTCTACTGGAAGGACGGCAAGCCGGTCCACTCCAACCGGGTCGTGGTCGGGTCGGCGGAGAACCAGACCCCCAGCCTGGAGAAGCCCTTCGCCTCGGTGGTCGCCAATCCGCCCTGGTATGTGCCGGCCGGGATCGCGCGTCGCGAGATCCTGCCCAAGGGGCCCGCCTACCTGGCCGCCAACGACATGTTCGTGCGGGATGGAACCGTGATTCAACGCGCGGGGCCCAAGTCGGCCCTGGGCTATGTGAAGTTCGAGCTGCGCGACAGTTACGCCATCTTCCTGCACGACACCCCGTCTAAGGCCGCCTTCAATCTGTCGATGCGCCAGCGCAGCCACGGCTGTGTGCGGGTGCAGAACGCGGTGGAGTTCGCCCGGCTGCTGCTGTCGCCCGATCCGGTCAAACTGTCCGAGTTCGACATGGCCCAGGACAGCCGCGAGACCACGCGGGTGACGACGGGCCGCGAGATCACCGTGCGGCTGCTTTACTGGACGGCCTTCGTCGATGGTCAGGGCCGGGTGGCGTTCCGCGAAGACATCTATGGACGGGATGACAAGCTGGCCCAGGCCCTGGGCATCGCCGTCAGCCTGCCCAAGCCGGTGGACGACGGACGCCGCGACGCCAACGACGTCGGACCGTAGGCGGACAATCCTCTCCCTCCCCCTGCGGGGGAGGGAGAGTCGGTCGATCAGATCTTGAACGCGGCTTCCAGCAGGCCGTGCTGGCTGAGCACCGGGTTTTGCGGCTGCTCTTCCTGGGCGTCCAGGTACATACGGCGGTCCAGATACAGGGTGCGGTCGAACAGTTTTTCGGACCGGACCAGATATTCGACCAGGGCGATGGGCAGTTCGGCGTGGCTGGGCTCGCTCTCGATCTTGCGGTCGTTGAGGCGATAGCGCGGCTCGCATGCGGCTTCCGGCGTCATGTCGTCCTCGCGCACCGCCCGCTGGACCAGAAGCCAGGAGGCGATCTGCATCAGGCGCGTCGTCAGCTTCATGCTCTCGGCCGCATAGGCCAGGGCGGCGCTGCGGGACAGCATCTTGGAATCGCGGCGCCCCTCGCCGTCCAGATAGGCGGCCGTCTCCTCGACCAGGTCCATGCCCTCGCGGAAGGTGCGATCGAACAGCTCCGAGCGGGAAAAGTCCCGAACGACGCGGGCCCGGTCTGGCGTGGAGCCCGTGCTCTGGTTGTCGCTCAGGGTCATGGTGGACATCATCATGAGAATTGGACGCTCGTTACGACTTTGGGCCAAGACGCGGCCTTTGTCGTGCCGACTGCAACCGTCATGCCATGGATTTGGCGCGGGCGCGATTCATGAGCGGAAGTTGAACAGGGCGTCAGCGGCGCTCTTCTTGGCCGTCTTGGAGTCTATGGCGGCGCGGGCGCGGCGGATTTCGTCGTCGAGAGCCTGAATCCGTTCCTGCAGATCCTCGATCGAATAGGCGTCCAGATCTTCGCGGCCCAGGGCGTTCAGGGCGTCTCCGCGCCGGGGGCGGGGCTCGAGGTCCTCGAACATCGTCTTCGCCTTTCTGCGTCAGGTCATGGCCGCACGCGGCCGGGACGCCTATCTGAACGCCCGGACACGGACGATTGCAAGCGGAGGCGACATGCGGGTCATCGAGATCAAAGGTGGTTCAGGACCGGCCGAGGCGCTGCGGATCGCAGAACGGCCGGACCCCGTGGCCGGCGCCGGGCAGGTGACGATTCGGGTTCACGCGGCTGGGATCAATCGACCGGACCTGTTGCAGCGAAACGGCGGATACCCACCGCCGCCGGGGGCGTCCGACATCCTCGGGCTGGAAGTCGCCGGCGAGGTCGAGGCGGTGGGCGCACGCGTGACGCGCTGGCGCGTCGGCGACCGAGTCTGCGCCCTGCTGGGCGGGGGCGGTTATGCCGAGCGGGTCGTGGTGGACGCCCGCCACGTGCTGCCGATCCCGGACGGTCTGGACTACGCCCAGGCGGCGGTCCTGCCCGAGACCGTCTTCACCGTCTTCGCCAATGTATTCGAGGCGGGCAGGCTGAAGGCCGGTCAGACCCTGCTGATCCATGGGGCGACCAGCGGCATCGGGGTGACGGCGATCCAGATGGCCAAGGCGGCGGGCGCCAAGGTGATCGCCACTTCGCGCGGGGCGGACAAGGCCGCAGCAGCCAAGGGCCTGGGCGCCGATATCAGCCTGGACGCCAAGACGGACGATCTGGCCGCCGCGATCGCCGAGGCGGGCGGCGCGGACGTGCTGCTGGACATGGTGGGACGCGACTACGCCGATCTGAACCTGAAGGCGCTGAACCCTGGTGGACGGTGGGTGGTCATCGCCTCGCTGTCGGGGTCGAAGGTCGAGATCGACCTGATGCGGATCATGCTGAAGCGACTGGTGCTGACGGGTTCGACCTTGCGCAGCCGCTCGGCGGACGAGAAGGCCAGGCTGACCGCCGCCGTAGAGGCGACGGTCTGGCCGTGGGTGGCGTCAGGCGCGGTCAGGCCGCCGGTGCAGGCGACCTTCTCGCTGGAGCGCGCCGCCGACGCGCATCGCGCGCTGGAGGCGGGCGACCACGTCGGCAAGTTCGTGCTGACGGCCTAGTAGCGACGCCCGCCCCGCACCGGACGCAACGAGGAGATATTGTCGTTGAAGCCCGTGCCGTTCAGGTTTCGAGCGTCGCCGTCGATGATGCGGCAACGACCGCCGAACTGGGCGTCGGTGCAAATCTCCCAACGACCGCGCACGCGGATCGAGCTGATGCGGTCGTTGAAGGGGGTGTTGCCCAGATTGCGGTCTTCGCTGGTGAACTCGCGCGAGGCGCCGCGATAGTTCGAGTCCTCGTAGACGATGATCGAGGACCGACCCCAGCCGCCGCCATTGCCGGGGCCATTGCCGTTGCCGGGCCCCCAACCGCCGCCGTTGCCCGGGCGTCCCGGCTGGCGGTCTTCATAGTCGCCGCGGAACCGGCCGCACACCAGCAGGCCGTTTTCGTTGTTGATTTCCTCATTGCCGCAGCGCGCCAGCTCGATCGAGGTGCCGCGAATCTGCCCCCGCATGTTGCGGCAGTCAGCGTAAAGGCGGCCCCGGTTCGTGTAGGCCTCGGTGCAGGACCGGGTGTAGCCGCCGCGCGGCGCGACACGCTGAGCGGTGATGTCCTGGCCCGAAGCAAGGGCTGCGGCCATGGCGGCTCCAAGCAGAATGGACATGGTGTTTCTCCTCTCCCAAAGGCGACTGCCTCGACTAGCGCGAAGATTGCCGCCCGCACATGAACCTTGGCTGTACGTGAATGTTCGACAGCGTTTTCTTTTCAGGCGAATAGGCCTATATCGAAACCATAAGCGCCCGGTCGAAAGGCCGGGCGCCGTCGTATCCAACG
>JBKBXN010000210.1:0-4326 GCA_046314055.1 Brevundimonas sp.
AAACGTGGCGCGGGGATTAAAGGTCTGAGGACCCTCGGAATGGAGCGTGTCGGGATGTCTCCCCGAAACGCGCCTCGCCCGCGTTGCGAAGTGCGGGGGCCGTTTAGGCGGGATGCGCCAAAATAGCAAGCGCTGCGCCCAGAAAGACGAAAGGCGGCCCGTTTCAGGACCGCCCTCCGCCTCTGGCCAGATGGGCCAGATTACATGCCGTTGACCAGGGCCTGGGCACGGTCGCGGTGCGTTGTGATGGTCGGGATCATCTCGCGCGCCAGAGTCGCTAAGGCCGGTGCATCCGAGTTGTCCGAGAAGCCATTCAGCAGGGTCAGGGTTTCGTTGTGGGCGGCGACCTGCTGATCCAGATAGACCTTGTCGAAATCGTCAGGCGCAGCGGCGTTCAGATTGTCGATCATGCCCTTTCGGCGCTGGTCCAGCATCGTCGGCAGGGCGACGTCGGGCGCGGCGGTCGACGCTGTTGACTGTAGTTTTTCGCCTGCGGCCGTATGATCCTCAAGGATCATCGAGGCCAGAGCCTTGACGTCAGCGCTGCTAGCCTTTGTCTCGGCGATCCGGGCCGCCTCGATCTCGTACATATTGCCCACTGCCATGTTCGTAACGAAGCCGTCGACGGTGTTGGCGCCAAGTGTCGCGGCGGAGGTCTGGCCGACCACCCCGGCGGTCGCGTCCTGCGTGGCGTTTACAGCCTCGCTCGCGTTCTGGGCCGCAGTGTCGTCGCCTTGGTTACAGGCCGCAAGAAGAGCCAGCGACGCAGCGCCGGCGATAAGAATGTTCTTCATTGGTTGTCTCCCTTGAGACCCAAAGAACCCCTCCGCCACAACGAGGTTCCATGATTTCATAAGCTTAGCCTTGCACTCCTCCCAGCGATCAGGCCCTCGCCCATCTCGCCTAACGATGATATCCTGACCTTGGGGAAATGGGGGATGCAGCTATGGCTTGGCGGGCCAGCCTAGGGGCGATTTTTGCGGCGGCGGCCCTCGGGGCCGGCGTCGCGTGGACACAGGCGCAGCCTCAGCAGGCGAACCGACCGCCACCCGCTGGCCCGACGCCGGCGGAGGTTCCCCTGTCCCGCAGTCGCGCGGACCAGGCCGCCGTCGCTAGCGCGCGACAGGATCCGCTGGCAGGGCGTCTTCGAAGCCTTCTGGGCCGGGACAGAGCGACGGCGCCGCTCCTATCGCAGATCGAAGACTCCTCTGTGCCGGTGCTTGGTCCCGCCGATCCCAGCCTGCTTCGCAGCGCCCGCTTCTACCCGGGCGACCGCCAGTACACGCTGGTGGTCCGCAAGGAGGGCTTGATCATCGAGATTTTTGGCTCGATCCGCGCGCTTCAGTCCCCGACGGGCATTGCGCCCCCCGCCCCTGTTCTCGTCGCGCCGCAGTCTCGAGCCCTCGTGAGGGCGCCCACGCCGGCCGCAGCCGCACGCGCCTTGGCGACGGAGCGGGGCCTCACGCAGATCCATACCGAACAGACGGAATATGGCGTCGATGTCGCCTTTGGTCGGTTCGGCGCCGCCTATAATCTGACCTTCGTCTGTGACTCCATGGGACCGCCAGACTGTACGGAGGCCGCCGCCGTGGCCTTCGCTGCGTCTCTGCAGCTGTTGGGCGGAGGCGGACAGTGAAACGACTGGCCCTCCCCGCTCTTCTTCTGCTCGCCGCCTGTTCACCGTCAGGCTGCGGCCAGACCACGCCCCCGGCTGATGCGCCAGTGACGCCAACGCCCCCGGTTGCGCAGCCGGAGCCGCCGCCGACCCCACCTGCGCCCGAGCCCGTCACCTGGCCGCACGAACCCGCAGGGACCCTTTATCCAGGGTCTGGCGCAGGGTCGACCGACGTCACCCTGTGGGCGCCGGGGATGCGGTTTCCGATGGAGACTGGGCCAGCCTTCGCCAATTCCCAGGTGTACGGCTATGGCGGCTATCACGCGCCGGGAGAGGGCGGACAGTGCGATAGTCGGAACTACGCCTATCCGTGGCGGGACAACTTCTGCGAAAGCCGGTCTTGGACCAACGGCATGTGTCCCAGCGGCAAGGGGCACCAGGGGCAGGACATTCGGCCCTCTACCTGCGTGAAGAAGGTTCACGCCGTGGTCGCGGCCGAGTCCGGCACGGTGACCTCGATCGGCAGCTATACTGTCTTCATCCAGGGAGGCAGCGGCCGGATCTATCGCTATTTGCACATGGACATGGCTGGGGTCCGAGCCCTGATCCATGAGGGCCAGGCCGTGACCCGTGGGCAGAAGATCGGAACGGTCTCGGCCGACTTCGGCGGGAACGCCACGACCATCCATCTGCACTTTGAGATCAAGGCGCCGGTGACCTCGGGCGGGTCGACGGCGGTGATCTTCGTGCCGGTCTATACCAGCCTGGTGGATAGTTATGGACGGCTATTGAACACCCCCGGCGAGGCCTGATCCCCGTCAAGGGGCGCCGGGCAGGCTGTATTCCAAGTCATAGCGGTGTTCGCCCTCGACGATGGTCAGATGGAAGACGCCGCTGATGCCGGCCAGTTCACCTTCGCCCGAACCGGGGACGATGGTGATCAGGAGGTCCTGCGCACCGGCGTCCATCACGCCGCGATGGACCATGGCGAAGGCGCCCTGGCGACCGTCGAGCACGCCCGTCACCCGCTCCATGGCGACATAGGCGCCCGATCGACCGGCCATGAGGCCGAGCATCTCGCCCGAACCGCCGCCTTCAAATGCGCCGTGGAAGGTCTTGGCCAGCAGCATGCGGCCCGGGGCGCCGGCGGGCACGTCCGGGTCTGGCGCGACGGGCGTGATCTGGACGTCGAAGGTTCCGACGGCGTGGGACATGACGGGGCTCCTGACGGCGGGCGCAGCCGCGGTCGCGATGGGGGCGGGATCGGAGACGGCGGACAAGAGGGCGACGGTCAGGATGAGGGCGATCATCAGGCTTCCTCCAACATCAGCACGCCCGGCGCCGACTTCAGCGCGCCCCGCAGGGCGCCGTCGAGGCGGTAACGGCCGGGCAGTTTGACCTCGACTTCCTGAAGCCCCTCCAGCGAGGCGATCAGCGACACCTCGCCGCCCTTGCCGATAGCGCCCGAACGCGCCCGCTCCAGACGGGCCTTCAGGGCGTCGGCGTCGGCGGTGCGGGCCGAGACGTGGATACGCAGGCCGATGTTGGCGTCGTCCAGCAGATTGTCCATCTGGCTGGCGTCGTCGCCGAAGAACCGCACCTCGCCTTCGGACGCCTTGGCGCGGACCCGCACCATGACCGAGGCGCCCGGCTCCAGCACCTCACGGCATTTGCGCAGCTGTTCGGGCGGGAACAGGCATTCGAACTCGCCGGTCGGATCCGAGAAGGTGACGAAGGCGAACTTCTCGCCGGTACGGGCGCTGGCGCGTTCCTGCTTGCGGCGCACCACACCCGCCATCTGGAAGGCCTCGTGGCCGGATTCCGCCAAGGGAATGGCCTCGGCGACGAAGGTGACGCGCTTGCGTTTCAGGGCCGAGGTCATCTCGTCCAGCGGGTGGCCCGACAGATAGAAGCCGACCGCCGAGAGTTCGTGATCCAGCCGCTCCGGCCCGACCCAGGGCTCCACGCTCTTCAGCCGGGGCCGCCCCACATGGGCCTGGTCGCCGCCGAACAGGCTGACCTGCGACGAGGCGCGTTCGGCCGCCACGCTCTGGCAATAGGCCATAAGGACGTCGGCCTGTTCGACCAGCTGGCGGCGGTTGGGGTGGATGCTGTCAAAGGCGCCGGCCTTGGCCAGGCCTTCCAACGCGCGCTTGTTGACGCTGCGCGGATCGACCCGCTCGAGGAAGTCGAAGATGTCGGCGAAACGGCCGCCGGTGTCGCGCACCTCGATCACATGGCGCATCGCCTCGAGGCCCACGTTGCGGATGGCGCCCAGAGCGTAGAGGACCGAGCCCCGGCTTTCGTCCCAGGCCACGTCGAAGTCGGCCGAAGAGCGGTTGAGGTCGGGCGGCAGCACCGGCACATCGAACCGTTTGGCGTCCTGATAGAAGACCGCCAGCTTGTCGGTGTTCGACAAGTCCAGGCTCATGGACGCCGCGAAGAACTCGACCGGGTGATTGGCCTTCAGCCAGCCGGTCTGGAACGAGATCAGCGCATAGGCGGCGGCGTGCGACTTGTTGAAGCCATAGCCGGCGAACTTGGCCACCAGGTCGAAGATCGAGCCGGACTGGGTCTCGGGGACGGTCTTCTCCAGCGCGCCCTTGACGAAGCGCGCCCGCTGGAAGTCCATCTCCTCCTTCTTCTTCTTGCCCATGGCGCGACGCAGCAGGTCGGCCTCGCCCAGGCTGTAGCCCGCCAGGATCTGGGCG
>JBKBXN010000211.1:0-4316 GCA_046314055.1 Brevundimonas sp.
ACCGTCTCGTTCCAGGCGGCGCAGGCCGAGCAGGTGACGGAGGCGTATTCGACCACCGTGACCTTGGCGCCTTCGGGCGTGCCAAGCGCCATTTCGCCCTCGGCCGCCTTGCCGCCCGATTGACCGCAGGCTCCGATGACCAGCGTCGCCGCCAGCATCAGCGCCAGTTTTCCAAACATGCCCGCCCCCCGACGCATGATCGTTACTTCTTCGCCAGTTCGGCGTCGATGGCCGTGGACAGGTCGGCCAGGCTGGCGCCTTCGCCGCCCGGGGTGATGACCTGGGTGTCGTTGACGTAGAAGGCCGGGGTGCCGGTCACGCCCTGGGCCTGAGCGGCCTGGACGCGGGTCTCCATGGCGGCGACGGCGTCCTTGTCGGTGACGCAGTCGTTGAACTGCTGTTCCGACATGCCGGCGGCCTGGGCCGTACGCAGCAGCCAGTCGCGCGGCGAGGAGGTCAGCATCTCCTGCTGGGTAGCCATCAGCTGGTGGACGACGTCGAAATACTTGTCCGGGCCGGCGCAGCGGGCGACCAGGAAGCCGGCGGTGGCGGCGTCGACCGGCGGGGTCGGCAGTTCGCGGAAGACGTAGCGGACCTTGTTGGTGTCGACATATTTGGCCTTGAACGCCGGCCAGGTGTTCTTCTGCCACAGGGCGCAGTGGGGGCAGGTGACCGAGGCGTATTCGACCACGGTGACCTTGGCGCCTTCCGGAGCGCCCAGGCCCATGTCGCCCTCGGCTGCGCCCTTGGAGCCGCCGCCGCAAGCGGCCAGGGCCATGGTCGCCATGGCGGCGCCGGTGATGGCCGCACGGCGGCTCATGCGGGCGAAGCGGGTTTCAAAGTTGGCCATGGGACTTCCTTGGTCGGAGCGTTGCCGGATGATCGCGCGATTCTCTCGGAACCACGGAACCCTAGATTAGTCGAGACTGGGTGCGGCTTTTTCCGGGCCGCGACTGTCTGATAACGCGAAGTGCGCGGCGATCAAAGATCGTTGCTCGCAGGTCGCTTACGTCGTCTCCTGTCACGATTGAGCGTAAAATCGATAAGGGTCGATCCAATCGAGACGATGAGGGCGAAAATGACGCCCGCAGGGGCCTTGTCTATCAAGGTCGTATCAAGCGGGATCAGGATTGCTGCGACGGTAAAGCCAATTCCGGCGCCCAGGAATGAGCCGACAAAAACCCTGAACCAATAGGCCTTTCGATTCTTGCCCTGCCGATCCATCAGCCCATTTCCCTCGCCTAGGGCGAAGAAGGTTTCCGCGGCGAAGATTTGTCAATCGCGCTCGTTCGAACGCGACAGCGCAGCGCGGCCCAGGCGGGCGAGGGCGGCGCGGAGTTCGTCGGGGGCGTCGGCGATGGAGGCGGTCAGATCGGCCTCGGCCTGGGCGGCCAGGGGCGGGGGTTTGACGGCGCGTTTGGGCCGGGCGGCGGCCTCGGCCAGGGGTTTGATCGGGCCCTGGGCGATGCGGAGGCGGTCCACTGAACCCGCGCCGAGGAACAGGTTCACGCGAGCCAGGATGTCTTCGGACTGGTGCTGGACCAGAAGCGCGGCGGCGCCGGCGACGCGCAGCTCCAGCACGCCGGGCTGGCCGGCCTTGCCCTTGGTCAGTTTCTGGGGGCGGGTGACGCGGGCCAGGCGGTCGCCGACGATCTCGCGCCAGCGGGGCTCCAGCGCGCCGGCGCCGCGGCCGAACTTCTCGTCCAGCTTCTTGATCAAGGGCGTCAGGGCCTGGCCGGCGCGGGGCGCCGGGCGCGGCGCCGGGCGGGTGCGGCGGCGCGACAGGATCTCGCGGACCTCGGCGTCTGTGGGCAGCGGGCGGCGCATGGGCCTATATAGCGCCATCTCATGCCTGACGTCTCTCTGATCCGTTCCGAATTGCTGGCCTGGTACGACCGGCATGCGCGCAGCCTGGCGTGGCGTGCGCCGCCGGGGGCGAAGGCGCGGACCGAGCCCTATCGGGTGTGGCTGTCGGAGGTGATGCTGCAGCAGACCACGACGCCGCACGCGACGCCGTATTTCCAGAGCTTCACCGCCCGCTGGCCGACGGTCTCGGACCTGGCGGCGGCCGAGGACGGGGAGGTCATGGCCGCCTGGGCGGGGCTGGGATATTACGCCCGGGCCCGCAATCTGCTGGCCTGCGCCAGGGCGGTGGCGGGCGAGCATGGGGGGGTGTTTCCGGATACGGAGGCGGGCTTGCTGGCCCTGCCGGGGGTGGGCGCCTATACGGCCGCGGCGGTGGCGGCCATCGCCTTTGATCGCGCGGCCAATGTGGTGGACGGCAATGTCGAGCGAGTCATGGCGCGGCTGTTCGCGGTCGAGACGCCGGTTCCAGCGACCCGGCCCGAACTGAAGCGGTTGGCCAGCCAGTTCGTGACGGACGAGCGGCCCGGAGACTGGGCGCAGGCGCTGATGGATCTGGGGGCGACGGTGTGTCGGCCCAAGTCGCCGCTGTGCGGCCAGTGTCCGGCGGCGGATCAGTGTCTGGGCCTGGCCGGCGGGAGCCCGGAGCGGTTCCCGGTAAAACTGAAGAAGGCTGAGCGTCCGCATCGCCAGGGCGTGGCCTTCGTCATGATCGATCCCGACGGACAGGTGGCGGTGGAGCGGCGGCCGGACAAGGGGTTGCTGGGCGGGATGCTCGGCTTGCCGACCTCGGACTGGAGCGCGGCGCCCGAGGTGAAGCCGCCCGTGTCCGCCGACTGGCGCGAGGCGGGGGCGGTCGAGCATGTCTTCACCCATTTCAGCCTGACGCTGACGGTGCGGACGGCGCGGGTCGAGGCGAGTGGCGACTATCAGTGGCTGGCGCTCGACCAGGCGCGGGCGGCTCTGCCCACGGTCTTCGCCAAGGCGCTGGATCGGGCCAGCGAACCGGCCCTGATCTGAACCCGCCGCCTATTGCATCCCGGCGCGGATTTCGGCGCGGAGGGCGTCGATGGATTTCAGGCCCTGGTCGGTCTTGAAGCGCCAGTAGGTCCAGCCGTTGCAGGCTGGGGCGTTCTCGAACAGGGCGCCGAGCTTGTGGATCGAGCCGGTCATCGAACCGGACACCAGGGAGCCGTCGGCGCGGACGCGGGCCTCGCGCTCGCCCTTGGGGCAATACAGGCGGTCGCCGGGGTGCAACAGGCCGGCCTCGACCAGGGCGCCGAAGGGCACCTTGGGCTCGGCGCGTTTGGAGCCCATGACCATCAGGTCTTCGGGATTGGCGGGAATGACCGAGGCGATGCGGGTCTCGGCGACGGTCGCATAGGTCTCGTCACGCTCGATGCCGATATAGTGGCGGCCCAGGCGTTTGGCGGCGGCGCCGGTGGTGCCGGTGCCGAAGAAGGGGTCCAGCACGACGTCGCCGGGGCGGGTGGCCGACAGCAGGACGCGGTGCAGCAGGGCCTCGGGCTTCTGGGTCGGATGGGCCTTCTTGCCGTCGGCGTCCTTGATCCGCTCTTCGCCGGTGCACAGGGCGAAGGTCCAGTCGGACCGCATCTGGGTGTCTTCGTTGAAGGCCTTCAGGGCGTCGTAGTTGAAGGTGTAGCGTTTCTGCTCGCGCGACCGGGCGGCCCAGATCAGGGTCTCGTGGGCGTTGGTGAACCGGGTGCCCTTGAAGTTCGGCATCGGGTTGGACTTGCGCCATATGATGTCGTTCAGCACCCAGAAACCCAGGTCCTGGATGGCCGCGCCGAGGCGGAAGACGTTGTGATAGGAGCCGATGACCCAGATCGAGCCCTCGGGCTTCAGCACCCGGCGGCATTCGGTCAGCCAAGCGCGGGTGAAGGCGTCGTATTCGGCGAAACTGTCGAACTTGTCCCAGTCGTCGTCGACGGCGTCGACCTTGGAATTGTCGGGACGCAGCAGGTCGCCGCCCAGCTGGAGATTATAGGGGGGGTCGGCGAAGACCATGTCGACCGAGGCGTCGGGCAGGCTTTTCAGCACGGCGATACAGTCGCCACGGTGAATGACATCCCTGTCCAGGGTGGGCTTATCCAGGATTGGGGTCTTCAGATCGGACATGGAACGCGGCCTCGGAACAGTGAGACGGTCATGGTGAATCCTTACGGTTAAGGCAGTGTTGATTCCGGGGTTTTCTTTGCGCGCCGTGATGCGGGCGAGCGGAGGCGCCGACGCGCTTTCGCTGCGAAGTTCGGAGGGCAGGACGGAGCGCCGGGCCTCGCCCGGAGTGGTTTAGTTTTTACCGTTTCGACGAAGACAGACGCTCCGCGCGCAGGGTGTTTCTGCCGGCCGGGGATGTTGAAGCGGCAGTTGTGATGCCTCTTCCCCAAGGCCTGCGTCAGGTCGGCGATCCCTGCGAAGGATCGTCCCGAGTG
>JBKBXN010000212.1:0-897 GCA_046314055.1 Brevundimonas sp.
GGTGGACGCCACGCTCGTCTATGTTCTGCTGACCATCGCCATGCTGGCCGCCTCGCCCTTCTTCATCTTCTGGGGCTGGCTGTCGGACAAGGTGGGCCGCAAGCCGATCATCCTGGCCGGCTGCCTGATCGCCGCCCTCACCTATTTCCCGCTGTTCAACGCCCTGACCCAGGCCGCCAATCCACGCCTGGCCGCAGCCGCCGCCTCGGCGCCGGTCGTGGTCTACGCCGATCCGGCGGACTGCAACGTCCAGTTCGACCCCATCGGCAAGACGGTGTTCAACCAGTCCTGCGACGTGGCGAAGTCCCATCTGGCCAAGGCCGGCGTGACCTACACCAATATCGAGGCGCCCGCAGGGACCGTAGCCGAGGTTCGCATCGGCGATCAGTCCGTCATCCCCAGCTTCCGGGGCGACGCCATGAGCACGGCTGATTTCGCCGCCCAGAAGAAGACCTGGGATGCGGATCTGAGCGCGGCCCTGACCGCCGCCGGTTATCCGGCCAAGGCGGACAGCGCCCTGGTCAACAAGCCGATGGTGGTGCTGATCCTGTTCATTCTCGGCTTCTATGTGACCATGGTCTACGGACCGATCGCTGCGGCCTTGGTCGAGATGTTCCCGACCAATATCCGCTACACCTCCATGTCCCTGCCCTATCATATCGGCAACGGCTGGTTCGGCGGTTTCCTGCCGACCACGGCCTTCGCCATCGTGGCGGCGACGGGGAATATCTACTCCGGCCTCTGGTATCCGATCATCGTGGCGCTCGCGACGGTCGTGCTAGGCTTCCTGCTGGTCAAGGAAGGCAAGGACGTCGACATCCACGCCTGAGTTCCTCCCCGGGAGCGCGCGGAGGCGGGTCGGCCCCAGGGCAGGCCCGTCTCCGTCGCATCCGGACT
>JBKBXN010000212.1:907-4261 GCA_046314055.1 Brevundimonas sp.
AAGCCCCCCCGCCTTTCGCTTGTTAAACCCCCCCTGCCCGGTTCAGATGTCGCCATGTTCAGCCTGATGATCCTCGGCCTGGTGGTCGCCTATATGGCGGTCCTGTTCGCCGTGGCCTGGCATCAGGAACGGCCGGCGACACGGGCGCGTGGGCGGGGGCTGGGGGCGTCGGTCTACGCCCTGTCCCTGGCCATCTATTGCACCTCCTGGACCTATTACGGCGCGGTCGGCACGGCGGCGCGGGACGGGTGGGAGTATCTGCCCATCTATATCGGGCCGGTGCTGGGTCTGACGGTCCTGTTTCCCTTGTGGCGTCGGATCGCCGCCGCCGCACGGCGCGAGAATGTCGGCTCGATGGCGGATTTCGTCGCCTCCCGCTACGGCAAGAGCCAGACCCTGGGCGCGGCGGTCACCCTGGTCGCCATCCTGGGCTCCCTGCCCTATATCGCTCTGCAGTTGAAATCCCTGTCGATGGCCGGGGCGCTGTTGACGGCGGGGACGCCGGTGGCGGGGTCTGAGAGTTTGACCGTCCTGGTTCTGGCCGGAGTGCTGGCGGGTTTCGCCATCCTGTTCGGGGCGCGTCGTCCGGACCTGACCGAGCACAACCGCGGCCTGATCCAGGCCATAGGTCTGGAGTCTCTGGTCAAGCTGGGCGCCCTGCTGCTGGTGGCGGTCTTTGCGCTTGTTCTTCTGGTTCAGGACGGATCTCCGGCGCGCAGTCTGGAAGGCCTGGGCGCCCTCGCCGCCCCGCCTGAGATGACGCCCCGGTTCCTGGCCATCGCCCTGATCGCGACCCTGGCCATCTTCTGCCTGCCGCGTCAGTTCCATGTGGCCTTCGTCGAGGGAGCGGATCCCAGCCAAGTCCGGCGCGCGCGCTGGATTTTCCCGGCCTATCTGGTGCTGACCAGTCTGGCGGTCCTGCCGCTGGTGGCGGCGGGTGCCCTGTTCGCGCCCTCGACCAATCCCGATCTGTTGGTCCTGGCCCTGCCGTTCGGGCGAGGCGAATCCCTGCTGACGGCCATCGTCTTCGTCGGCGGATTTTCCGCGGCGACGGCCATGGTCATCGTCGAGGCCGTGGCCCTCTCGGCCATGGTGTCCAACAGCCTGATCCTGCCCTTCCTGGCGCGGGACCGCTGGCGGCTGCGCGGCGACGCCTCGGACATGTCAGGCGTGATCCTGCAGGTGCGACGCGGGGCCATCGTCGCCGTGCTGCTGCTGGCCTGGCTCTATTATCAGGCGACCGATCAGTCGCGCGGGCTGGCGGCCATGGGGCTGGTGTCGTTCGCCGCCATGGCGCAACTGGCTCCGGCGCTCTTCGGGGCCGTGCTGTGGCGCGGCGGGCATGCCCACGGTGCGCTGGCGGGGATGATGGTCGGAATCGCGGTCTGGATCGTCATGCTGGCCCTGCCCCAGCTGGCGCCCGGCGCGCCTTGGCATCCGCATGTGATGCTGGGGGTCAAGGATCCGCTGGCTCTGGGCGTATTCGTCAGCCTGGGACTGAATCTGGCGGCCTATGTCGGGGTGTCGCGCTTCGCTCAGCCAAGGCTGATCGACCGGGTGCAGGCGCGGGCCTTCGTCGATCGGCTGGGCCCGGACTGGCTAGACGCCAAGCCGTCGCCGTCCGGCGCCTCGGTCGGCGATCTGCGCGCCCTCGTCGCCCGGTTCATCGGCGACGAGCGGGCCGAGCGGGCCTTCGCCGCCTGGAGCGCAGAAACCGATATTCGACTGCGTGACGCCGATCCGGCCGACGCCGGGCTGGCGCGGGCGGCAGAACGGATGCTGGCCGGCGCCATCGGCGCGGCCTCGGCGCGCAGAGTCATCGCTGCGGCTCTGGCGGGGGGCGGCCGCGCGCCCGAGGATGTGGTGCGGATGCTCGACGAGGCGTCCCAGGCCGTCCAGTTCAGCCGCGACCTGTTGCAGACAACCCTGGACAACATCGATCAAGGTGTAATCGTGGTCGATGAGGATCTACGCGTAACGGCATGGAATAGAAGATATGTTTCCATGTTCGACTTGCCGGTCGGCTTTGTTCACGTCGGCCTGCCCATCGCCAGCATCTATCGGTTGAACGCCGAACGCGGCGAGAGCCCCGACGATATCGACGCCTGGGTCGAGCGCCGGCTGGAAGCGCTCAGCCGCCGCATTCCGCATGATCACGAGCGGCTTCAGCCGGATGGACGAGTGTTGCGGTCGTCCGGCGCCCCTATTCCTGGCGGCGGCTATGTCACCAGCTATACGGACATCACCGCCCTGCGGCGGGCGGCCAGTCAATTGGAAGAGGCCAACGAGAGGCTGGAGGCGCGGGTCGCCGATCGCACGGCCCGGCTGGAGGAAGCCCGGCGCGTGGCCGAGGATGCGACGGCGTCGAAGACCCGCTTCCTAGCCGCCGCCAGCCACGATCTGCTGCAGCCGTTGCACGCCGCCCGCCTGTTCATCGCCGCCTTGAAGGAAGAGCCGGCGGTGTCCGGTCCGGACGCCGGACCGGCCAGCCGCACCCTGGCCGTCAACGCCGATCGCGCCATCGACAGCGCGCACCGCCTGCTGACCGCCCTGCTGAACTTGTCGAAACTGGAGGCCGGCGGGGTCAAGGCGGCGGTCACGCGCCTATCGCTGGACGGTCTCTTCGACGAGTTGAGGCGCGAATACGCCCCAGTGGCGGAGGCCAAGGGTCTGGCCCTGACCCTCGTGCCCAGCGGCCTCTGGGTGAGATCTGACCGCGATCTGTTGCGGTCCATGCTGCAGAACCTGATCGCCAACGCCATCCGATACACCGACACAGGCCGGGTGCTGGTGGGCGCGCGTCGGCAGGGAGAGACGGTGCGGCTATTGGTTTGCGACACCGGGCGCGGCATTCCCGACGCGGACCAGGAGACGGTCTTCGGAGAGTTCGTACGGTTGCCCGGCGCGCCGGTCGATGAACCGGGCGCCGGTCTTGGCCTGGCTATCGTGCGGCGTCTGTCCAGCTTGCTGGATCACCCGCTCGAGCTGAACTCGCGTGTCGCACGCGGCTCCATCTTCCGCATCACCGTGCCGCGCGGCGTTGCGGACACGGTTGTCGAGGTCATCTCGACCCATGAGGTGCGACTGCCCCTGGCGGGTCTGCGGGTGCTGTGCGTGGACAACGAGCCGGTGATCCTGGAAGCCCTCGACGCCCTGCTGACGCGATGGGGCGCCCGGCCGACGTTGGCGTCCGGGGTGGAGGCGGCGCTGGAGGCGCAAGGACCGTTCGACGCCGCCGTAGTGGACCTGCACCTGGGCGACGGGGCCGACGGATTTGCGGTCATCGACGGCTTGAGACCGCGCGGCGTGCGCCGGATCGCGCTGGTCACCGCCGACACCCGCGATGGTCTGAAC
>JBKBXN010000213.1:0-4225 GCA_046314055.1 Brevundimonas sp.
GCCCCGGCCGGCTGGACCGAGATGTGGTACACGGGCCGCGACGGCAATCCGCGCACCATGCTTCAGCCTGAAGAGGTCCGGTTCGCCACCTTCAGGTCCAAGGGGCCGGGGCGGGCCAATTTCTCGCGCGGCGCGCGTCTGACGACGGAGCAGGCCGCAAGCATCCGACCCGACCTCGTCCTCGCCGCCGCCGCCGCTTGACCGGGCGTGGACGAAAAAGACTGACCCAGGCTCAACGTCGTCTGTTGATCGTCACCAGTTAAACATGGAGCCGTCTTGCAAGCGGTTCACGGGAAGATAGGCTCGGGCGTAGGGGTGTTGCGCGGCTCTCGCCTCATCCAGATCGACGCCTAAGCCGGGGGCCTCCCCAGGGTGCAGCATGCCGTCGTTGAAGGCATAGTCATGCGGGAAGACGGCGTCCGTCTCCGCCGTGTGGCGCATATATTCCTGAATGCCGAAGTTCGGAATCGATAGGCCGAAATGCAGCGCAGCCGCCATGCTGACCGGTGACAGGTCCGTCGCCCCGTGACAGCCTGTGCGGACGTGGTGCAGGTCCGCCAGGGCGGCGATACGGCGCAGGTGGGAAATCCCGCCGGCATGGACCACGGTGGCCCGGACGAAGTCGATCAGCCCTTCCTGGATCAGATGCTTGCAGTCCCAGATCGAGGAGAAGATTTCACCGACAGCTAGCGGGGTCGTCGTATGCTGGCGGATGGTTCGGAAGGCGGCCTGGTTCTCGGTCGGAACGGCGTCTTCGAGCCAGAACAGGCGGTAGGGTTCCAGGTCCTTGCCCAAGCGCCCAGCTTCGATTGGCGTCAGCCTGTGATGCACGTCATGCAATAAGTCCACCTCCCAGCCGAGGACCTCACGCGCGGCCGCAAACAGTTCCGGCGTCGAACGCAGGTAACGCGAAGTGGACCAGAGGTTTTCACTGGGCAGGGCGCCGTCCGCCGGCTCGTAGAACATCTTGTCCTGCGATACTCCATAGGTGCTCTTCAGGCCCGGCACGCCGGACTGAAGGCGGATAGCCCGGTAACCCATGGCCTTGTATCGCTGCGCCTCGGCGATGGTCTCTTCGATGGTCGCGCCATTGGCGTGGCCGTACACCGTCACCCCGTCGCGACAGGCGCCGCCGAGCAGTTGGTACAGGGGCATGCCGGCCAGCTTGGCCTTAATGTCCCAGAGCGCCACATCGACAGCGGCGATCGCTGTCATCCCCACAGGGCCGCCTCGCCAGTAGGCGCCGCGATAGAGATACTGCCACATGTCCTCGATCCGATGTGCGTCACGGCCGATCAGCAGCGGCAGGATGTGGTCGTTCAGATAGGCGACGACGGCCAGTTCGCGGCCGTTGAGGGTCGCGTCGCCGACGCCGTGAACCCCGCTTTCGGTCGTGATCTTCAGAGTGACGAAATTCCGACCTGGGCAGGTGACCACCACGCGGGCGTCGATGATGCGCGCGTGGTGAGACGGTGCGGCCGAAGGAGGGGAAACGAGTGTGTGGACGCGTTCGTTCATGTTGACGCTTCCCGAACGGCGGATGCGGCGGAGGCGAGGGGGGACATGAGGGCTCCAACAGGATCGGTCATTGTGCGGTGAACGTTCGGTCGGCTTGGGAAGGGCCGGGTCTGAAGGACAGGGTCCATCTCGTGCGCAAGACGCCCGGCGCCGGCGCGGCCTCGCACTGGACCAGCGAGCGGAAAGCGCCGACGGGCGAGCGATGCGCTTGAGTGAGCGGGGCCGCGGAACACGCGAGGCCGCTGACCGCGAGACCCGCCACCTCGCCTTGTCCGTATGCGACGCCTTCGTCCGTAAAACGATCCTGGCTGGAGTAGCTTGCAAACGCCATGTCGGCCCGGGGGATGACGACGCCCGGCGCGGGCGTGATTTCGTCTGATCGGGTGATCCGGTCGGGCCTCAGTTCGTAGCGGGTGCGGATCGAGACGCGGGCGTCCGGCATCGGCGCGTTCTCCCCCATCTTGTCGAGGGCCGCCTGGGTCCAGGTGACGATTGTTGCGTCTCCTTCAGTCTGGACTTGAACATTCGCGATATAGGCCAGCGGCATCAGCACCGAGCCGTCCGACAGGGTCAGGCGGGGAAGCAGTTGCGGATAGGTTTCGTCCGGCGCCCCCGCCAGAACGCCCGGCGAATAGGGAATCGGGAAATAGGGGTTGTTCATGTGCTGGCCCGCCGCGCCGTTTATGATCGGCAGGCTGATCAGCCGGTCGCCGCTGCGGTAGGTGATCAACAGCCGGTCATAATCACCCTTGGCGAACCATGTCGTCGTCGAGCGAGGTTGGCGGTCGATCCAATCGGCCAAACGGGAATCGGGGCGCCGATCCTTCCAACCGAGCCGGTTCCACAAGGCGTTTGTGTAGGCGAACTGATGAGCGAGGCTGAGGTTCTCACCGAGAATCCGGTGCTTGCCGCGGTAGGCGTCGGTCTTGCGTCCTGCGTCCCACAGATTGACCGAGCCGGTGGTCGGGTCGATCCAGAAATCCACGTAACGGGCCGCGACGCGGGCGGCGTAGGCATAGGCCATAAGGCCTTCCTCGTCGGTCAAAACGCCGAGCGCCTGGGCGGCGCTGAACACCTCGAGGAAGGCGGTTTCTCCATAGACGCCGATGCTGCGTCCGTATTCGAAACCTTCACCGCGCAGGTTCAGCCGAGGCAGCAACAGATCGACGGAACGCCGCAACCAGACCCGAACCTCTTCGGGCGGCTCAACCCCGGTCTCGATGAACCTCTGGGCGATCTCCCCGATCAGCAAGACGCTGTAGCGATCGAAGCGGCCTTCTCCATCCGTCTCGTCGGCGAAGCCAAACTCGCCCGAATAGGTGCGAAAATGCTCCAACGTGCGGGTCAACAGGGCCTCGCTGGCGGCGCGATCTTCCCAGCCCAGCAGGTTGCGCAGGCGCGCTATGCTGAAGGCGACGCCATAGTAGTTGTTGGGCAGATTGATCAGCGTCAGGTCGTCCTCACGGACGAAGGCGCGCCAGTCGAGCTTCTGACGAAGCCGCGCCAGAACCTCAGGCGCCACCGCGCGGTCAAGCAGTCCCGCCTGCTGCAGTTCGTGCAGGGCGGAGATGTAATAATATATGCCCCAACTGTCGTTAGCGTCGTCCAGCGTCAGCGCCGAAAGTTCGCGGAAGCCCGCCAGATAACGTTCGAACCGGGGATCCTCGGGCGGCAGGGTCACCAGGACGTGGCTCATGGCGATGGCGATCTTGCCCGGCAGAAACTTGTCTGCGGCGTCAAACACCCGAACGCCGTCCAGCGTGAGGTCCCGCTTTTCCACAAGCAGCCGATCCAGAAGGGCTTCGGTTTGAGCGGTGATCGGACCGGAGACCGTGGCGTTCAGCGCGGGTGGGTCGGTGTAGATTTCTCCTCTTTCCCCCGCCCTAACATCAGACGGCGTGAAGAGGCCGCAGAGGAGAAGCGTCGCCGCGCCCACGCGGGCTGCGGCGACGGGGACCAAAATGGAGGGGGTCCAAAGCAAACTCCTAGGAGGGAGAGCAGATGAAGTAGATTGGTAAGGCCAGTTGGTCAAGGTCGTTTGCTTTCCATTTGGGAAACCTCGGCGGCGGCGAGTAGGAAGGCGCCGGCGCCGTACAACTGTGTGTACTCAGCGGAGACGCGATCCGGCGCATAGCCGACCTGCTGCACCCAGCCGAGCCGGCCGTCCGGCCCGACAGAGCGTGACAGGGCCGCCCATCCCTGGTCGATGGCGGGGCGCGCTTGTGCGGGCGTCAGCAGACCGGCGTTAACGCCCCAGGCCAGGCCATAGACGAAGAATCCTGTGCCGCTGGTCTCCGGCGGTCCGCCGGGCTCCAGCAAGGAGACCGGCCAGAATCCGTTTTCGCCCTGGGCGTCGATCAGAGCCCGGGACATGTCGCGATAAAGACCTAGGTAGTAGGGCCGTGATGGATGATCGGCCGGCATGAGCGCCAGGACACGGGCGAGGCCGGCGTAGGCCCAGCCGTTGCCCCGGCTCCAGAATATACGCGCGCCGGCGGAACCGCGTCGCTCAATGAAGCGGCTGTCTCGGTAGAAGAGATGGGCTTCCGGGTCATAGAGCGCCTCAACCGTGGCGCGGCGCTCAATTCGCCGGCCGACACCCGCCATTACCTGCAGGCCTGTCTGCGTGACCGGCCATATGAAGTCTTTTGCTGTCTGTTCCTCGACAACCGCCATCGGGTGTTGGCCTTCGAAGAACTGTTTCGTG
>JBKBXN010000214.1:0-4221 GCA_046314055.1 Brevundimonas sp.
CTCGCGCGGCGCGCCAGGCCCGCACCGACGACGAGACCCTGCGTCTGCTCTATGTCGCCCTGACCCGCGCCCGCGACCGGGTCATCGTCATGGGCCGCGCCTCCAGCCGGGGCGCCGAGCCCGGCAGCTGGTGGTCGGTGATCGAAGAGACCTTCGACCGGCTGGGCGACCAGGTGCGCGAGGTCGAGAACGGCGTCCGCCGCTTCGGCGTCGATCCCGAACGCCGCCCCGTCGCGACCGCCCAAGACCGCACGACCGCCACCCTGCCCGCCTGGGCCGCCACCCCGCCGCCCGCCGACGTCGCTGCCCGCTTCGCCGCGCCGTCGCGGATGGAGGGGTCGATCCGCATCCCCGCCCCCTCGCCCCTGGCCCGCAGCGCGGCCGGCGGCGCCGCCCTGGGCCGGTTCCGGCGCGGCGACCTGATCCACCGGCTGCTGGAGCGCCTGCCCGAGATCGCGCCGGCCGACCGCCCCGACGCCGCCCGTCGCCTGCTGGCGCGCGAGACCGATCTGGACGAGGCCCAGCGCGCCGAAATGATCGCCGCCGCCTTCTCGGTGCTGGACGACGCCCGCTTCGCCCCCGTTTTCGGCCCCGGCTCCCGCGCCGAGGTGGCCCTGACCGGCGCCCTGCCTGGCCCGTCCAGCGTGGCGATCAACGGCCGCATCGACCGGCTTGTGGTCACGCCCGACCGGGTGCTGGTCATTGACTACAAGACCAACCGCCCCGCCCCCGACGCTCTGGAGCGGGTCGATCCTGCCTATGTCTTGCAGGCCGCCGTCTATGTCGCCGTGCTGAAACGCCTCTACCCCGACCGCCCGGTCGAGGCCGCCCTGGTCTGGACCGACGGCCCGAAACTGATGCCGATCCCGCAGGCGATGCTGGACGCGGCGTTGGTGATTGAGACCGTCCCCTAAGGTTGGATAGTCACCAAATACACGACAATGACTGACGCAAAAGGCGCCATGGATAGCATTTTAATGGACCGTACTGTATAATTTCCGTTTTCTGCCATGCGGATATCATTAGCTTTAAGGTATTCATCAAGATAAGTAGCGTATGCTCGTCTTGCGCTATCAACTGGTTCTTTTGTCTTGATGGCTTCTACCCAGTCGGACGGATGCAACCCTGCAAAGTCGAAAGCTATCGGCCTGGCTGCCCACGCCGCGAAAATGGCTCCGGCGATGAAGAAGGCGGCAGCCATAAAAGCCGCTAAGGCGGAGGTTTCTTCGACCCCGGCACCACCTGCGTAGACGATCAACGCGGCTGCTGCGGCAGCTTGAATGGCGGCCAAGGCATTCGAGCGGCCATCGGCTGCGATAGCGGCTTGCAGCTGCGCCTGTAGACGTAGCTCGCCTTGCCTGATTATCTCCTTCACAGACTCGGCAGAGGCCCCCTTAAATTCGTCACCTGCCTGACAAATTGGATTTGGACCCGACATGGCACCTCCGAAGAAAACAGCATCCGGCACGAAAGGGGCGAACTCCTCTACTGGTCGCACGAATCTGAACGAGAGTGCGAAGTCAAACGGCCCTAAAACCGAAACCGCTTCCACTCATAAGCCAAAGCCCGACTCGAATAAGAAGTCGTGAGATTGGGATCGCTCAAGACGAAGCATTGAATTGCCCGCGATTCGCTCCCACATCTGCGACCGAACCCGGACGCTCCGGCCAACATCAACACGCGCTCCAGCAGTGAGGCCCCGCGGGCCGAGCGCTAGCGCCCCAAGGAGCCATTCATGGCGACTGTAAAAGTCACGGACGAAAGCTTCGACGCCGACGTCCTGAAATCCTCCACCCCCGTCCTGGTGGACTTCTGGGCCGAATGGTGCGGCCCCTGCAAACAGATCGGCCCGGCGCTGGAACAGATCGCCGACGAACTGGGCGGTCAGGTCACCGTGGCCAAGATCAATATCGACGACAGCCCCCTGACCCCGTCCAAGCTGGGCGTGAAGGGCATCCCGACCCTGATGCTGTTCAAGGACGGCCAGATGACCTCGATGAAGGTCGGCGCCATGCCCAAGGGCAAGATCGTCGAATGGCTGGCCGAGGCGGGCGTCAAAGCCGACGCCTGATCCTCCAGCAGATCGCCGAAGATCAAACGCCCGCCGGTGGAAACCGGCGGGCGTTTTCATTTTACGGCTGGGCCGGATCGATCTCCACCAGCACCACGTCATAGGTCTTCATCGGCACGCTCAGACGCCCCCGCCCGTCGGCGCCGACGGTGACGGACCGGACCTCGGGCGTATCGCGCGTCAGGTCGTTCAACTGCTGCAACTGGGCGGCGTCCAGCGAAGCCGGCGCGCCCATTTCCAGATAGGCCGTATAGGCGTCGTTGGACTGGAACCCGACCCGCCGCACCGTCGCGCGGTGAACGCCCGGCGTCAGATTCTGAACGACGATGTCCAGCGGCGCCGCTGACGACGGCTCGCGCACCTGCCTGAAGAACGGCCGGTTGCTGATCGGCTGATCCGGCAGTTCATAGCGCCAAGCCAGGACCTGAACCGTGTCCCCCTTCAGCGCGGCGATGCTCTGCGCGTCGCCGGTCGGCAGCTCCCGGTCGCCCAGGCTGTTCAGATATTTGTAGGCGAAGAAGGTCGGTTTGCGCACGCCTTGCGGGTTCATCAGGCCGAAGCCGCCGTCGAACGGCTTGGTCTGCGGCCCCGGCTCCTCGAACAGGTCGCTGAAGGCCCAGTAGCTCATGCCCTGAACCAGGCCCTCGCTCTCGCGCAGCTTGGTCAGGATATAGGAGGCGCCGAAATAGTCGTCGTGGATCGGATCGCGCGGATTATAGCTGGTGCTCCATTCGGTGAAGAACAGCGGCAGGCCCGGCCGGGTCGAGGCCTCGATCTCGCCCCTCACCTTGCGCACGTCCGAGACCACGGCGTCCGGCGCGCGCGACAGCTTGTTGTCACCCTCGCCCTTCTCGTCCAGGAAGCCGCCCTCGACCCCATAGGTATGGGTGGTCACGAAATCGACCGGCAGCTGATGCTGGTCAGCATAGGCCAGGAATTCGGGCACCCAGGCCGCGCCGGCGGTCGACGGCCCGCCCACGCGCAGGGTCGGATCCACAGCCTTGATGGCCCGAACCGTACGTCCGTAATAGTCGAAATAGGCCGCCTGATCGGCTCGTTCCCAGAAGCCGTCCAGGTTCGGCTCGTTCCAGAACTCGAAGTACCAGGACCGGACCTCTTCGGCGCCGTAGCGGCCGATCAGATGGCGCACGAAGGCGTCGATCAGCCCGCTCCACTTCTCCGGCCGCGGATGAGAGGTGTTGCCCTTCCAGTAGAAGATGGTCTGGTCCGAGGTCTTCATCGCATCGGGGGTGAAGCCCAGTTCGATGAAGGGTTTGATCCCCATGCCCAGCATACGGTCGTACAGTTGATCGACGCGGGTCCAGTCATAGACCGGCTGGCCGTCCACCTCGCGATACACGCCCATGTCGTCGTGGAAGATGTCGTGGAAGCGGATGTAGCGGAAGCCCAGCTCGTCGCGCACCGTCTTCAACTGGCCCAGGGCGTCCTCGCGGATCGTCGTCCCCGGATAGTCTGCGCCGACCGAAAACTCGGCCATCCGGTCGCGCGCGCTCGTCGTCCCCTTGGCGTCCACCACGATGGGGCGAGCGTCCGACCCGCTCTGAGCGGCCGCCGGCCCCGCCAGCACCGCCAAGGCCCCGATCAGGGCCAGCCCCGCACGGCCTGACATCTTCATCCGATCCATGGTTTCCATCCGCTGTTGTTTTCATTTTGGTAGCGCTAACAACAATGCGCGGCAACCCGGTGTTTCGGCCGCGGCTTCACGTCTTTGGGACGAAGCCTGTCCTGTGTGATAGGTCAGGGTCCATGAGCCACGACGATCAAACCCCGGACGCCGACGCCCCCGCCGACGAAACCCCCGTCCAGCGCGCCCTGCGTCTGAAGAAGGCGGCGCTCGACGCCCGTCCCCAGGCCCCGCGCGGCGGCCGTTTCCAACGCGAACAGAACGCCCGCATCGCCGCCGGCAAGTCCCGTCCCTGGATGAGCAAGTAAAGACTCTCCCTCCCCTTCATGGGGAGGGGCGGCGAAGCGGAGCGCAGCCGGGGTGGGGCAGTCAGAACCTGGCTCTCGCCCCTACGGGCCCCACCCGGATCGCTGCGCGATCGTCCCTCCCCATGAAGGGGAGAGAGACGACGTCACTCCGGCCAGGTCTCTCGACTGGCCCCGAGCACCTCGCCCGCCAGATACAG
>JBKBXN010000215.1:0-4161 GCA_046314055.1 Brevundimonas sp.
GGGGCTCGAACCCGCGACCTCCGGCGTGACAGGCCGGCACTCTAACCAACTGAGCTACACCCGCGTTTCCCGGCCGAAGCGGCTGTGCGCCCCGGCGAGGGGCGTCGTTTAGGCGGGCTGACCCATCGCGTCAAGCGGCCTTTTCCGAGAAAGACCGACCATGCTGCGCGACAGGCTGTGGAGAAAATCCGCCAGCCGGGCCCATGCCCTGGATAAGCCGCTCAAACGGGGGGCGTCCGGCCTCTGTCGCGGGTTCTAGACGCCAAGGCGGCGGGAATATTCGCCTCGACTGCTCGTTTAGCCTTCACAAAAAGCAGAAACGCCCGTCTAGGTTGCATGAGGCTGTGGCCGTGGCTTTAACGGCAGACACTGCCCAGGGCTGAGATGAAGGCCGGGGAGCGAGCCTGTTCAGGCTTGGCGGCCTTCTTCGCGGGAAGGGGAATGACGCCATGACCATCGTCCCGCTGTTTCCAGATTGGAATGGGGAGAAGGGCGAAGACGCGAGGCCTGCGGAGCCGGTCGTGCCGCCTCCGCGTGATTCCAGAGCCTATGGACCCTCACGACGTTCACCCCCGCCGGTGGAGGTCCTGGCCAGATCGGCCGGACAAGGCCGGAGCCGATCCGTGACGCCGGCCGAGGTCATCGCACGCTCCCTGGACCGCAGACCGTCACTGGATCGATTCTGGGCCGTCTGGATGGCGCACCAGAATGTCTTGCGGCAACGGAGCCTGCGCCTCAGTGGAGGTAATCGCGCCGACGCCGAGGACGCGCTGAGCGCGGCCATGGTCCGGGCCGCCCAGGCCTTCGACCGACAGCCGATCCAGAATCCTGGCGCCTGGCTGGTCCGAATCCTGCACAACACCTGCATGGACCAGCACCGCCAGAACGCCAGCCGTGTTCCGATCAAGACCGAGGACGACGATCTGCCGCCGCCGTCCGCAGCGGCCTGGGCTGCGGCTGAGCCCTCGCCGGAGGAAGCCTTGGCCCAGCAGGAGAGCGACGCCGCCTGGGGGCGGGCGATGAGGGCCCTTCCGGCGAGCCTGGTCGAGCCGCTGAAGCTTCACCTGGACGACTGGAACGACGAGCAGATCGCCGCTCATCTGAACATCAGCCGTGAACTGGTCAGAAAGCGACGGCAGCTGGCCCGGAAGCAGCTGCGCCTCCTGCTGGATATCTAACCGAAGGTGAAGGCGAAGACCTGGGCGCCCGGATCGAGGAATTCGATCTCGAAGGAGCGCTCCCGCACCGGTCCGGATTGCCGCACCAGCTGGTACAGGCGCTGCCCGTCGATGCGCCCCATGCCCTGGGCGTCGATGTCGGATCCGGCGGCGGCGCCTGGCGCCTGGCCGTCGATCAGGACGCGGAACCTCGGCGCCGAACCGGCGGCGCCGGGCGCCATGACCAGATGAAGATCGCGCGCCTTGAAACGGAACGAGACCCGACCGCCGGCCGCCGTCAGTTCGGCGTGTTCGCGTGTCACGCGCCAGGCGCCGGTCAGGCTCCAGTCGTTGAGGGCCAGCGGACTGGCGGCATAGGTCTTGACCGCATCCCGGGCGAAGCCGCCGGGCGAACGGAAATTCTCGGCGCGGGCATAGCCGACATAGGTTTCAGGCGAGCCGAGCTGGCTCATGTCGGCGGCGGCCTCGGCGCCCTGGGCCTGGACCTGGACCACGTCTGCGGCGACGCCAGCGGCGCCCGCCTCCTTGAGCAGTTGCTGGATGACGCGTTCAGACCCGTCGTAGTCGCCTTCGCCGAAATGGTGGTGGCGGATGCGCCCCTGGGCGTCGATGAAATAGTGGGCGGGCCAGTACTGGTTCTTGAAGGCGCGCCAGATGGCGAAGTCGTTGTCCATGGCGACCGGATAGTCGACGCCGAGGCGGCGGACGGCGTCGCGGACGTTGGCCTCGGACTTCTCGAAAGCGAACTCGGGCGTATGGACGCCGATGACGACCAGGCCCTGGTCCTTGTACTTCTCGGCCCAGGCGCGGACGTAGGGGAGGGCGCGCAGGCAGTTGATGCAGGAGTAGGTCCAGAAGTCGACGACCACGACCTTGCCGCGCAGCTGTTCCGGCGTCAGGGGCGGAGAGTTGATCCACGTCGTGGCGCCGGTAAATGCGGGCAACTGGCCCTCGACCGGCAGGTTGGCCAGGTCCGCCGGCGCAGCGTTCGTCGGCACGCCGCGACCGATACTGGTGAGCAGCGCCTGTTCCAGACGGCCGGTGCTTCCGGCTGAAATCCGGGTCAGCAGGCCCGTGTCCAGGCCCAGGCCGATGGCGACCACGCCGATCAGCACCAAGGCGCCCAGGCCGCGCCGCACCCATTCGCCGACGCCCAGCGCGCCCTTCATGGCCTTGAACACCCGTCCGCCGACCAGCAGGGCCAAGGCCAGGGAGGTGGCGGCGCCTGCCGCATAGGCCAGCAGCAGAACGGTCGAGCCGACGCCCGCGCCTTGCAGGGCCGCGCCGGTCAGGATGACGCCCAGGATGGGGCCTGCGCAGGGCGCCCACAGCAGGCCGGTGGCCACGCCCAGCACCAACGAGGCGCGGACGTCGCCCTGATCGCCCGCGCCGCGCTCGACGCGGTCGGTCAGCCAGGAACCGGCCGCCACGAAGGGGCGCATCAACCGATCCCCGATGGAGGGCACGAGCAGGCTGAGGCCCAGGACGGCCATGACCGCGAGCGCGATCCAGCGGCCGACCTCATTGGCCCGCACGGCCCAGCCGCCGCCCAGGGCCGCTAGGGTCGCAACCCCGGCGAAGGTGACCGCCATGCCGACCAGCAGGGGCAGCCCATTACGCACGAAGGGCCGGCCGGCGCGGGCGAAGACGAAGGGCAGGACGGGCAGGATACAGGGGCTGACGATGGTCAGGGCGCCGGCGAGATAGGAGAGCAGGAAAAGGATCATGAAGGCGGGCCTGACGCGATGGTGTCACTTAGATACGAAGCCGGGAGGCGTTCGGTTACCCTCCGGCGCATTATCTCCCACAGATAGACGCCCTGTCCCTGCTCGAACGGGCTAGACTTCGCGCTTCCGATCCCCGATTCGCTGGCCCATGACGATCCACGCTCCGCCGCCGGAAGGCGGCCGTATCATCGACGAGCCGATGGAGACGGCCCTCAGCCGTCGCTATCTGGCCTACGCCCTGTCGACCATCACCAACCGCGCCCTTCCCGATGTTCGGGACGGGTTCAAGCCCGTGCACCGGCGCATCCTGTACGCCATGCACCAGATGCGGCTGAACCCGCAGGCGGCGGCGCGCAAATGCGCCAAGGTCGTCGGCGAGGTCATGGGCGGATACCACCCGCACGGCGACGCCTCGATCTATGAAGCCCTGGTGCGCCTGGCCCAGGATTTCGCCCAGCGCTATCCGCTGGTCGACGGCCAGGGGAACTTCGGCAATATCGACGGCGATAGCGCCGCGGCCATGCGCTACACCGAGTGCAAGCTGACGCCGGCGGCCGTCCTGCTGCTGGACGGGATCGACCAGGACTCGGTCGATTTCCGCGCCACCTATGACGATCAGGACGAGGAGCCGGTCGTTCTGCCGGCCGGCTTCCCCAATCTGCTGGCCAACGGCTCGTCCGGCATCGCCGTGGGTATGGCCACCTCGATCCCGCCGCACAATGTCGGCGAACTGATCGACGCCTGCCAGATGCTGCTGGACCGGCCCGAGACGACGACGGCCGAACTGGTGCAACTGGTTCCCGGACCGGACTTCCCGACCGGCGGGGTCGCCGTGGAGGGCCATGCTTCGATCCTGGACGCCTATGAGACGGGCCGGGGCGGGGTGCGGCTGCGGGCCCGCTGGGAGACCGAGGACCTGGGGCGTGGGGTGTGGCGAATCATCGTCACCGAGATGCCGTACCAGGTGCAGAAGTCGCGCTTGATCGAAGCGCTGGCGGACCTGATCGAACACAAGAAGGCGCCCCTGCTGGGTGATGTGCGCGACGAGTCGGCGGAAGACATCCGCCTGATCCTCGAGCCCAAGAACCGCACCATCGAGCCCGAGATGCTGATGGAGAGCCTGTTCAAGCTGTCGGATCTGGAAGTCCGGTTCCCGATCAACATGAACGTGCTGGACGCCGACGGCACGCCGCGCGTCATGGGGTTGAAGCCCTGTCTGCGCGCCTTCCTGGATCACCGGCGCGAAGTGCTGAACC
>JBKBXN010000216.1:0-4136 GCA_046314055.1 Brevundimonas sp.
GCGCCGGTGATCATGTTCTTCACATAGTCGGCGTGGCCGGGGCAGTCGACGTGCGCATAGTGACGGTTGGCCGTCTCATATTCCACGTGCGCGGTGTTGATCGTGATGCCGCGGGCCTTTTCTTCCGGCGCAGCATCGATGTCCGCATAGGCCATCGCCTTGGCGCCGCCGGCCTTGGCCAGCGTCATCGTGATCGCCGCCGTCAGCGTCGTCTTGCCGTGGTCAACGTGGCCGATCGTGCCGATGTTGCAGTGCGGCTTGTTACGTTCGAACTTTTCCTTGGCCATGGCCAAACTCCTGATGGCCCGGGTTGAGGGGCGCGATGCTGATCAAAAAACCTGGAGCGGGTAGACGGGATCGAACCGACATCCTCAGCTTGGAAGGCTGCTGCACTACCATTGTGCTATACCCGCGCGGAGACTGCGGAAGTTCTTTGGGAACGCCGCAGCCGGTTCCTCTCCGTCGTCCTGATCCATCGTATCCGATAAGGCGCGTGGTGGGGGAAGAAGGACTCGAACCTTCGAAGCTTACGCAGGGGATTTACAGTCCCCCCCCTTTGCCACTCGGGACATTCCCCCAGCGCGCCTTGTCGAACCGATGGACCCCTCGTTCCGCCCTTAATCAAGCGGGACGAAACAAAAGCCTTCGGCTTGTCGCCTCCTCTAGGATAGAGGGGGCGCCCAGACCCGAAAGCCCTTGGGGCTCCAAATCGGAGGGCGTCTTATAGTGTCGTCGAAAACAGAACGCAACGACCGTAAAAGCGGTAAAAAACCAATCTTTGGAAGCCGGGCTTCCGCCCCCCGCGAAAAGGGTCAAAAGCCCGTGGCGCAAGGGTTTTCCGGACGAGAGGACGCCCCCCGTCCGCCCCGTTCGCCTGATCGGGGCAAGGCGGACGCCGATAATTTTCTCTGGGGGCGTCACCCGGTTTTGGCTGCGCTGGCGAATCCCGCGCGTCGAGGCATGGGCCGTCTTCTGGCCACGCCGGATCGCGCCGCAGAGATCGAAGAGGGCAAATTGGCCCATGGCCACAAGATCGAGGTCGTGGACGCCGTCGCCCTGAACCGGATGCTGCCCGCCGGCGCCGTCCACCAGGGCCTGGCCTTCAAAGTTCAGCCGCTGGAAGGCGTATCGCTGGAAGAGCTGGCCGAGCCGGCCCAGGGCGTCATCGTCATGCTGGACCAACTGACGGATCCTCAGAACGTCGGCGCCATCTTCCGCTCGGCCCTGGCCTTCGGCGCGCGGGGAATCATCGTCCAGGACCGTCACGCTCCGGCCCTGGCCGGCGCCCTGGCCAAGGCGGCCGTCGGCGCCACCGAACGCCTTCCGCATGCCCGGGTGACGAATCTCTCGCGCGCTCTGGAACGGCTGGCCGATCTGGGCTGGCGCGCCGTCGGTCTGGACGGAACAGGCGAACAGACGCTTGAACAGGCGCTGGACCGCCAACCGACCGTTCTGGTCATGGGATCCGAAGGCGACGGCATCCGCCGACTGGTCGCCGAACACTGCGACGTCCTGGCCAAAATCCCCATGCCAGGCGGATTCGAAAGCCTGAACGTGTCCAACGCCGCCGCCGTCGCACTTTATGAAGCGGCGCGCGCGCAACGCGGCTGACAGAAGGCCGCACCGGCGCTAAGGAGCGGAAATGGAATTCCTCTCTTCTCCCGAACTCGCCAGCCAGGCAACGGCCCTGGGCCAGGTCCTTCTGATGGACCTGGTCCTCGCCGGCGACAACGCCGTCGCCGTGGGCTTGGCCGCCGCCGCCCTGCCTCAGGAACAGCGCAAGAAGGCCATTCTGATCGGCCTGGCCGCCGCTGTCGTCATGCGCATCGGCTTCGCCCTGATCACGGTCCAGCTGCTGGCCCTGGTCGGCCTGCTTCTGGCGGGCGGTCTGCTGCTGCTGTGGGTCTGCTGGAAGATGTGGCGCGAACTGCAGGAGCAGCGCACCCATGACCAGGCCGAGGCCGAAAAGGAGCTGGAGCTGGCCCTGAGCATCGAGCACGGCAAGGGGCCGTCGCCGGAAGAGCTGGGCCTGAAGCGCAAATCCTTCGGCGCCGCCCTGCTGCAGATCATGATCGCCGACCTGACCATGTCGCTGGACAATGTGCTGGCCGTCGCCGGGGCCGCCCATGATCACCCCTGGATCATGGTCTTCGGCCTGATTCTGTCGATCGCCCTGATGGGTCTGGCCGCCACCTTCATCGCCAAGCTTCTGCACCGCTACCGCTGGATCGGCTATGTCGGCCTAGTCGTGGTCCTGTATGTCGCCATCCACATGATCTGGGACGGCGCGCGCCAGGTGGTGGTCCGCACCGGCCATATGGATGAGTTCAACGCCTCGGCCCCGGCCTTCATCGAGATCAGTCCCGAGGAAGCCGCCAAACACCTGGGCCAGAAGCGCACCGAGACCAGCCCGACCCCGGCGCCCGCCGAACCGACGGCGCCCGCAGCATGACGGTCGCCGCCGTCACGGTCGAGGAAGCCGCCGTCTGGCTGCAATCCGGCGAGGCGATCCTGATCGACGTGCGCGAGCCTGACGAGTTCGCCGCCGCCCGCATCGACGGCGCGATCCTGGCCCCGCTCAGCCAGATGCCCGCCGCCTGGGAGGCGCTGGACCTGCCGGCTGATCGGAAGATCATCGTCATGTGCCTGAAAGGCGGCCGCAGCCACCAAGTCTGCGCCTTCGTCGGCCCGACCGGCCCGAACGGGCAGCCCCTGTTCAACCTGACGGGCGGCATTCAGGCCTGGCATGCGGCTGGCCTGCCGGTGGTGATCGCCGGGTAGATGTCCGTTCCTCCCATGCGGGAGGTATTGAGGCGCGCTTTTTACTCGGCGCCGCCGAAGCGTTCGGACCATTCCGCCACCTGGGCGTCCTCGATCTTGGCGAACAGGACGCCTTGGGCTTCGACCTTCTGACCGACCGTCAACACATTCAGCACATCCTCGTCCGCGCCGGGCCAGCTCAGGTCGCTGACGCCCACCGAGGCCGCGATCTTCTCGGCCGAGAATGGTAGGATCGGCGCGGCCAGACGGGCGAACAAAGCAACCAGATTCAGCCCTGTCCGCACGCCCACCGCCGCGCGGTCGCGGTCGGTCTTCAACGCGGTCCAGGGAGCCGCGACCTGTAGATATTCGTTGCCCAGCACCCAGACAGCGCGCAGGGCCTGGGCCGCCTTGCGGAATTCCATGGCCTCGAACTGTTCGGTCGCCTCGGCGATGCCCGCCTTGATGTCGGCCTCCAGCTGGATCTCGACCGGCCCGGCCTCGCCGCCTTCGGGCACGACGCCGTCGAACTTGGACTCGGCGAACTTGACGATCCGATTGACGAAATTCCCCAGCACATCGGCCAGGTCTTTGTTGGTCGAGGCTTGGAAATCCTCCCAAGTGAAGGCCGAATCCGCGTGTTCGGGACCATAGGCCGTGAGACGCCAGCGCCAGTAGTCGGCCGGCAGCAGCTCCAGCGCCTGGTCCATGAAGACGCCGCGCTTCTGGCTGGTCGAGAATTTCCCGCCGTACCAGTTCAGCCAGTTGAAGGCCTTCAGCTGGTCCACCGTCTTCCACGGCTCGCCCGAGCCGATGATGGTCGCCGGGAAGGACACGGTGTGGAAGGCGACATTGTCCTTGCCCATGAACTGGACATAGCGGACGTCCTCGGCCCCCTCGTCCAGCCGCCACCAGTCGCGCCAAGACCCACCGGTCGCCTCGGCCCATTCCTCGGTCGCGGCGATATATTCGATGGGGGCGTCGAACCAGACGTAGAAGACCTTGTCCTCCATGCCCGGACGCGGGAAGCCGTCCTTCAGCACCGGCACGCCCCAGGCCAGGTCGCGGGTGATGCCGCGGTCGATCAGCCCCTCGTCCAGATGCTTGTAGGCGATGGACTTGGCCAGCACCTGCCAGCCGGTCTTGCCGTCAACCCAGGCGCGGATCTGGGGCTCGATCTTGGTCTGCAGCAGATAGAGGTGACGCGTGTCGCGCACCTCCAGGTTCTTGGAGCCCGACACCGACGAATAGGGATCGATCAGATCGGTCGGGTCCAGCAACCGCCCGCAGTTGTCGCACTGGTCGCCCCGTGCGCCGACATGGCCGCAGTGCGGGCAGGTGCCCTCGACATAGCGGTCAGGCAGGAAACGGGCGTC
>JBKBXN010000217.1:0-4025 GCA_046314055.1 Brevundimonas sp.
AAATCCGCAGGTGGCGCGGCGAAGGGCCATGGCAATTCGCCGAAGCGCGGCCAGGCGGCCCCGGCCAGCGCGGCCTCGCCCGCCGGCGGCAACGCGCCCAGAATCTCGGCCGCGCGTGCCGTCTCGCCGGCGGCCAGCAGCAGGGGATAGCCGGACTTGCCCATCAGCGGGTCGGGGCTGAGCATGGCGCGCAGGTTCAGGGTCGAGCCGTCGTCGAAGTCACGACGGGCCGTGGTCATCAGCATGCCCGAGACAAAGGTCTTGTCGCCGCCGCGCGGCCCGGACTGGGTGTCGTAGGTCAGGTTGAGCAGGGCGTGGGTCATGACCGTCCAGTCGCCCCGGACGGTGTGGATGCCGGCGTGCTCGCCGGAGTCGGGCTGCCAGCTGGTGCCCGAGGCGTCCCGGCTCATGGGCCAGGGACCGTAGGGGCTGGTCATGGCGTGGGGCATGGCGGCCATGTCGTGGCCGGCGTGAGGATCGGCGGCTGGCGCCGTCTGGTGGTGGGAATGGTCTTGCGCGTTCGCGGCCTGAGCGAGGGCGAGCAGGGAGACGCCGGCGAGGGCGCCGGCGAGCTTATGGGGAGCCATGATGGCCTCCTTGATTGATCGTGACTGAGGGCGCCGCGAGGGGCGCGTGGGTTCAGGCGATCAGGAGGCGGGGCGGGCCGGGTTCGGGCGAGAGCCGACGGCCTGCGGGCAGGTCGAACAGGGGGGCGTTCAGTCGAACCGGGGCGAGCGTCGGGCCGGGACGGGAAACAGGCTCCAGCGCCGGCGCCGTGACGCAGGCGGCGCAACAGGCCATGGCCTTCATCGCCTTGTTCTGGTGAGCGGGCGCCTGGTCCGGCGCGGCGTGACGGGTGTCAGGGCTGGTCTCGTGACAGGGCGCCTCGGCCATGGCCGGCCCGGCCGAGACGCCGACGGCGCCCAGGGTCAGCACCGCCAGGGCGCCGATCAGCAGCAGAAGGGACGAGACGATCTTCACGACGCCGAGGATAGGCGTTGCAACCCGGCGCCGCAATGTATCGCCCGTGTCATTCACCGCGCCGGCTTCTTGTCCACCAGCGGCAGGCCCGGCGCGTCCGGCGGGGTCTGTCCGCCCGCGCCCAGCTCGCGCTGCATGAAGACGACGTCGCGCCAGTCGTCATGTTTCCAGCCCGCCGCCTTGAAGATTCCGGCGTCGGCGAAGCCGCGGGCGCGGTGCAGGGCGATGGAGCCGGCGTTGTCGGAATCGCCGATCACGGCGACCATCTGGCGCAGGCCCAGGGCTTCGCAAGCGACGATCAGTTCGTCCAGCAGGGCGCCGGCGACGCCGTTGCCCCGGGCTTCGGGGGCGACATAGATCGAGTCCTCGACCATGTAGCGATAGGCCTGGCGGGTGCGGAACGGGCCGGCGTAGGCGTAGCCCACCACGGCCCCATCGATCACGGCGACCAGCCGGGGCAGGCCCAGGGCCTGGACCGAAGCGAACCGGGCCGTCATCTCGATCTCGTCCGGCGGCTCCAGCTCGAAGGTGCCGCGTCCGTTGGCGACGCTTTCGGCATAGATGGCGGTGATCGCCGCCATGTCGGCGGGGGTCGCCTCGCGGATTTGGACGTTAGGCCGCATCAGCCCAGCAGCCGCGCAGCCTGGGGGGCGAAATAGGTCAGGACGCCCGCACAGCCGGCGCGCTTGAACCCGTGCAGGGTCTCCAGAACGGCGCGGTCGTGATCCAGCCAGCCGTTAGCGATGGAGGCCTGCATCATCGCGTACTCGCCCGACACCTGATAGGCGAAGGTCGGGACGCGGAAGGTCTCGGACACGCGGCGGACGATGTCGAGATAGGGCATGCCCGGCTTGACCATGACCGCGTCGGCGCCTTCCGACAGGTCCATGGCGACCTCCTTCAGGGCCTCGTCCGAGTTGGCGTAGTCCATCTGATAGGTCTTCTTGTCGCCCTTCAGCGCGGTCGAGGAGCCGACGGCGTCGCGATAGGGGCCGTAGAAGGCCGAGGCGAACTTGGCCGCATAGGACAGGATCAGGGTGTCGTGGAAGCCGTTGGCCTCCAGCGCCTCGCGCACAGCCTGGATGCGGCCGTCCATCATGTCGGACGGGGCGACCACGTCGGCGCCGGCGTGGGCGTGGATGAAGGCCTGTTCGGCCAGCCGGTCCAGGCTGGCGTCGTTGACGATCCGGTCGCCCTCCATGACGCCGTCATGGCCGTGGTCGGTGTAGCAGTCGAGCGCCACGTCGGTCATGACGCCGATCTCCGGCGCGGCGTCCTTGATGGCCTTGATGCAGTCGGGGATCAGGCCGTCGGGATCCGTGGCGCCCGTGCCGACCGCGTCCTTGATGGCGCCGTCCACATTGGGGAACAGGGCGAGCATCGGAATGCCCAGGTCGCGCGCCTCGACCGCCGCTGCGGCGGCCGCCTTGGGCGACAGGCGGAAGACGCCGGGCATGGAGGCGACGGGGACGCGGTCCTCGGCGCCGTCGTGGACGATCAGCGGCCAGATCAGGTCGGCCGGGGTCAGGACGGTCTCGGCGACCAGACGACGCACCCAGGGACTGGCGCGCAGACGCCGCGGCCGGGCGAGCGGGAAGGGGGCGGGTTGATAGGGAAGCATGGCGGAACCTTGAAAACCTGGCGTGGGACTAGCGCCGCCGGGGGCGGGGCGCAAATCGCGTGATGCGTCGGATCGTTTCCAGCGTGATACCGGCTTGCGCGGATCGACGAAATGCGAGCCTATCGCAACGAAATCGGGCGCGACGAAATCAGGCGCGACAAATCCAGGGAGACGGCGATGATGAGACGATGGGCGACGGGCGCGGCGGTTCTGGCCCTGGCGGCGGGGCTGTCGGGATGTATCATCGTCGCGTCCGACGGCGGCGAGCGCATCGTCGTCCAGGAGGCGTCGGCCGATCTGGGCGCGCCGGCCTATATCTCGCTCTATACGGATGCGGTCGCCGATCCGAAGCGTCCGGCGGAAGAGGTCGCGCGCGATCCGCTGCGTCATCCGGCCGAAATCCTGGCCTTCGCCCAACTGGCGCCGGGCGACAAGGTGGCCGATGTGCGCCCCGGCGCCGGCTATTTCACCCGCCTGTTCTCGGACGTGGTCGGGCCGACGGGCCGGGTCTACGCCTTCGTGCCCGAGCGGACCATGGCCCGGGAGAACCCGATGGCCGACGCCCTGGTCGCCGCCTATCCGAATGTGACGCGGGTCAACGGCCTGCTGGACGCCATGACCTATGACCAGCCGCTGGACATGGTCTTCATGAGCCAGGAATATCACGACTTCCACATCCCCGGTTTCAACACCGATGTGGCCAAGATGAATGCGGCGGTGTTCGCGGCCCTGAAGCCCGGCGGCCGCTATATCCTGATTGATCACCAGGCGGCGGCGGGGACCGGGATCTCGGCGGTCCAGACCCTGCACCGGATCGAAGGCGACTATCTGAAGCGCGAAGTCGAGGCGGCGGGCTTTGTCTTCGAAGGCGAGAGCGCGGCCGTGGCCAATCCGGCCGACGACCACAGCCTGAACGTCTTCGACGAAGCCATTCGCGGCAAGACCGACCAGTTCGTCTATCGTTTCAGAAAGCCGGGCTGAGGTCGTGACGCGGCGTCTCCTCCACGGCGGCGCGGGCCTCCCGCTCAACCCGAAGGGCGCCGGCCTCGGCCCGAAGAAGGGGTTCGGGAACGATATAGTCGGCATAGGCCGGTCGGCGGCGGGCCTGGACCTGCCGCAGGAACAGGCGTTCACGCTCGGTCAGGGGTTCGGCGCGGCCGGCGGCGATCAGCTCCAGCCGATGACGCTGAAGCGCATAGGCGAACAACTGGTCTTGGCGGGCGCGGGCGGGGCGGCGAGGACGCATTGGGGGCCTTTCTCGGTTGGGTGAATTGGCTTCGGCTTCGCGGCGGACCAGCGAAGTTCGGGGAGGGCGTGGGACGCCGGGTCTGCACCCGGGGTTGGAGTTTTAAGTACCGTTTCGGCGCAGTCGTCGTCCCACGCGGTCGTTTTCCACACGCGCTCCGGCTGGCGGCCCTCCTTT
>JBKBXN010000218.1:0-4005 GCA_046314055.1 Brevundimonas sp.
GTGTCTTAAGCGCGCCCGCCCTGGCTGGACAGCCGGCCGGCGTCGACGCCCATCTGGGCTAGGGCGCGCGCCCATTTGGAGTCGTGATCGCCGTCGAAGATCAGATCCAGGTCGGCGTCTGCGGTCAGCCAGACGTTCTCGGCCAGCTCATCCTCCAACTGGCCCTCGCCCCAGCCGGCGTAGCCGAGCAGCAGGGTCGAGCGACGCGGGCCGGCGACGACGTCCGTCATGGCGGCCAGGGCTTCGCGCGTGCCGGTCATGGCCAGGCCGTCGCCGAAAGGCAGGGTGTCGGCGCCGACGCCCCAGTCGTCGGTGTGAAGCACGAACCCGCGTTCACGCTCGACCGGCCCGCCCATCAGCACCGGGCGGCCAATCGCCTGTTCGGGCGCCGGCGCGTCCAGCTTGTCCAGCACAGTCTTCAGATCGACGCCCTGGGCGGGGCTGTCGAGGCGCAGGCCCATGGCGTGATCCGGCCCATGGGCGCAGATCAGTATGACGGCGTGTTCGAACCGGGAGTCGCCGATGCCGGGCATGGCCACCAGGAGACGGCCCGTCAGGGAGGAGGCGTCGGTCATGATAACCATATCATCGGGTGCGAAACGCCCCGACGCAAGGCGTTGATGCTTGCGGCGGCGGCCGGGGCGTCTATCTGTCTCGGGCGCATCCAACCAACCCCGCGCGGAGAGACCTCATGACCATCCAGATCGGCGACCGCATCCCCGACGCGACCTTCGCCCAGGCGACCGCCGAAGGCCCCAAGCCCGTCAACACCGCCGACATCTTCGCCGGCAAGACCGTGGCCCTGTTCGCCGTTCCGGGCGCCTTCACCCCGACCTGCTCGGCTCGCCATCTGCCGGGCTTCAAGGACAATCTGGAAGCCATCAAGGGCAAGGGCGTCGATGTGGTCGCCTGTATCTCGGTCAACGACGCCTTCGTCATGAAGGCCTGGGCCGAGAGCCAGGGCATCGAGGACGAGTCCATCGTCATGCTGGCCGACGGCAACGGCGACCTGACCCGCGAACTCGGTCTGGTGCTGGACGGTTCGGGCTTTGGCCTGGGCCAGCGGTCGCAGCGCTATTCCATGCTGGTCAAGGACGGCGTGGTCGCCCAGCTGAACATCGAACAGGGCGGCGAGTTCAAGGTCTCCTCGGCCGAACATCTGCTGGCCCAGCTCTGATCTGATGAACGAATGACCGACGTCTTCACGCCCGAACAACGCAGCGCCGTGATGCGCCGCGTGAAGGGGCGGGATACGTCGCCGGAACTGGCCGTGCGCAGGATCCTGCGTGCGGCCGGGATCGGCTATCGGCTGGGCGGCATGGGTCTGCCCGGCAAGCCGGATGTGACGATGAAGGGGCGCAGGGTCGCGCTGTTCGTGCACGGCTGTTTCTGGCACGGCCACGACTGTCCCCGCGGCGCGCGGCGCCCCAAGGCCAATGCCGAATACTGGATCGCCAAGATCGGCCGCAACCGCGCGCGCGACGCCCGTGTGGCCGCTGATCTGGCGGCGGCGGGCTGGCGGGTTTTGACCGTGTGGGAATGCGAGCTGCGCGAGCCGGACCAGGCCGAACGGCTGGTCGCCGCCGTCAGAGATCAGGCGGCGACGGTTTCGGCCGCAGCGGCCGTCTCGTCCAGCACATGCTGCAAGGCGCCGAGCAGCGCCGGCGGCGTCAGGGGCTTGGAGACGAAATAGGCCATGCCGGCGGCCTGGCAGGCGGCGACGTCTTCGGGCGCGGTGTCGGCGGTGACGGCGACGACGGGGGTGCGGGCGTTAGGACCCCCGCCGGCGCGCAGACGCCGGGTGGTCTCGCGGCCGTCCAGTTCCGGCATGCGGACATCCATGAAGATGACGTCGAACACGGTTTCGGCGCAGCGCTCCAGGGCGATCAGACCGTCGGCGGCCGTGACGATGTCGCAACCCAGCGGCTGGAGGATCAACTGCACGGCGCGGCGATTGATGTCGTGGTCGTCCACGACCAGCACGCGCAAGGGGCGGTCCTGATCGTCTTCAGGCGTAACGACGGGGACGTCTGCGGCAGGCGTCGGCCGGGCCCTGTCCTGCGACGTCAGGGCCTGAGCGATGTCGAGGCGGCTTTCGTCGATCGGGATCGGCGTTGCGGCGACGTCATCGGTGCGCGGGAGCATCAGGGAGACGGTGAAACAGGCGCCCTGACCCTTGGCGCTGCGCGCCGTCAGGCGGCCGCCCATCAGTTCGACCAGGTCGCGACTGATCGCCAGGCCCAGGCCGGATCCGCCGTGACGGGCGCTGACGCCGTCGGTCGTCTGGTCGAAAGGATTGAACAACCGCGTCAGCTGCTGATCGGTCAGCCCCGGTCCGGTGTCCTGGACCTCCAGCAGCAGGCAATAGCCGGAAGGTTCTTCCGGCCAGGCGTCCATTCGCAAGGTGATCTCGCCGCTCGGCGTGAACTTCATCGCATTCGACAGCAGATTGTTCAGCACCTGGCGGATGCGCATGGAATCGCCCCGGACGCCGCGCGGCATGCGCGACGCGCCCTCGACCCGCAGTTTCAGCCCCTTGGCCTCGACCGGACCGCGCCAAAGGCGAAGCGTCTGGGCCAGCATGGCCCGCAGATCGAAATCGACGGCCTCGACCGTCATTCGTCCGGCGCCGATCTTGGTGTGATCCAGCAGGTCGTCCAGCAGGGATTTCATCATCAGGCCGGCGTCGGTGATCAGAAATGTGGTGGCTCTCGACTGCGGGTGCAGGCTCTGAAGCTCGGCGGCGCCGGTCAGGATCGCCCCGATGGGGGTGCGCAGATCATGGCCGATGGCGGCGAGGAAGGCGGTATGCGCGACCAGATCCTGCTCGGCCTTGAGACGAAGGGCTTCGGCTTCGGCGCGAGCGCGCATCTGGCTTTCGGTCGCTTCGCTCATCCGCTGCCAGCTGATGATGGTGAAGAAGGCGACCAGGATGACGGCGGCCGCCGCCGTCATCACCATGGGCGGCGGGGCGCCGAAGGCGGCGGCCAGGAAGGGAACCGCCAGCAGATAAAGCATCGGCGGCGCCAGGGAGGCGGCGAGAACCGACTTGGACCGCGGCGAATTGATCATTGAGAACAGCATCAGCGCCGGCAGCATCAGAGCCGCACAGACGCCGCCCATCGGACCGCCGATCAGCCACATCGGAATCGATAGACTGCCGAACACCGAGGCGCTGGCGAACAGGATCAGGCAGGTCGTGGCCCTGCGCCTCAGGGAAATTTCGGCTGTGTTCCGGCGCGGTGAAGGGAGCGCTAGCCGTTCCAGCCCCTGCACCAAAAGATAGGCGGCGAACCAGGTCAGGCAGATCCGCCAGCCCACCATGGGCATGACGACCAGGCCCACGGCGGCGCCCATGCCGACGCGCTGCAGCAGCGTGCCGCGACGGTGGCGGGCGGCCACGGCCCAGCCGCTGTCGGCGATCTCGTCGGTGGGCGTCTTGGACATCCAGCTTTCCGGCAATGCGAACCGTGTTCGTTCGCTTGCGCGCATTAGACACCAAGCGGGCCTAACGCTCCGTCAACGGGCGGCGGCGACAGCCTCTGAAATCGAAGAAAATCCATCCGCGCGAAGGCGCGCCGCCAGATCCCGCTTGATCCGCGCCACCAGGCCCGGGCCTTCGTAGATCAGGGCCGAGTAGATCTGGACGGCCGAGGCGCCCAGGCGGATGCGGGCATGGGCTTCGGCCCCGCTGTCGATCCCGCCGACGGCGATCAGGGGCAGGCGGCCTTGTGCGGCCTCGGCGGCGGCGCGCAGGGCCTTTTCCGCAAAGGGGCGGATCGGCGCGCCGGATAGGCCGCCCGTCTCCCCTGCGTCGAGAGATCGAAGGGTCTCCGGGCGTTCCAGAGTGGTGTTGGACACGATCAGGCCGTCGATCCGGTGCGCCAGAGAGGCCTCGACGATCATGCCGACCTCGTCAGCGACCAGATCGGGCGCGATCTTCAGGAAGACCGGAACGCGCGCCGCCGCTTCGGCCGGCCGGGCGGCGTCGATCCGGCCCAGCAG
>JBKBXN010000219.1:0-3882 GCA_046314055.1 Brevundimonas sp.
GTCAGTTTCATCAGACGGGGATCGCCCTCGACCAGGGCGACGCGACCGCCGTGGCGTTGGACGACCACAGCCTCATCGGTGGGGGCCTCTGTTGGGGGCCATGCGGCGTAGGCGGCTTCTATCGTATTGCGCCGAAAGGCCTGGGGCGTCTGGGCGCGCCACAGGCCGTCGCGTTCGACCCCGCCGGCCATCAGTCCGTTCTCGCCGCGCCGCAGGCTGTCGGCCACGGGCAGGGTGGGGAGGGCGCCGTCGGCGTGGGCCAAGGCCGCGATCAACCGGTCGATGACGGCGCGGTCCAGAAGGGGGCGGGCGGCGTCATGGATCAACACCGGCTGGTCGCGGCCGCAGGTCAGGGCCGCGAGGCCGGCGCGGACCGATGCGGCCCGGATGTCGCCGCCGGTCACGGTGCGCCAGTTCGACAGCCCGGCCAGTGTCACGGCCGCGCGGTCTTCGGCGCCCGGAGCGACCACGACCACCAGCTCGTCTGCGCCGACGTTCAGCAAGGCCTCGGCGGACCAGCGCAGCACGGGCTTGCCGCCGAGTGCGCGCCACTGTTTGTCGCCGCCGGCGCGCGAACCGGATCCGGCCGCGACGATGATGCCCGAGAAACTCATGCCGGCCTTCTAAAGTGCGCCGTCTCGCGACGAAACATCAATCCGCCGCCGTCAGGCTTGACGAGAGGGTGTTGGATGCTGCGAAAGGCGCGAATGGCCAAGACTTTACAGATCGGCGACGTGACCGTTCCCGGCCAAGTGTTGATGGCGCCCATGACGGGCGTCACCGACCTGCCGTTCCGCGTGCTCGCCTCGCGGCTGGGCGCGGCCTATGTGGCGACCGAGATGGTGGCGGCCAAGGAGCTGGCGCGCGAACGCCCCGACGTGGTGCGACGCGCGGCGGTCGGGGCCGGCCTGCCGCTGACGGTGATCCAGCTGGTCGGGCGCGATCCGGGCCAGATGGCGGAGGGCGCACGCATGGCGGAAAAGGCGGGCGCGGACATCGTCGATCTGAACTTCGGCTGTCCGGCCAAGGAGGTCACAGGCTCCGCCGCCGGGTCGGCTCTGATGCGGACACCGGACCTGGCCTGCCGGATCATGGAGGCGGCGGTGCAGGCGACCAGCCGTCCGGTGACGGTCAAGATGCGGCTGGGCTGGGACGACGACAGTCGCAACGCCGCCGAACTGGCCAGGCGGGCCGAAGAGATCGGAGTCAAGGCGGTGACGGTTCACGGCCGCACCCGCAAACAGTTCTATACCGGCGTGGCCGATTGGGACGCGGTGGGCGAGGTCAAGGCGGCGGTCGGCATACCGGTGATCGTCAACGGCGACATTCTGACCGCCGATGACGCGCGCCAGGCTCTGGAGCGATCCGGGGCGGATGGTCTGATGCTGGGTCGTGGGGTTTATGGACGACCCTGGCTGGCCGCGCACCTGGAACGAGCGCTGAGCGACGGGGTCTCGCTGGAAGAACCTGGGCCTGAAGCGCGATTGGCCATAGTCGTAGAGCATTTGCGGGCGTCGGTGGAATTCTACGGACTTCCCTTGGGTCTGCGTATGTTCCGCAAACACCTCGGCTGGTACATCGAACAGGCGCCTTGGCCGGCCGATCCGCAACACCGCCGCGAGGCCAAGGCAAGAATTTGCCGACTGGACGGGCCGCCGGTCGTTGAGGCGGCCATGACGGAGCTTTGGCGCGAGATTTTGCCGAATGTGAACAAGTCGGCTGTTGAAGATAAGCCACAGTTAGTGAACACTGCTGTGGCATGACGGATACGCCTTCACCTGCGGCCGCTCCAACCGACCCTGTGTCGGTCGATGAGTCGTTCTGGGGGCGGTTGGACGCAGAGCGGGCGCGGGCGGGGTTCGGATTCGCCTATTTCATCGCGGTCGTGATCACAGCAGCGGCGGTCTGGCTTGTGGCGGCGGCGCCGGGCGCGACCTCGGGCGCGGCGCGCGGATCGACCAGCCAGGTGGTGCTGTTCGTCCTGCTGGCCAACCTGGTCCTGATATCGGGTCTGGCCTTTATCGTTGGACGGCGGGTCCTGACCCTGGCGCGCAGCACAGGCGACGCCGGGTCGCGGCTGCACCTGAGGTTCGTCGCCTTGTTCTCCATGGTGGCCGTCATTCCGGCGGTGTTGATCGCCCTGGTGTTCGGCCTTCTGGTGACGCGGGGCGTCGATCAGTGGTTCAGCCAGAATGTTCAGGCTTCGGTCGAGAACGGCGCTGTGGTCGGGCGCGCCTATATCCGCGACGTCGCCACAACGGTGGACGCGGATTTGGTGACGATCTCTGATCAGCTCAACAGCGCGCGAGGCCTGTTCGACGACCGCATTCAATTTAACGACGCCCTAGCTCAGGTCGGGGAAATTTTCGGCTATCCGGCCATCTACATATTGAACGGCGACGGACAGGTGCTGGCGCGTGCGGAGCGGCCGGACGCGCCGCCCTATTTAGCGCCCCCCCGGACCTATCTGGAGGACGCGGCCCAGGGTGGAAAACCGCCGACCGACGTGACGCAGAACCCCGACACGGTTCGATCCATCATCGCCCTTCCGGCCTATGGCGACGCCTATCTCTATCTGGTTCGGCCCCTGCAGGACGGGCTGGTCGCGCGGATGAACGCCTCACTCCAGTCTATCGAAGCCTATAACGAGGCGAAGGAAAGCCGGTCGCGGATCCAGTCCGCCTTCATCCTCAGCTATCTGGAGACGGCGCTGCTGGTTCTGGTCGGCGCCGTCTGGCTGGGCATGTCGGCGGCCAGCAGCATATCGGCCCCCATCGGGCGTCTGGTGCAGGCGGCGGACCAGGTGGCGGGCGGCGATTTCAGCGCCCGGGTGGACAGCGAGGGCGCACCGGCCGAAATCGCCCTGTTGTCCGACGCCTTCAATCGCATGACCGGCGATCTTCAGGCGCAACAGACCGCGTTGAAGGCGGCCAGCGACGAAGCCCAGAACCGCAGCCGCTTCATCGAAACCGTGCTGTCAGGCGTCAGCGCCGGGGTCATCGGTCTGGACCGGCGTGGGCGGGTGTCGGCGATTAACGACAGCGCCCTGCAACTGCTGCATATTGAAGAAGACGAGGTCCTGGGCCACGAACTGGCGGCGCTTTCGCCCGAGTTGAGCGACCTGGTCGGTCGGGTCGAGGCCCATATCGAAGAAGACATCGACGTCAGCCGCGGCGGCGAGACGCAGAGACTGCGGGTCCGGATCGAGGGCGGGCAGGGCGGCGAGATGGTCCTGACCTTCGACGACATCACCCGGCTGGTCACTGCGCAACGCAACGCCGCCTGGCGTGACGTCGCCCGGCGTATCGCCCATGAGATCAAGAACCCCCTGACGCCGATCCAGCTGTCGGCTGAGCGGCTGAAACGGAAATATCGCGACAAGGTGGACGAGGTCGAGATCTTCGACCGCTGCACCGACACCATCATCCGTCAGGTCGGCGACATCGGCCGGATGGTGGATGAGTTCTCGTCCTTCGCTCGCATGCCGGCGCCGCGTTTCGGTTCGGCCAATCCAGCGGAAATGCTGCGCGAGGCCGTGTTCGCCCAACGGGTCGCCGCCGCCGACATCGTGGTGGATATGGACGAGCCCCTGCCCAAGGCCACGCTGCGTTGTGACGCCCGCATGGTGGGCCAGGCCCTGATCAATATTCTGAAGAACGCCGGCGAGTCCGTCGCCGCTCGCCGTCTGGCCGCCGGGGAAGACGCGGCGTCAGAGGCCGAGGGCATCATCGCCTCGCTGGTCGTTGAAAACGGCACGGCGACCTTCGTGGTCGAGGACGACGGGGTCGGCCTGCCGGCCAAGGACCGCGATCGTCTGACCGAACCCTATGTCACCACGCGCGAGAAGGGCACGGGCCTGGGCCTGGCCATCGTCAAACGCAT
>JBKBXN010000220.1:0-3811 GCA_046314055.1 Brevundimonas sp.
GCTGATCGGCGATCCCGGCCGCACCTATTTTCCCCGCTCGGGCCTGGATTTCCTGGCCGAATACAGCGTGCCCACGACGCGAGAGCTGGAGGATCAGGAGATCAAGCGGTCCTCCGTCTGGGCCATGCCGTGAAGGCAACCGGCGGAGCGTCGCCGCCCCGCCGATCTCTTTGTCAGGCCGCCGCCATCAGGCTGCCGGTCGCCTCTTCAGACGCCCAGCTGCCGTAGGATTCGACCTGTTTGGCCCTCATGGACTCGAAGGCCGAGGTCAGTTCGGTGAGGCTGAGACCGCCGTCGCTGTCAGTGTCCACCGCGGCGAAGGTGTCGCTTATGCTGGAGGAGTCATCTTGCTGCAGCGACGCCATCAACTCTTCAAGGCTGACCGTGCCGTCTTCATTGGTGTCAGCGGCGTCGAACACGGTCTCGGCGGTCTCCTCCGTCGAGGCCGCCGTCGCGCCGCCGCCTGCAGGCGGTCCACCGGGCGGCGGGCCCATGGCCTGCAGACCGGACTCCATCTCGTCGGCGCTCATCACGCCGTCGCTGTCCGTATCCAGAGCAGCAAAGGCGTCCGAGATTTCCGACGTGTCGGAGACGCCCAGAGCCGTCCCGACCTCGGTCAGGCTCAAGCCGCCGTCCCCGTCGGAATCGAGGTCCGAGATCAGACCACTGACGAAGTCCTTCCCGGTCGAGGCCGTCTCCTGGCTTTCGAGCAGAGCGGACATTGTGTCCGAACTAAGGCTGCTAGCGGCAGAGCTGGCAGGGGGTGGTCCGGACGGCGGTGGGGACGATGAAGTCCCCTGACTGGGGCTGAACAGCCCCTCGCTGGGCGAAGTTTGCCCAGTGGATTCGGCGCTCTGGGTCTGGAACAGGTCGCGCAGGGCCTGAAGCGACAGACCGGCAGAGGCCGAGGATGCGGATGATACCGACATTCCTGGCTCCTGATCGGAGGCGACGATGTCCCGCTAGACCAGAGGCCGCGCGTCCCGTCGCCGTCCACCTTGCAAGACTCATCGTAAATTTGGCCCAAACAACTGTATTAACTTGATTATTTCAATTCTGAAACAATCACGGACCCATGATCGGTCAAGTGGAACGCGTCGCCCCTTGGCGGCGAGCGCCCGCCTACCCATCTCAAATCCATGCGACGTCTGATGATCCTGTCCGCCCTGATCGCCGCCGGCTGCGCCACCTCGGCCCTCGCGCAGACGCCGCCCTATGTCCCGCCCTACGGCGCCTATCCCGGCGGGGTTCCTGCGGCCATCGCCGACCAGCATCGCTACGAGAACGACCGATTGAGGCGACAGTCCGAGGCCAGCGCGGCCCTGGCCCGCCAGCAGCAGGTCGAAACGCGCCAGCGGCTGACGCAGATCGAGGCGGCCCGCGAATCCACCGTGTCGCCGGCCGCCCCCGCCCGCCCCCTGTATGACGTCGCCCAGGAGCGCAGCCTGCGCGAGGGAGCGGCCGAACGGCGCGAACAGACCCGCCAGGGCGTGAGCCAGATCGACGATTGGCTGGATCGACCGAACTGACGCATCCCTTCCCTTCTCTCCGCGTTCCGGCCTAGCTTCATGATGGGACTCAGGGGACGGACATGCGTTGGCAGGGCGGACGGACAGGCGGCGGCGGGGTCGAGGATCGCCGGGGTCTCGGCGGCGGGGCGCTGGCGGGCGGCGGCATCGGCGTCGGGGTGCTGGCCATCATCGGCTATCTGGTCTTCGGCATAGATCCGGCGACCACCACCCAATTGGCCAGCCAGTTCGGCGGCGTCGGCGCCGAGCAGCAGCAGGGTCAAGTCGGAACCCCTGAAGATCAGGCCGGTCAGTTCGTCGATGTGATCGGGGGCAATATCAACGACGTCTGGACCCAGAAGCTGAACGGCTATGAACCGCCCAAGGTTGTCATCTACGAACAGGGCACATCGACCGGCTGCGGCTTCGGCCAGTCCGCCATGGGGCCCTTCTACTGCCCGACCGACAAGACCGTCTATCTGGACCTGGGCTTCTGGCAGGAGATGGAGACGAAACTGGGCGCATCCGGCGCCGACTTCGCCCGCGCCTATGTCATCGCCCACGAGTTCGGCCACCACGTCCAGACCCTGACCGGAACCTCGGCTCAGGTCCGCGAGGCGCAGCAGCGCGCCCAGGGCGAGGCGGAGGCCAACCAGTATTCCGTCGCGCTGGAGCTTCAGGCCGATTGCTACGCCGGCGTCTGGGCCAAGAACGCCGCCGCCGTGTCGAACGGGCAGGTGGCGCTGGAGCCCGGCGACATCGAGGAAGGGATGAAGACCGCCCAGGCCATCGGCGACGACACGCTGCAACGTCGCAGCGGCGGGCAGGTTTCGCCCGAGAGCTTCACCCACGGGTCTGCGGCCCAGCGGGTCGAGTGGCTGCAGCGCGGCTATCAGTCGGGCGACCCGTCCGTCTGCGACACCTTCAGCGGCGCCTGACTAGGTTTCAGTGAAGAATTCTTCGGGTTGCGGGCCTGATCCCGCGACCCTAACACCGCCTCGCGCGCCCCAGAGGCGCACAGACCGATGGATCATTCCCATGCACCCTCGCGCCGGCCGCCAGGCCCTTCCGGAAGACCTGATCGACCTCGACGCCCTGCTCGGCGCCTATGGATCCGGCCGGCCCGACATGGCCGATCCGGCCCAGCGGGTGGTGTTCGGCACCTCCGGCCACCGGGGCTCCAGCCTGGACGGCGCTTTCACCGAGAGCCACATCCTGGCCATCGCCCAGGCGGTCGCCGAATATCGCGCGGCGCAAGGGATCGACGGCCCGCTGTTCGTCGGGCGCGACACCCATGGCCTGTCCGAGCCGGCCTGGCGCACGACGCTGGAGGTGCTGGTCGGCAACGGCGTCGAGGTGCTGATTGACGCCCGCGACGGCTTCACTCCGACCCCGGCCGTGTCTCACGCCATCCTGTCGTACAACCGCGCCAATACGCGTCAGGCCGACGGACTCCTGATCACCCCGTCGCACAATCCGCCCCGCGACGGCGGCATCAAATACAACCCCCCCTCCGGCGGTCCGGCCGGGAGCGACGCCACCGGCGCCATCGCCGCCCGCGCCAATCAGCTGATCGAGGGCGGCCTGGCCGAGGTGAAGCGCGTGCCGTTCGACAGGGCCTACGCCACAGCCGGCCGGTTCGACTTCCTGAGCGCCTATATCGACGACTTGCCCAGCGTGCTGGACCTGGACGCCATCCGCGACGCCGGGGTCCGCATCGGCGCCGATCCCCTGGGCGGCGCGGCCGTAGCCTACTGGGGCGAGATCGCCGACCGGCACCGGCTGAACCTGACCGTGGTCAATGACGCCGTCGATCCGCGCTGGGCCTTCATGCCGCTGGACGCCGACGGCAAGATCCGCATGGACTGTTCGTCGCCCAGCGCCATGGCCAATCTGATCCAGATGATGCAGGGCGGATCGGCCTATGATCTGGCCTTCGGCAACGACGCCGACGCGGACCGCCACGGCATCGTCACGCCTGACGGCGGCCTGATGAACCCCAATCATTTCCTGGCGGCGGCCATCGCCTATCTGTTCGCCAATCGTCCCGGCTGGGGGCCTGACGTAGCGGTGGGCAAGACCCTGGTCTCGTCATCGATGATCGACCGCGTTGTCGCCGGCATGGGTCGCCGCCTGCTGGAGACGCCGGTCGGGTTCAAGCATTTCGTGCCCGGCCTGCTGGACGGAACCGTCGGTTTCGGCGGCGAGGAATCGGCGGGTGCGTCGTTCCTGCGCCGCGACGGCACGGTCTGGTCGACCGACAAGGACGGCCTGCTGCTGTGCCTGCTGGCGGCCGAGATCCA
>JBKBXN010000221.1:0-3766 GCA_046314055.1 Brevundimonas sp.
ATGGGGCGTGACCTGGCGGTTGCTGGGCGTGACCATGATGCTGTCGATCGCGGCGATCGTGCTGCTGGGATGGACGGTGCTGGGGCTCGGCCTGGCGGGGGCGATCCTGCTGGCCGGGACGCTGGCGCCGACCGATCCCGTGCTGGCGTCGGACATTCAGGTGGGGGCGCCGGGCGAAGGGCGCGAGGACGAGGTGCGGTTCGGCCTGACGTCCGAGGCGGGGCTGAACGACGGGTTGGCGTTCCCGTTCGTGAACCTGGCCATCGCCCTCGCCCTGGTGGCGGCGGGGCAGAAGGACGACTGGTTCGTGGAGTGGCTGACCGTCAGCGTGCTGTGGGAAATCGGCGCCGGGCTGGGCATCGGCTGGGCGATCGGCTGGCTGTTCGGCTGGCTGACCTTCACCATTCCGGTCAGCACGCGTCTGGCCGCGACGCGCGACGGGTTCATCGTCCTGGCGGCGACCTTCATCTCATACTCGGTGACGGAGATGCTGCACTGCTACGGGTTTCTGGCGGTGTTCATCACGGCGCTGGCGTTCCGGCACGCCGACCGCGACCACGATTTCCAAGTCGAGATGCACGACTTCATCGAGCAGATCGAGCGGATGGCGATGATGGTGGTGCTGGTGCTGTTCGGCGGGGCGCTGGCGTCGGGCCTGCTGGCGCCGCTGCGGCCGCTGGATGTGATGGCGGCGTTGGCGATCGTGCTGGTGGTGCGGCCTCTGACCGGGATGATCGGCTTCATCGGCTGGAGGCGGCCGAGGCGCGAGAAGCTGATCCTGGCCTTCTTCGGGATCCGGGGCGTGGGGTCTTTCTACTATCTGGCCTATGGGTTGAACGCCGCGCCGTTCGAGAGCGACGACCGGCTGTGGGCCATCGTGGGACTGATCTGCCTGATGTCGATCCTGCTGCACGGGATCACGGTCACGCCGGTGATGCGATGGTTTGACCGCAGCGAAGGCCGCGATCCGGATGCAGAGGCGGATGGGGTGCAGGCCGAAACCTCGGGGCGAGGAACCTCAGCCTGACTTTGTGACCAGGGCCGATTGGATCAGCCAACTCAAATGTCCGCGCGGGGTCGAAAACACGCCTTAGCGCCGGCGTCGATCTCGGAGGTTCAAACCGCCGAGACGAGCGCCCGCCGGTCTCGATGGACACACGCCCGAGGCTGACGGGCGGTGACAAAGCGCAGCGGGAAGTGGCGCGATAGCGACAGGGCGCCGTCGCTATCCCCGCGCCGCCAACGCCGCGAACGCCGTCTTCGAGAACACCGACAAGGGCTGCGGCAGGTCGTCCAGCGCAAACCAGCCGATCTCTGACAGCTTGTCCGGCTCGGTCAGCCACGGCTCGCCGGTGAAGTCGCGCGCCAGATAGATCAGCGACACCCAGTGCTGACGATCCGCCGGGATGATCTCTTCCGACACGCACAGGAACTCGACCGCGCCGATCGTCAGCCCGCTCTCCTCCTCGGCCTCGCGACGCGCGGCCTCGGCGGAGATTTCCATGTGATCGACCTTGCCGCCGACGATGTTCCAGTGCCCCGCCTCGGGCGCCTTCAGCCGTTTGCACAGCAGCACCCGCCCGTCGGCTCGCTGGATCACCAGCCCGCAGCCCACGCCGGGGAAGTCCACACCCGGTCGGGCCATCGAATCAGGCGTTCGGTCCCGTCGGCGCATCGACCGACGGATAGAAGGTGTAGCTCAGAATAATCTCGCGCGCGCCCTTGGCCTCGCGATCCGTGGCCAGTTCGGGGGCGATGAAATACTGGACCGGGAACTGGCGCGTCTCGCCCGCCGCCAGGGTCTGATCCTGGAAGCAGAAACACTGCAGCTTCTGGAAATAGGGGCCGGTGTATTCCGGCACGACATTGTAGCCGGCCCGCACATGGATCGGCTGGTCGGAGGTGTTGGTGACGTCGAAATAGGCCAGGCCCGTCGCCCCGATCCGCACCCTTTGGGTCGTTTGTTCGGCGCGGAAGCTCATGGGCAGGCCGCCGCGCACATTGGTGTCGAACCGCACCAGCACCGTCTGGTCCAGCACCGTGTCCGGCGCCTTCTCGGCCCGGCGCACCGTGCCGTCGAAGCCGGTGACCTGGCAGAACATCCGATACAGCGGCACGGCCGCGAAGGCCGCGCCCGTCATCCCCATCACGCCCAGGACGCAGACGATGGCGATCAGGTTCTTGCGGCCGGGATTGTTCATCGCGGCCCCGCCATTGAACCGCCCGACGCGGGGCCTTCCAGCAGGGCGCGCTCAGCCGCCTGGTTCTGTTGCAGACGCAGGACGGTGGTGGTGAAGACCAGGACGATGAAGGCCACCAGGGCCGCCGCGATCCAGACATTGCGCCGCTTGCGGGCGCGCAGTTCCTCGGGCGTCAGACGCATGGCTCAGGCTCCCAGGCCGGCCACGGCCTCGACCAGGAAGGCCGAGAACAGGGCGACCAGATACAGGATCGAAAAGGCGAACAGGTCACGCGCCGGTTTGGCCTGGGCCTTCACATCATACAATGCGGCCTCGCGTCCCACCGTGTCGGCCTTGTCCGGCTCGTCGCCGGCGCGCGAGCGGTAAAGCCTCCAGGCCAGGCCGAGGAACGCCAATCCCCCGGTGACCGACACCACGGCGTAGATCAGCCCGCCCATGCCCACCAGGGCCGGCGCCACGGCCGAGGCGATGAAGACCAGCGAATAGATCAGGATCTGCAACCGCGTGGACTTGGCGCCCCGCGCCACCGGCATCATCGGTATGCCCGCCTTGGCGTAGTCGCCGGCCGAATACAGGGCCAGGGCCCAGGAGTGCGGCGGGGTCCACAGGAAGATGATCAGAAACAGCAGCCAGGCCTGCCACGGCGCCTGGCCCGTCGCCGCCGCCCAGCCGATCACCGGCGGAAAGGCGCCCGCCGCTCCGCCGATGACGATGTTCTGGGGCGTCCGACGCTTCAGCAGCAGGGTGTAGAAGCCGGCGTAATAGACGATGGTCAGGGCCAGCAGACCGGCCGCGAGCCAGTTGGTGTTCATGCCCAGCAGCATGACCGAGAACAGGCTCAGGATAACGCCATAGGCCATGGCGTCATTCTTCCGGACACGCCCCGCCGCCACGGGCCGGCCGCGCGTGCGCCGCATCAGGGCGTCGGTCTCGCCTTCCAGCGCCATGTTCAGCGACCCGGCCGCCCCGGCGCCCACCGCGATGCACAGGATGGCGATGGCGGCGACCAGCGGGTTCATTGATCCCGGCGCCATGACCAGTCCGGTCGCGGCGGTGAAGACCACCACCGACATGACGCGCGGCTTCAGCAGCTGGAAGAAATCTTCCGGCTGGGCGGTCGAGAGGACGGGGCGATCAAGGTCTGTCGGGGTCACTATGGTCATCTTCTACACCCTCGGCCGCGGGCTTGTCCCGAGACTCGAGGTCTCAGCGAAACGAAAAGGGCCTCGAACATGACGCCCGAGGCCCTCGCCGTATATTGAGGTCCGCCATCGCCCTCGGAACAGGCCCGAGGGCGACGGACGGGCTTTAGTGCTCGTCGCCCTTGACCACCGGCAGTTCGTTGAACTGGTGGGTCGGCGGCGGCGAGGACAGGGTCCACTCCAGCGTCGTGGCGCCCTCGCCCCACGGATTGGCCACGCCCGGACGGCGACGAATGGCGGCCTCGGCCAGCATGATCAGGAAGACCAGCACGCCGAAGGCCGTGATCGCATAGCCCCAGGACGAGACCTGGTTCCACAGGGTGAAGGCGTCCGGATAGTCGATGTAGCGGCGCGGCATGCCCT
>JBKBXN010000222.1:0-3748 GCA_046314055.1 Brevundimonas sp.
ATATGGCCCACCCGAACGTCGCCATGACCATCGTCATGGGCAAGACCGACTTCGACGCCGCCACCCACGCCCAGCAGTCGCAGGTCATCGTGCCCGTGGACACGCCTGGTTTCCGCGTCGAGCGGATGCTGTCGGTCTTCGGCTATGACGAACGCCCCATCGGCCACGCCGAGGTGGTTCTCGAGAACGTGCGCGTCCCGGTCGAGAATCTGATCGCCGGCGAGGGAAGGGGCTTCGAGATCGCCCAAGGCCGCCTCGGCCCCGGCCGGATCCACCACTGTATGCGCGTGATCGGCGCGGCCGAACGGGCGCTGGAGCTGATGGTCGTGCGCCTGCTGAACCGCACCGCCTTCCGGAAACAACTGGCCGAACATTCGGTCTGGGAGCAGCGCGTCGCCGACGCCCGCACCAATATCGAGATGTGCCGGCTCCTGGTGCTGAAGGCCGCCTGGATGATGGACGAGGCGGGGGCCAAGAACGCCCGCTCCGAGATCGCCCAGATCAAGGTCGCCGCCCCCCGCATGGCGCTTCAGGTCATCGACGACGCCATCCAGGCCTTCGGCGGCGCCGGCGTCTCGGGCGACACGCCCCTGGCCGAACTCTATGCGACGGTGCGCACCCTGCGGATCGCCGACGGCCCGGACGAGGTTCACAACCGCACCATCGCCCGGCTGGAATACGCCAAACACGGCGGCAAGCCGGTGCGTTGAAATCACGCCGACGCTTCCTAGATCAGGGGAACCCCGGCTGAGGCGCGACGTTCGTTCTGCTTGGACGACGCGACGCCCGCCGGGGCTTCGGGGCTGAGGCGGGACGGAACGGCTGACATGAATGCTCGCTTCGAGCCCGATACACGGGCGGCGTCTGATGTGGCGCGTTTCAGGACCGTTCGCGCCGGGATGCCCGCCCTGGCCCAGGGATTGTCGCCCGAGGACCTGTCGGCCCAGTCCATGCCGGACTGCAGTCCCGGCAAATGGCACCTGGCCCACACCAGCTGGTTCTTCGAAGCCCTGATCCTGTCGGCCGATCCGGACTACCAGCCGGTCGATCCGCGCTTCCAGCAACTATTCAACTCCTACTACGAGGCCCTGGGCGAGCGGGTGCCGCGCGCCGAACGGGGCCTGATGACCCGCCCCTCGGTCGATGAGGTCCTGGCCTATCGCCGCGAGATCGACCGCCGCATGGCCGCCTGGTTGGCCCAGGGGCCGTCCAGCGGCCTTCAGCGCTATCTGTTCGAACTGGGCCTACACCATGACCAGCAGCATCAGGAGCTGTTCCTGATGGACCTGCTGAACCTGATGTCCCGCTCGCCGCTGGACCCGGTCGCCTATACGGTCGAGCCGCGACAGGCCCCGTTGGACGCCCCGCGTGGCGACGTCGTCGCCTTCGACGGCGGTCTTGTCTTGATCGGCCACGACGGCGCAGGCTTCGCCTTCGACAACGAGGGCCCGGCGCACCGGGTCTGGCTGGAGCCCTTCGCCCTGGCCGCCGACCTGACGACCAACCGCGACTGGTTGGGCTTCATCGCCGACGGCGGCTACGCCCGGCCTGAGCTCTGGCTCGCCGACGGCTGGGCCACGGTCAAGGCCGAGGGCTGGACTGCGCCCCTCTACTGGCGCCGCGACGGCGACGACTGGACGGTGCTGAGCCTGACCGGCCGCGCCCCCGTCGATCCCGCCGCCCCGGTGCGTCACATCAGCTTCTACGAGGCCGACGCCTACGCCCGCTGGGCCGGCAAACGCCTGCCGTCCGAGGCGGAATGGGAGCATGCGGCGACCACGGCGCCCGACACCTTTTCCAACCTGTCGGGCGAGGTCTGGCAGTGGACGTCCAGCGCCTACGCCCCATACCCCGGCTTCCAGCCGACGCCCGGCACCGCGGCCGAGTACAACGGCAAGTTCATGGCCAATCAGATGGTTTTGCGCGGCGGCGCCTTCGCCACGCCGTCCGATCATGCTCGCGTTACGTATCGGAACTTCTTCTACCCCCAACAGAGGTGGGCCTTCATGGGTCTGAGACTAGCCGAAGACGCCCCGCGCGAGCGCAGGCCTTCCCCCGAGGACGGCCTCGACGACGTCCAGACCGCCTCCTTCCGGCGCGACCTGATCCAGGGCCTGTCGCGCGGCCAGAAGGCCGTGCCGCCCAAATGGTTCTACGACGCCGAGGGCTCGCGCCTGTTCGAAGAGATTACGACCCTGCCGGAATATTATCCGACCCGTCAGGAGACCGCCCTGTTGCGCGACCGCGCGGACGCCCTGACGGCCGATTTCGGCCCCGACGCCGTCCTGGTCGAGTTCGGATCGGGCGCCAGCGAGAAGACCCGTCTGCTGCTGGACGCCGTGCCCGGCCTCGGCGCCTATGTGCCGCTGGACATCAGCGAGTCGGCCCTGCTGGACGCCGCGACCCGCATTCGCGCCGACTATCCCGGTCTGAGGGTGCAGCCGCTGCTGGGTGATTTCGAACACCTGTCGCCCCTGCCGGACGATTTGCCGCACGGACGGCGCATCGGTTTCTTCCCCGGCTCGACCATCGGCAATCTGGAGCCCGACGAGGCGGTGCGGTTTCTCGCCGCGGCCCGACGGATGCTGGGGGAGGGGGCGCTGTTCATTCTCGGCGTCGATCTGGTCAAGGATCCCGCCATCCTGGTCGCCGCCTATGACGACAGCCAGGGCGTCACCGCTGCTTTCAACCTGAACGTCCTGGCACGCGCCAACGCCGAACTCGACGCCGATTTCGACCTGGAAGCCTTTGTCCATCGCGCCGTCTGGAACCCGGATCAGTCGCGCATGGAGATGCACCTCCAAGCCACACGTGAAAACGTCGCCCGCGTCGGCGACAGCCGCTTCAGCTTCATGGCCGGAGAGACGATCCACACCGAAAGCTCGCGCAAGTTCACCCAGGATATGGTGGAGGCCTTGGCGAAGGAGTCCGGCTGGTCGGTGGTCGGTTTCGAGATTTCCCCCGAACCCAGCGTGGCCCTAGCCTTGTTGCGGGGGTGAAACGCCGGCCTCAATCCCCGCGCCGTCCTTGCCCTGTGCGGAAATGGAATATATGAAACGCATGCAAATCATATATTCCAGGGAGGCGTTGTGGGTATCGTCAATATCGAGGATGAGCTGCATGAACAGCTCCGCCGCGCCAGCAAGGCGTCTTTTCGATCGGTCAACGGCCAGGCGGCGTTCTGGATCAAGATCGGCATGCTGTGCGAGCTGAACCCGAGCCTCAGCTTCCAGGATTTGGTCGCGCGGGAACTTAGGGCTGCGGGCGTCGAGGCTGCGGAACTCGCAGGCGCGGCATGACCAAGACCCCCGCCGAGGTCGCGTTGTTGGCCGTGTCGGGACGGCTGCTCGCCTCCGTTTTCACGCGACTGGACGAGTTGCCGCTGATCGGCATGACCACGCTTGAGATCAATGATCTGGTCGACGCCTTCATCGTCGACCAACTCGGCGCCCGCCCGGCCAGCAAGGGCCAGTATGGCTATGGCTTCGCGTTAAACAGCTCGAGAAACCAGGTCGTGTGCCACGGCGTCCCGTCCAAGGACGAAATCCTGCGTGACGGCGACATCGTCAACTTCGACATCACGCTGGAAAAGAACGGCTATATCGCCGATTCCAGCAAAACCTACCTGGTCGGGGACGTAGCCCCCGCCGCCCGCCGACTGGTGTCGGCCACCTATGCCGCCCTGTGGAAAGGAATCCAGGCGGTCCGGCCGGGCGCCGCCCTGGGCGACATCGGTTTCGCCATCGAA
>JBKBXN010000223.1:0-3657 GCA_046314055.1 Brevundimonas sp.
GTATCGGGTCGAGCGGGCGGATGTCGTCGTGGCCCGCATCTATCATAGCCTTGAAGATCGTTCGTTCTGACCTACTCCGGGGCCCAAGCCTGGGTCGGGCGGATGAACCGCTCGTCCTTGCCCAGGATCACGCCGCTGGCGCTGGCGACGCCCAGTTCGAAACTGGCGGCGATGCGGCGGGCGCGCTCGATGAAATGGGCGGCGGCGACGGGCGGGCACAGGTCGCGGGCGGTCTCGGCGAAGATCTCCAGCCAGCGGTCGAAATGGCGGGCGTCGATGGGCAGGGGCAGATGTTTGGGCATGGGACGGCCCTGATAGACTCCGGTCGACAGGGCGATTGAGGACCAGAACAGTTTCATCTGCGCCAGATGCGGCCCCCAGTCGTCGATGCGGGCGGCGAAGATGGGTCCGATCAGCGCATCGTTGCGGACGCGGGCGTAGAAGCCTTCGACCAGGGCGTCGATCATGACCTCGTCGATGCCGGTCTCGTCGCGCAGTTGCTGGACGGCGGCCTCGCGGCGGGCGGCGGCGCCGGCGGGGTCTTCGATGCGGAAACGGCTCTCCATCCCAGTCTGATAGCCGGTTGAGCGCGCGCTCGCCATTGGACCGTCGGTCCATGCGTCCCGGATTTCACGGGGCCGTGTTCGACACGAGGCTTGCGCATCGCAGGTTTACGACCCATCCTCCTGTCTCTGACGAGTTTCGAGCAGAAGGTTTGACGATCATGATCATCGCATTGGCCACCGGTTCCGCCCTGTCCGCCATGCTGCTCGTGATTCTCCATGCCAATCAGCCCAAGCCGAAACGCGTCCCCGTGCGTATTCGCGACACTCGACAAGGTCGCCGCACGGACGCCTGACGGCGCCACCCTCTTCGACAATCTGAGCCTGGCCTTCGGGCGGGAACGTACCGGAATCGTTGGCCGCAACGGCGCAGGCAAGAGCACCTTGCTGCGTCTTGTCGCGGGCGCACAGGCGCCGGCCGAAGGCGTGGCGACGCGTTCAGGCACTGTGGGCGTGCTGGACCAGCGCCGGGATCCTGCGCCGAGCGAGACGGTTGCAGCCGCCCTGGGCGTCGTCGCGCCGATGGCGGTGATCGACCGTGTGCTGGCGGGCGAGGGGACCGCCGACGACCTGGCCGAAGCGGACTGGACGCTGGAGGCGCGACTGGGCGAAGCGCTGGAGGCGGTCGGCCTCGCCGGCCTGGCGCTGGATCGGCTGACCCGGGATCTGAGCGGAGGAGAGCAGACACGGCTGAGACTTGCAGGTCTGTCGATGGCCCGGCCGGACCTGATCCTGCTGGACGAGCCGACCAATCATCTCGACGCAGAGGCGCGCCGGTTGGTTGTTGATCTGCTGGGCCGCTGGGACGGCGGGGTTGTCGTCGTCAGCCACGACCGCGCGCTGCTTCGGCGCATGGATCGGATTGTCGAGATCTCCAGCCTGGGCGCGGCGGTCTACGGCGGGAACTATGATCTGTACGCCGCGCGCAAGGCGGCCGAGCGTGAGGCGGCTGTGCGGGATCTCGCTGAGGCCGAGCGCGATCTGGCGCGGGTGGGCGCGCAGGCTCAGCGCCGGGCGGAAACCAAGGCTCGACGCGACGCCGCCGGGCGACGCAAGGCGGCCAAGGGCGACATGCCCAAGATCCTGATCGGCGCACGGGCCGAGCGGGCCGAGACCAGCGGTGCGGGCGACCGGCTGTTGGCCACGCGCCAGGCGGCGGAGGCGGAGACCGCTCTGGCGAGCGCGCAGGCGCGGGTCGAACGCACCCGGTCCTTGTCTATTCCCATGCCGTCGAGCGGACTGGCGGCGGGGCGGACGGTCCTGGCCCTGGACGATGCGGCCTGGGAGACGCCTCAGGGTCGCAAGATCGTGGGGCCGGTCAGTCTAAGGATGCCGGGGCCGGAGCGTCTGGCGATCACGGGCCCGAACGGCGCGGGCAAGACCACCCTGCTGCACCTGATCGCGGGCGCGCGTGATCCTACGAGCGGCGGGGTCGAGCGGCCGGTGAGGTCGGCGCTGCTGGATCAGGAGGCCGCAATCCTCGATCCCGACGAGACGCTGATCCAGGCCTGGCTGAGGCTCAATCCGGATGGATCGCCCAATCTGGCCCAGGCGGCGTTGGCGCGGTTCCTGTTTCGCAATACGGCCGCCCACCGGAGGGTCAGCGAGCTGTCAGGCGGCGAACGCCTGCGGGCGGCGCTTGCCTGCGTCATGACGGGAAGCCGGCCGCCGCAGCTTCTGGTCCTGGACGAGCCCACGAACCATCTGGATCTGGAATCGGTGGCGGCGGTCGAGGCGGCGTTGACCGCCTATGACGGCGCCCTGGTGGTCGTCAGTCACGACGCCGATTTCCTGAAGGCGATCAGAATCGATCAGACCCTCGCGCTGGCTTAGCCGAGGCCGCCGGTCTGCCTCAGCCCCTCCCACAGGGCGATGCCGGCGGTGACGGACAGGTTCAGCGAACGCGCTTCGGGTCGGAGCGGAATCACCACGCGGGCGTCTGCGGCGGCGTGGACATGGTCCGGCGCGCCCGAGGTCTCCTTGCCGAACAACAGGGTGTCGCCGGGCTGGAAGACGAAGTCGGGCAGGGGCGTGGCGCCCCGCGTCGTGAACAGAATCAGCCGTCCGGTAGGGCGGTCACTTTGAAACGCGTCCCAGTCGGCATGGCGGCGCATATGCGACAGAGGGCCATAATCCAGGGCCGCGCGCTTCATGGCGCGGTCGTCGAAACGGAAGCCCGTGGGCTCCACGACATGCAGATCGACCCCGAAACAGGCCGAGAGCCGGATGCAGGCGCCGACGTTCTGAGGAATGTCAGGTTGAAAAAGAGCGAGACGCATTCTAATCCCTTGGTATACGCGGCCTGGGGGTTTGTCGCGGTCTGTCTGCGAATGTTTCGCAAGAAACGTCAGCGACTTGCGGCCATAGGCCGCAAATACAGGCCGTGGGGAATACTGGGGCTCGTTTTTAGGGTTCGTACCGTAAAAGAGGATCGCCAATAGAGGCGGTCCCGGCGGTGTTCGAGAGGTGAAACGTGGCCGAAACGGGTGTGATTCCGGAAGGCGAGGGCGATCCGAATCGCCGCGACTTCATCCATATCGCAGCGGGCGCCGCTGCGGTCGGCGCTGGGGCGATGATCGCCTGGCCGCTGATCAACCAGATGAATCCCGCCGCTGACACCCTGGCCCTGGCTTCGATCGAGTTCGATCTGACCAAGGTGCAGGAAGGCCAGCAGGTCGTCATCAAATGGCAGGGCAAGCCGGTGTTCGTGCGGTATCGCACCCCGGCCGAGCTGCAGAAGGTCATCGGCGAGGGCGCTGTCGGCAGTCCGTCCCAGACCGACGCCGAACGCACCAAGTCCGGGCATGAGAAATATCTCGTTGTCGTCGGGTCCTGCACCCATCTGGGCTGTGTGCCGACCTTCGGGGCCGGCGACTACGGCGGCTGGTTCTGCCCCTGCCACGGCTCGCACTATGATGCGTCCGGGCGGATCAGAAAGGGGCCGGCGCCCCTGAACCTGATCGTGCCGGACTATGAATATACGTCCGACACCCGCGTAAGAATCGGTTGAGGGCGAGGGGGAGGACATGAGCGAACACGAATCCACCTACGTCCCGAAAACGGGCGTCGAGAAGTGGCTGGACACCCGGCTGCC
>JBKBXN010000224.1:0-3629 GCA_046314055.1 Brevundimonas sp.
GGTTCCGCCCGTGCCGATCCATTTCGACCCGCCGGAATGGCGTTCCTTCTGCTCCTCCAGCCGCTGTTTCAGCGTCTCCATCAGCTTGTCGAAGCCGCCCAGCGCCTCGATCTGCGCCTTCTCCTCGTCGGTCAGATATTTTTCGGTCAGCAGCCGCAGCCAGTCCTCGGGGATGTCGGTGGTCAGGTCCTCGCCCGCGCCGACCGATTCCACGCCCTTGAACACGGTCCCGAACACCTGGTCGAACCGGTCATAGTGTTTCTCGTCCTTGACCAGCACCGCACGCGACAGGTGATAGAAGGCCTCGATCTCGCGCCCCGCCAGATCGCGATCCATGGCCTCCATCAGATGGAGCCATTCCTTCATCGACACCGGAACCTTGGCGTCGCGCAGGGCGGTGAAGAAGGGCAGTAGCATGGGGTGAAGGTGAACTCCGATCAGCTGCGTCGCAAGATGAACTCGTGGTCGCGCCAGTCGCCGACCGGGTATTCGTACTCGCCCGCCTTCTCGAACCCATAGGCGGCGTACAGGCGCTGGGCCTTCTCGTTGCCGCTCCAGACGCCGATCCACAGCGGGCCTTGGGTGTGGGCCTCCATCCAGTCCAGCGACAGGGTCAGCAGTTTCGTGCCCAGGCCCAGACCTTGCGCGGCCTTGGACACATACAGGCGGCGCAGCTCCATATGGTCTGGACGTGCCTCGGGGTGAGGCAGGCCGTTGGGACCGGCGTTGGCGAAGGCCAGCAGGTCGCCGTCCCGCTCGGCCACCCACCAGGCGCAGCCGGGTTCGGCCAGCTTCTTCAACGTCGGCTCGGGATCGAAACTGGCGTCGAGGAAGGCGTTCAGGTCGTCTTCGGGATAGGGAATGCCGAAACCGGTCACGAAGGTGTCGATGAAGGTCTGCCGACCCAGGGCGCCCAGGGGTTCGGCGTCTTCGAGGCGGGCAGGGCGGATCAGGGTCTCGGTCATGATCCGGCTCTACAATGGGGCGAGGCGCGCGTCACCGGCGACAAGGTCGAACGGGCGGCGTATCCTGATCGAAATGTCCGTTCCCCTCTTCACCCATCCGTCGATGCTGGCCCATGCGCCCGGCGTCGGTCATCCCGAAAGCCCCGCTCGCCTCAAGGCCGTGCTGGACGCTTTGGACGATGCGGGTCTGGCCGGCGATCGGCGCGCGGCGACCCTGGCTGAAGTCGCCGATCTGGAGCGGGTTCACCCGGCCGCCTATGTCGCCCGCCTGCTCGAGGCCTCGCCGGCGAAGGGCCTGAACGCGCTCGACGCCGACACCGTGCTGTCTCCGGGCAGTGTTCCGGCGGCGCGGCTGGCGGCAGGGGCGGCGATCGACGCCGTTCGGGCCGTGGCGCGTGGAGAGATGAGCCGCGCCTTCGCCGCCGTCCGCCCACCCGGCCACCATGCCGAGCCGGAGCGCGCCATGGGGTTCTGCCTGTTCTCGTCCGTCGCGGCGGCGGCGCGCGTGGCCCAGGCCGAGGGGATGGCGCGGGTGGCGGTGGTCGACTTCGACGTCCACCACGGCAACGGCACCCAGGCGGCCTTCGAACACGACGACAGCCTGTTCCTCGCCTCGATCCACCAGATGCCCCTGTACCCCGGCACGGGCGCGGCGTCCGAGACCGGCGTCGGCAATATCGTCAACGCCCCGGTCGCGCCCCATGCGGCGCGCGAGGCCTGGCGTGCGACCTTCGCCGGCGGACTGATGCCGGTGCTGGACGCCTTCCGGCCGGACCTGATCCTTATCTCTGCGGGCTTCGACGCCCACCGCCGCGACCCCCTGGCGCACCAGTCGCTGGAGGCCGAGGATTTCGCCTGGGCGACCCGCGCGGTTCTGGAGGTCGCGCGCCGGACCTGCGCAGGCAAGGTTGTGTCCGCGCTCGAGGGCGGTTACGACCTTGAAGGACTAGGCCGCTCTGCGGTCGCACATGTCGCCGCGCTCGGGGAGGAATAGGACGTACAACGCCTTGAAACTTAAGGCCCGTCCGATCGCCATGTCATCCCCCGCCCTGTCCCTCGATTCGACCGAAGACTCTGCCGCCCAGCCGGCCGGCGCCTCTGCGTCCCGTGCTTTGGTCGGCGTGCGCCCGGGCGCTATCACCCTGACGCGCCATGGCGAGCCGGCCCTGTCGCGCAAATGCCTGATCACCGCGCGTCAGTACGGCGACTGGTGGGCGAAATACGAGATCGGCGGCCTGCTGGCCGGCCAAACCCCGCCGCCTGAACTGGTGGCCACCGCCCAGGGCGCCGGCGCCATCTACGCCTCGACCCGTCAGCGGGCCCAGGAAACCGCCGCCGCCGTCGCCGCCGGGCGCGAGGTCATGTCGGACGTCCTGTTCATCGAGGCGCCCCTGCCGCCGCCGCCCATCCCTGACTGGATCAAGCTGTCGCCTAAATGGTGGGGCGTGGTGTCGCGCTTCTGGTGGCACGCCTTCGATCATCACGGCGGACAGGAAACCCGAGCCCAGGCCGAGGCCCGCGCCGAACAGGCGGCGCTCAAGCTGATCGCCCGCGCCGAAACCGGCCAGGACGTGCTGGTCTTCGCCCACGGTTATTTCAATCACATGGTCGGCGCCCGGCTGAAGGCCGACGGCTGGAAACTGGTGCACAATCAGGGCTTCAAATACTGGTCCCAGCGCCGCTACGAGAAGCGATAGCCGCATCCACCGTTGATGCAGGCTTCGACCCCCTCTAGGGTCCGCGCCATGACCGATACCGCCGCCGCCATCCCCGCCGACCTCAGCTTCGAAGACGCCCTGCAGCGCCTGGAGACCATCGTCTCGCGCCTGGAATCGGGCCAGGCGCCGCTGGAGGAATCCATCGCCCTGTACGAAGAAGGCGCGAAGCTGAAGGCCCATTGCGAGGCTCGTCTGAAGGCGGCCCAGCTGCGCGTCGAAAAGATCGTGGTGGGCCCCGACGGCCAGGCCAGGGGCGTCGAGGCGGCGTCGTTCGAATGACGCAGGCGATCACCTTCGACGACTTCATGAAGGTCGACATTCGCGTCGGCCAGATCGTCAAGGCGGAAGCCTTCCCCGAGGCGCGCAAGCCGGCCTTCAAGCTGCAGATCGACTTCGGCCCCGAGATCGGCGTCAAGAAATCCTCGGCCCAGATCACCCGCCACTACACCATCGAACAGCTGGAAGGCCGCAAGGTCGCGGCTGTGGTCAACTTCCCGCCGCGCCAGATCGGACCTGTGAAGTCCGAGGTCCTGACCCTGGGCTTCCCCGACGCGGACGGCGAGGTGGTGCTGGTCGGCGTCGATCGCGACCTGCCGCTGGGCGGGCGACTGTTTTGACCCATATCCTCGCCGCCAACTCGCCCGAGCAGGCCGTGATCGACCGGGTCGCCGAGGTCGCGGACCTGGTGACCGTGGCGCTCGACGAGCTGCTGCCCCGCGCCGAGGGGCCGGAGGCCCGCCTGACCGAGGCCATGCGCTATGCGGCGCTGGGTCCGGGCAAACGGCTGCGGCCCTTCTTCGCCCTGGAGGCCGCGCGGCTGTTCGACATCGACGAACGGTCAGTGCTGCGCGCCGCCTGCGCCCTGGAGTGCGTTCACGCCTACAGTCTGGTTCACGACGACCTGCCCTGTATGGACGACGACGACATGCGGCGCGGCCGCCCGACC
>JBKBXN010000225.1:0-3627 GCA_046314055.1 Brevundimonas sp.
GTGCCCGCCGACGACCTGACCGACCCGGCGCCCGCCGCCTCCTTCGCCCACTTGGACGCGACCACGGTTCTGAACCGCGACATCGCCGCCCAGGCCATCTTCCCCGCCGTCGACCCGCTGGACTCGACCTCGCGGATCATGGACCCGCTGGTCATCGGCGAGGAGCACTACAACGTAGCCCGTTCGGTCCAGGAAGTTCTGCAGCAGTACAAGGGCCTGAAGGACATCATCGCCATCCTGGGCATGGACGAGCTGTCGGAAGAGGACAAGCTGGTCGTCTCGCGCGCCCGCAAGATCCAGCGCTTCCTGTCGCAGCCCTTCTTCGTGGCCGAACAGTTCACCAACTCGCCCGGCAAGTTCGTCGAGCTGGCCGACACGATCCGCTCGTTCAAGGGCATCGTCGCCGGTGAATACGACCACCTGCCGGAAGCCGCCTTCTACATGGTCGGCGCGATCGAAGAGGCCGTCGCCAAGGCCGAGAAGATGGCGTCGGAAGCCTGATCATGGCCGGCAAGCTGAACTTCTCCCTCGTCTCGCCGGAACGCGAGGTCTTTTCGGGCCTCGTGGACCAGGTGGACGCGCCGGGCGTCGAGGGCGACTTCGGCGTCCTGCCGGACCACGCCCCCTTCATGACCGCCCTGCGCGAGGGTCTGGTGACCGTCTATGTCGGCGGGGCCAGGACCCAGTATGACGTCAAGGGCGGCTTCGCCGACGTCAACGGCGAAGGCCTGACCATCCTGGCCGAACAGGCGACCGAGGTCGTCGCGGCCTGATCCTTTCCAAGGGTCGCGGAAATTGAGGCCTCCCGTTTCGGCGGGAGGCCTTTTTCGTGGGCGGCGGTCGCGCTAGGACCACGCCATGACTGAAGCTCTCGATATCCACGGCGTCTGTGATCCGCGTTTCGCGGCGGTGAAGGACGTTTTCGCCGCCAATTTCACCGATGCGCCCGAGGGGCTGAACGAGGTGGGGGCGCGGTTCTGTGTGATGATCGAGGGCGAGCCGGTCGTCGATCTGTGGGCCGGGCACGCCGATACGGCGAAGACGGCGCCCTTTGCCGAAACGACCCTGACGCCGGTGTTTTCCACGGGCAAGGCGGTGATGGCCCTGCTGATGGCCACGGCGGTCGAGGCGGGCAAGGTCGCCTATGACGAGAAGGTCTCCCAGATCTGGCCCGCCTTCGGCCAGGCCGGCAAGGACAAGGTCACGGTGGCCCAGCTGATGAGCCATCAGGCGGGTCTGCCGGGCTTTTCCGAGGCGGTGGAGCCGTCGCTGTGGTTCGAGCCGGCGGCGGTCAACGCCCGGCTGGCGGCCCAGGCGCCGATGTGGGAGCCGGGCACCGCCTCGGGCTATCACCCGGTGACGGTCGGCTATCTGGCCAATGAGGTGTTCCGGCTGACGACGGGGCGGACCATGGGTCAGGCCCTGCGCGCCGACTTCGCCGACCTGGACCTGTGGATCGGCCTGCCGGAAGACCAGCACGGGCGGGTGGCCCAGATGAGGAAGCCTTCGGCGGCGCCCAGCCTGGGGACCATAGATCCGATCAAACAGGCGGCCTTCTTGGACCGCGGGTCGGCGCCGGGCGGGCGCGGCTCTGCCGAATGGCGCAAGATGGAGATCCCCTCGGCCAATATGCACGCGACGGCGGCGGGACTGGCCCGGATGCTGGGCGTCGTGGCCAATGACGGGATGCTGGACGGGCGCCGGGTCCTGTCCACGGGGGTGCTGCGCGACCTGACGCGCGAACGGATCCAGGGTCAGGACAAGGTGCTGCCCTATGTGATCAGCTGGGCGGCGGGCCTGATGCGCAACGACGGGCTGAACGTTTTCGGGCCCGGCGAGTCCCTGGGCCACTACGGCTGGGGCGGGTCCATGGCCATGGCCGATCCGTCGCGCCGCCTGTCGGCCGCCTATGTGATGACGCGCCAGTCGCCGCACCTGATCGGCGACCCGCGCCCCCGGCGGTTGCTGGAGGCGCTGTACGCGGCGCTCTAGACCGTTTCGGACAGAGCGACGGCGCGCCGTGCGGCGCGCGACCGCTGTGCGGCCCCAAGCGCGAAGACGCCAGCCCCGGCCCAGATGAAGACGAAGGAGATGATCCGCAACGGCGTCAGGGCCTCGCCCGCCCAGACGCCGCAGGCGAACTGGAGCGTGGGCGCCAGGAACTGGATGAAGCCGATGGTGGACAGGGGCAGGCGCCGCGCCGACCAGGCGAACAGCACCAGGGGGATGACCGTCGCCGGGCCGTTGACCAGGGCCCAGGCCAGGCCGGCGGGGGAGGAAAAGCCGGTCGCCTGGCCGTGCGTGGCCAGCCAGGCCAGGAAGACCGCGCCGATGGGCAGCAGCACCAGACATTCGACGAACAGCCCGGTCTGGGCCGAGGCGGGCACGCGTTTGCGGATCACCGCATAGGCGCAGAAGGTGACGGCCAGGGTCAGGCCGATGATCGGCACATGGCCTAGCGCTATGGTCTGGATCACGACGCCGACGGCGGCCAGACCGATGGCGACGGCGCTCCAGCGGTCGATCCGCTCACGGAACAACACCGCCCCCGCCGCCATGTTCAGCAGTGGGTTGATGTAATAGCCGAGACTGGCCTCCAGCGTCGCATGATGGGTGGTGGCGAAGACGTACAGGCTCCAGTTGGTGGCGATCATGGCCGCCGAAAGGGTCAGCCAGGCCAGGGTGCGCGGCGTGGCCAGCACCTGTTTCGCCTCGCCCCACTGGCCCGCCAGCAGCAGGAACAGACCCGCGACGAAGACCGACCACACCGCCCGGTGGGCCAGGATCTCGGGCGCGCCGAATCCGTGGGCCGCCATGGCCATGAACAGCAGCGGCAGCAGGCCCCACAGGGTGTAGCAGGCGACGGCCGTGCCGACCGCGCGGGGATCGTTGGGGGTGGTGGCGGCGGTCATGGGCGACTCAACTTCACTTTCGTCATTCTCCGGCAAGCCGCGCCTTCGCGGCGCAGACCGGGGAACCCAGTGGCGCCGAAGGCGAAATCTCCCAGCAGCATGACGGCCCAAATCGTGTCCGCGACAGGTTCGCGCTCACGCGCGCCGCTGGGTCCCCCGGTCGCGCTACGCGCGCCGGAGGATGACGAAAGAGAGTTTACACCGTGATCGAACGATACCCCGACGACGAGGTGATCACGCCCGTCTCGTCCAGCAGCTGGGCGATCTGGACGGCGTTCAGGGCGGCGCCCTTGCGCAGGTTGTCGGACACGATCCACAGGTTCAGGCCGTTCTCGACGGTCGGATCCTTGCGGATGCGGCTGACATAGACGGCGTGTTCGCCGGCGGCGTCGACGGGGGTGATATAGCCGTCGTGCTCCTGCTTATCGATCACCAGAACGCCCGGCGCCTCGCGCAGGATGGCGCGGGCCTCGTCCGGGGCCATGGGGCGGTCGAACTCGATGTTCACGGCCTCGGAGTGGCCCACGAAGACCGGCACGCGCACGCAGGTGACGGTGACCTTGATGTCGGGGTCCAGCATCTTGTGCGTCTCGTCCGACATCTTCTGCTCCTCGTCGGTCGAGCCGTCCTCGAGGAAGGAACCGATATAGGGGATGACGTTGAAGGCGATCTGTTTGGGGAACTTCTTCGGACGGGCGTCGCCCAGGCCGTAGAT
>JBKBXN010000226.1:0-3585 GCA_046314055.1 Brevundimonas sp.
GGTCTGGCCGTCGCCGTCGCCAATATCGACGAGGTCATCCACATCATCCGCTCCTCGGCCGATCCCACCGAGGCGCGCGAGCGACTGCAGTCCAAGCCCTGGCCCGTCGGCGACATGATGGCCCTGGTCGAGCTGATCGCCGACCCCCGCAGCGTCGTCATCAACGGCGACAGCCTGCAACTGACCGACGAACAGGCCCGCGCCATCCTGGCCCTGACCCTGTCGCGCCTGACCGGTCTGGGTCGTGACGACATCTTCGGCGAGGCGAACGGCCTGGCCGACACCATCCAGGGCCACCTGACCATCCTGTCGGACCGCAAGAACGTCCTGGCCATCATTCGCGACGACCTGATCGACGTGAAGGACAAGTTCGCCGTGCCGCGTCGCACCCTGATCGGGGAAGGCGACGGCGAGATGGAGGACGAGGACCTGATCCCGCGCGAGGACATGGTCGTCACCGTCACCCACGGCGGCTACGTCAAGCGCGTCGCCCTGAACGCCTATCGGACCCAGCATCGCGGCGGCAAGGGCCGTTCGGGCATGTCGATGAAGGACGAGGACGCCATCACCGGCGTGTTCAGCGCCTCGACCCACACCCCGGTCCTGTTCTTCGCCACCAACGGCAAGGCCTACAAGCTGAAGACCTGGCGCCTGCCGCTGGGCAACCCGCAGTCGCGCGGCAAGGCCTTCGTCAACCTGCTGCCCATCGAGCCGGGCGACAGCATCATGAACGTCCTGCCGCTGCCCGAGGACGAGACGACCTGGGGCGACTACGACATCATGTTCGCCACCCAGGCGGGCGACGTGCGTCGTAACAAGCTGTCGGACTTCGCCACGGTCAACCGCGCCGGCAAGATCGCCATGAAGCTGGAAGGCGACGACCGCATGGTCGGCGTCGGCCTGTGCACCGCCGACGACGACATCCTGCTGACCACGGCCCTGGGCCGGGCGATCCGCTTCAAGGCCGACGATGTGCGCGTGTTCAAGGGGCGGGATTCGACCGGCGTCCGGGGCGTTCGCCTGCAGGACGGCGACGAGGTCATCTCCATGGCCATCCTGGGCCGGGTCGATGCGACGCCGGAAGAACGCTCGGCTTACGTCAAACACGCCAACGCCATGCGCAAGGCCCTGGCCGGCGCGGACGCGGAAGAGGATGTCGCGGCGCCGGCTGAAGCCGAAGACGATGTCGCGGACGCCGCTCTGACCGTCGAGCGCATCGCCCAACTGGGCGCCGCCGAACAGTTCATCCTGACGGTCACCGAGACCGGCTTCGGCAAGCGGTCCTCGGCCTATGAGTATCGTCGCACCGGTCGCGGCGGCCAGGGTCTGACGGCTCACGGCCTGGGCGGTCGCGCAGGCACGCGCCTGGCGGCGGCCTTCCCGGTCGAGGAAACGGACGACCTGCTGCTGGTCACCTCGGGCGGTCAGATGATCCGCACCCGCATCGACCAGGTCCGCATCGTCGGCCGCTCCAGCCAGGGCGTCACCATCTTCCGCACCGGCAAGGACGAAAAGGTCGTCTCGGTCGAACGCCTGCCCGACAGCGGCGGTTCGGATGAGGCGGATGTCGCCGGTGAAGAGGGCGGCGAGGACTGAGTTCACACCCTCTCCCGCCGGGAGAGGGCTTGAGCGCCCGAGAGCGTAGCGATCGGTCTTCGCGCGAAAGGGTGAGGGGCACGGTGGTGCGAGCTGGCCCACCGGCGGCCCCCTCATCCGGCCCTGCGGGCCACCTTCTCCCGCAAGGGGAGAAGGAAAAACGGAACGGGAGCTGCCAGTGGACATCCTGATCGACGGCCTTCCCGCCAGCCCTGACGACCTCGCCCATCAGGCCCTCGTCAACTACGGCGCCTACACCTCCTTCCGCGTCGAGCACGGCGCCGTCCGTGGCCTGGACCTGCATCTCGCCCGCCTGGACCAGGCCGCCGTCGAACTGTTCGGCGAAAGCCCCGGCGAGGCCGAGTTCCGCCGCCTGATCGCGCTCGCCGTCGTTGGTCGCGACAAAGCATGGCTGCGGGTCAGCCTGTTCTCGCCCGAGATCGGTCATCGAAATCCGTCCTTCGTCGGCCGACCCAAGGTGATGACCGTCGTCTCGCCGCCCCCGCCGCCGTTGGCCGCCCAAATGCGGGTGACGGCGGTGCCTCATGGCCGCGAGACGCCCCACCTGAAACACGTCGCCACCTTCGGACAGACGCGCGTGCGCCGCGCCGCGCGGGCGGCAGGCTTCGACGACGCCCTGTTCGTGGATGACCAAGGTCATGTGTCCGAGGGCGTGACCTGGAACATCGGCTTCATCCAGGGGGATCTTGTCGTCTGGCCCCAGGCGCCGATGCTGGCGGGTGTCACCCAGGTCCTGATTGAGCGCGGGCTGGTCGGGCTGGGCCTATCGTCGCAGACCCGCCCGGTGCATGTGTCCGAACTGGCGGGTTTTGATGGCGCATTCCTTTGCAACAGCGCCACGCCCGCCTGCCCCATCACGGCAGTTGACGACACGGTTTTCGCCGTCAATCCAACCCTGCTGACGGCGATCGAAACCGCCTGGGCCGCCAATGATCCGCTGGCCTTGACGGTCCAGCTCCCCTAATTTCTCAGGGAAAATCCAATCAGTTCAGTATGGTCCTCTTAGAATTAGACGATCGGCGCGCCTGAGATTCCGTCTGCGCTACAGTGGGTCGATGACCAATGCCGCGCGAAAACCTGCTTCTCCGCCCCGACTATCTCGCTTTGGCGCTTTTGGCGCTTTGTCACCCTGTTTTTACGACACGTCACTGCGCCAACCGGCTGCTAGGCCGAACCTTTCGCACCTGCTAAGTCACGCCGAACAGCAGGCGACAGGCTGGGGAGACACGCCATGCGCATCGGACTCTATCCGGGCACTTTCGATCCAGTGACCAACGGTCACACGGACATCATCAAGCGGGCGCTGAAGCTGGTGGACCGCGTGGTCATCGGCGTGGCCCAGAACGACGACAAGGGGCCGTTGTTCACCACGGCCGAACGGGTCGAGATGCTGCAGGCCGAGGTGGCGAACCTGGGCGGCGACATCGTGGTCCAGCCCTTCTCGACCCTGCTGATGCATTTCGCGGAAGAGCTGAACGCCAATGTCATCATTCGCGGTTTGCGCGCCGTCGCCGATTTCGAATACGAGTTCCAGATGACGGCCATGAACCAGCGCCTCAATCAGGACATCGAGACGGTATTCCTGATGGCCGATCCGCGGCATCAGGCCATAGCCTCGCGGCTGGTCAAGGAAATCGCCCGTCTGGACGGCGCGATCGACAGTTTCGTCAGCCCCGCCATCGCCGCGCGCGTGCGGGACAAGGTCAAGAACAGAGGATGAGTGCGTCAATGCGTCTTGGTGTGATCGCGGCGGCCGCCGCCGCTCTTCTGGCGTCGGTGGCGACCCAGGCTCCGGCTAGGGCCCAAGCCCAGGTCCAGGCTTCCGCTGCGGACTGGCGGACGGTCGCGCCCGAGAACCTGCTGGTCATCGACACCCCCAAGGGCCGAATTCTGGTCGAGCTGACGCCGGTCGCCGCCCCCGCCCACGCCGAACGCATCCGCATCCTGGCCAACCAGGGCTTCTATGAC
>JBKBXN010000227.1:0-3582 GCA_046314055.1 Brevundimonas sp.
AGAGGACGGAGCGCCCCCGCCCGACGCCGAACTGGTCGATGTGCAGAGCATCACCGTCGCCGAGGTCTATGTGGTGCGCGGCGCCCCCGACGACGCTGCCCTTAAACCCACCGGCCAGGGTCTTGAACTCCAGCCCCTGATCCAGCCGAACGAGATCGTCGCCGGCGAGGACGCGAGCTTCCGCCTGCTCTTCGACGGTCAACCTCTGGCGAACACCCCCGTCACCGTCTTCCGCGAAGCCGGCCTTTACGACGGCAAGAAGATCGAGGCCGAAACCGCCACCGACGCCTCGGGCGTCCTGACCCTGCGCGTCTCGACCCCCGGCGCCTATATGACCCAGGTCCGCCACCGCACCGCCGCCCCGGCGGGCGCCCCCACCCCCTACCGCAGCTATACCCACACCCTGACCTTCATCGCCGACGCGGGGTGAGACCACGGGGCCGGCGTTGTTCGGACAGTTCGATCGCGCAGAGGCGTTTACTTCCCTCTCGCTTGATCACCGGCTTTAGACGAAAGCTTGGCCATTGCTGGTCGCATCGGCCCATTGCCACCGACCGAGCGACTATCTAAGGTCGTGTGCCCGTCAGAAGCAGATTTGGTCATGAATAAATCTATTGGCGTGACCAGCGAGCGCCTTGGACGCATCGTCGAAGAAGCTGCAAGCGAAGTTTATATATTCGGTGCAAACGACTTCTACTTTCGCCTTGTTAACAAGGGCGCCCGCGACAATCTCGGCTACAATTCAGAAGAACTCTCCCGCCTGACGCCTTGGGATCTGAAGCCGCATATCAGTCGTGAAGATTTTCTGAGCCTGATCAAACCTCTCCAATCCGGCGAGATCGACAGACTAGACTTCGACACCCTCCACAAGCGCAAGAACGGCAGCACATACAATGTGTCCGTCAAAATTCAGCTCTTTGACGAAGGCGGTGACGCGGTCTTCTACGCCGCCATCAAAGACACCACAGACTATCAGCGCGTCGAGGCTGCACTGCGAGAAACAGCCACCCGGCTGGATGTCATATTAAGCAACACGACGATGGCCGTCTTCCTCATGGATGAGCGGCAGCACTGTATATTCATGAACAGGGCGGCGGAAAAACTCACCGGCTACGCCTTTGAGGAAACGACCGGGCGCCCCCTTCACGACGTCATCCATCATACCTACCCGGACGGTTCTCCGTTTCCCATCTCCGAGTGCGCCATCGACCGCGCCTTTCCCGAGAAGGCCGGAACGCAAGGCGAAGAGATTTTCGTTCACAAGAACGGCTCCTTCTACCCCGTCGCCTTCACCGCCAGCCCGATCTACGACGGCGCGGCGAAGGTGGTCGGCACCGTCATCGAAGCGCGTGACATCAGCGAGCAGAGGCGCAGCGAGGAAGCCCGCCAGTTGCTGATGAACGAGGTCGATCACAGGGCGCGCAACGTCCTGTCCGTCGTCCAGTCGCTCACCCGACTGACCCGCGCCGACGACCTCGAAAGCTACAAGGACATCCTCGCCGGACGGATCGGCGCCCTCGCCCGCGCCCAGACCTCCCTGGCCAGTCGGCGTTGGGAAGGCGGGCGACTGGAGGATGTGATCCGGGAAGAACTGGAGGCGCTGTGCCCCAAGGACACCGTGGAGACTCAAGGCCCGGACGTCAGCCTCTCCCCGGAACAGGTTCAGCCCCTCAGCATGCTGCTCCACGAACTGGCGACCAACGCCAACAAATACGGGGCCTGCAGCAAGGGCGGCGGCCGTGTCTCGGTGACCTGGACACTGAATTCGGGTCAAGTGACGCTCCAATGGCGCGAAGCCGGCGGCCCGCCGGTCGTCCCGCCGACCCGGGAAGGCTTCGGATCCTCCCTGAAGGCCAGTGTGGTCCGCCAGCTGGGCGGCGTCCTGACGCGCCAGTGGGCGCCCGACGGACTGGTCGTCGAAATCGCCTTCCCCCTCGACCCGCTGCAAACGCCGGTCTGAGCGCGCGAGGCCGAACGCAGCAGCCCCGTCAGGTCGACCGCCGCGCCGCACAGAGAGAAGCGCACCGGCCCGGACGGCGCGGCGTCCACCTGTAGCGGAAGCCCGGGGCCACCGCCGCTGGGCGTGTTTTGGCCGCCGGCGTCGTCGCTGAGCAGAAACGGAGGCGGCGATCTCAGGCGGCCCCTCCTCCAACCATGACCGCGATTTAACTGGCGCGCGGCCAACCACCCTGACTACCTTTGCAATCACAGTTTCCCGCCAAGACCGCCGCCAGTACTCTGCTCGCCGCCAAGCCTGATCGCATCTCCCGGCGGTCCGCCTGCTCAGGACAATGACCATGCAGACCCAATCGACGGGCGGATTCCGCCCGGCTGAACCCTTGCGCCCAATGCGCATTCTTTCGATCGCCTTCATCGCCGTATCTCTGGCCTTGCCGGTCTCGGCCGCAGCTCAAGCGCGCCCGGATCCGACCGGCGTCGGACAGGCCGGCGAGATGGAACAGGTTGATCGCTATCTTCAGATGCAGATGCAACGGCTCCAGATCCCCGGCCTCGCCGTCGCAGTGGTAAAAGACGGCCGACTGATCCTGGAACGCCATTACGGAACCGCCAGCGTCGAATTCGGCGCCCCGGTCACATCAGACACCGTCTTCGCCATCAACTCCGTGACCAAGGCCTTCACCGGCGTCGCGGCCATGCGTCTGGTCGAGGAAGGCCGGCTGGATTTGTCGGCGCCGGTCGCTCGCTATTTGACGGATCTGCCTGAAACGTGGCGATCCGTGACCATTCGGCAGTTGCTCAGTCACATGTCCGGCCTACCGGATGTCATGCGCGCCCCCACGGTCGAAACCGACGCAGCGGCGGCCTGGACCTGGGTCCTGGCCCAGCCGGTCCGCTTTCCCCCCGGACAAGGTTTCCACTACTGCCAAACCAACTACACCCTGATCCAGCGGGTGGTGAACCAGATCGAGGGCCGGGCGCCGGACGCGCCGCTGGCCGAGGCGCAACTGGCGATCGCGGGGATGGCCGACACTCACTATGGCGACGCCTACGCCGTCATTGCGAACAGGGCTCCGACCTATCGCTGGACGCTCGGTGGACCGATGATCACCGGCTATCGCGCGGCGGCGTCCACCACGCCCAGCACTCTGACCGCGACCTCAGAGCGGTTTCTGCCTTTCAGGCGCGCCTCTTCGGGCATGAACAGCACCGTCGGCGACATGGCGCGATGGATGATCGCCATCCAGGATGGGCGAATCCTGAACGAGCAGAGCCTCGAAACCCTTTGGACTCCAGTCGCTTTCAACGACGGACAGAAAGGACAATGGGGCCTGGGATGGCAAATTCTGTCGCGTGGCGATCACCGAGCAGTCGGCATGACCGGCGGCGGCCGAGCCGCCGTCTTCCTGTATCCTGAAGATGGAGTGGGCGTCGTCATCCTGACGAATCTCACCGGCTCCTTTCCGGAAGACATGATCGACAAGATCGCCTCCATCTATTCGCCCGGCCTGGACCTGTCCGGCGTCCCCGCTCTCCGTATCGCTCTCGAGGAGCAGGGTTATGATCACGCATCAGCCGCCGCCGCCACGATAGAACAGAAACACCCCGGCCTCGTCTGGCCGG
>JBKBXN010000228.1:0-3576 GCA_046314055.1 Brevundimonas sp.
CAGGCGCTGTAGGGCCTCGGGATATCGGCGCGACAAGGGCGCCACCAACGCGCCGTCCAAGGTGATGGCATAGTCGCCCGAGCCCTCGGGGGTCAGACCACGCACCACCGCGACGTTGACCAGCCACGAGCGATGGACCCGCACGAAGCCGAACCGCGACAGTTCGGCCTCGACCGCCGCCAGGGTCGCCCGCATCAACGGACGCCGCCCGTCCGCCAGCAGGAACTCGACATAGTTCCCCGCCGAACTGACCGCCAGGATGTCGGCCAGGGGCGCGCGGATGATGCGGGCGCCGTCGCGGATGTCGAAACTGACCGGCCGCACCGGTTCATCGCGCCGCCGTCGCAGATAGGCGGTCAGCAGGAAGCCCCCGACCAGCAGGACATAGGTCACCAGGTCCTTGCGCAGCTCATAGCTGAACCGGTCGCCGAACTGATAGGCGCCCGCCCCCATGACGGCGTAGCCCAGCTTTCTCAGCGCCACGAAACCGCTGACGTGCACGGCCGAAAAGGTCAGAAGCGCCGCCAGATGAATCCCGGCGAACCGCGCCTTGGGCCGCCATCCCTCGCCCGCCGCCTCGTCCGGCGGCGCCAGACTGGCGGCCAGCCAGGGGATCCAGATCACCGCCATCGCGGCGAGGGTGCTCGACACCTCCCAGACCATGGGCATCCATGCGGCCACATCCGGATTGTCCGCCTGGGCCGTCAGGATGTTGACCGGCGTGTTGATCAGCGAAAAGGCCAGGACCGCCAGGGCGCACCGCCACAGGTCACGACCATTCAGCCGTCGCGCCATAGCCGTCCACCCGCTCGTCACGATACGCGCGCCGTTCGTCCCGACGACCCCAGCGCCGTCCCCGCCAGGCGCCCGCACGGCCCCAGACGATTGCTGAACCGCCCGTCGGTCCGCGAGGACGGGGCCTGCATCATTCGCCATGGAGTTCTCGCATGTCTGTTACGCCCCCGCTCGTGTCGCCGTCCGCGATGACGGGCCGACGATACGATCTGGACTGGATTCGCGTCGGCGCCTTCATGCTGCTGATCCTCTATCACGTCGGCATGTTCTACGTGCCTTGGGACTACCATGTGAACAGCCCACGTCCGGTCGAGGCGCTTGAGCCGATCATGCTGCTGACGAACCCCTGGCGGCTGACCCTGCTGTTCCTGGTTTCGGGCTGTGCGACCCGGTTTCTGGCGGACGGGTTCGCCGCGCGCGGGCAAAGCGGATGGGCGCTGGCCGGATCGCGCATCCTGCGCCTCTTGCCGCCGCTGCTGTTCGGCATGTTCGTCATTGTGCCGCCCCAGAGCTATTACGAAATCCTCGAAGCGGCCAAGGGCCTGGGCATAGCCGACCCCGCGCATGGACCGGTGCTCAAGGACTTCTGGGTGCGGTACGTCACCTCGACCGGCCACTGGTGCGACGCCGACGGTTGCCTGACCACGCCGACGTGGAACCACCTGTGGTTCATTGCCTATCTGCTGCCCTACAGTCTGTTGCTGACGGTGATGATCGCCTTTCCGGCCGTCCGGCGCGCTCTTCAGGCGGCGGGGGATCGGGTCTTTCGGGGATGGGGGCTGGTGGTCTGGCCGGTGCTGTATCTGATCCTGATCCGCTGGTTTCTGGCGCCCCGGTTCGAGATCACCCATGCCTTGACCGACGACTGGTACAACCACGCCCTCAGCTTCGGCGCCTTCCTGTTCGGCTATTTGATCGCCCGGTCCGAGGAGGCGCGTCAGACCCTGATGCGGCTGCGCTGGCCGGCCCTGATCATCGCCCTCTGCAGCTGGGCGGCCTGGGCGACCTATGCCTGGGTCTATCGCGGCGACGTCAATCCGGCCGAGCCGCTCAGGCAGGCTATGCGGATCGTCTATGCGCTGGATCAGGCGGGCTTCATCGCCGCCATCCTGGGCTTCGGCGCACGATGGTTGAACCGGGGCGGGCCGGCCCTGCGCTATCTCTCGGTGGGCGTCTTCCCCTTCTATATCGTCCACCAGACGGTGACGGTCGTGGCGGCCTATAATCTGGCCACGCTCCACATGCCGTTGGGCGTGGAGGCCAGCCTGCTGATCCTGATCACCGCCCTGGGCTGCCTCCTCGCCTACGAGATCGCGCGCCGGATCGGATGGCTGGGCCTGTTGCTGGGGGTGAAGCCGCAGAAGTCGGGGCGAACCGCGCGGCCGCCCGCCTGATGCGAGGGCTGGGACCGCCCAGCCCTCTCAACTTCAAGCAAAAATCTTCGTCAGATGCATTTTCAAATCGTCATGACGATCCGGCCCTCGATCTGGCCGTCGCGCATCCGCTGGAAGATGCTGTTGATGTTCTCCAGCGGCTCGACCGAGACCGTGGCCTTGACCTTCTCGTCTGCGGCGAACTGAAGCGCCTCCTGCAGGTCCAGACGGGTGCCGACGATGGAGCCGCGCACCGTGGTTCCGTTCAGAACCATGTCGAAGATCGACAGGGGAAAGTCGCCGGGCGGCAGGCCGTTCAGGGCCACGGTCGCGCCCCGCGCCGTCATGTTGACCGCCTGTTCGAAGGCCTTGGGGGAGACGGCTGTAACCAGCACGCCCTGGGCGCCGCCGTCGGTCTGGGCCTTGATGTCGGCGGCGGGATCGTTGGACGTCTTGGCGTTGACCGTCACGGTGGCGCCCAGACGCCGCGCCAGGTCCAGCTTGGCGTCGTCCACGTCCACGGCGGCGACGTTCAGCCCCATGGCCTTGGCGTACTGAACCGCCACATGGCCCAGGCCGCCGATGCCGGAGATCACCACCCAGTCGCCCGGCTTGGTGTCCGTCATCTTCAGCCCCTTATAGACCGTCACCCCGGCGCACAGGATCGGGGCGATATCGATGAAGCTGACATTGTCCGGCAGATGGCCGACGTAGTTGGGATCAGCGATGGCGTATTCCGCGAACCCGCCATTGACCGAATATCCGGTATTCTGCTGATCGTGACACAGGGTCTCCCAGCCGCCCAGACAGTGTTTGCAGTGACCGCAGGCCGAGTACAGCCACGGCACCCCGACCCGGTCGCCCTCCTTGACCAGAGTGACCCCCGCCCCCACCGCCGAGACATAGCCGACGCCCTCGTGGCCCGGAATGAAGGGCGGGTTCGGCTTGACCGGCCAGTCGCCCTCGGCCGCGTGCAGATCGGTGTGGCAGACGCCCGAGGCCTCGATCTTGACCTGGATCTGGCCCGGGCCCGGCTCGGGAACTGCGACCTCTTCGATGGTCAGCGGCTGACCGAACGCGCGCACGACAGCGGCCTTCATGGTTCTGGGCATGGAACATCCTCGTCGATTTGGGGAACGGGCGGGCCGAAAGCACGACATCGGCCCGCCCGCCTGGGAGATGCTCTCCGGACAGACGGATCAGAGAGCTATGACAGGATGGCCGATCCGGGACCGTCCATCCTTGATACAGATCAGAAGAAGCCCAGCTTGTCGGGGCTGTAGCTGACCAGCAGGTTCTTGGTCTGCTGATAATGGTCCAGCATCATCCGGTGGTTCTCCCGCCCGATGCCCGACTTCTTGTAGCCGCCGAAGGCCGCATGCGCCGGGTACTGATGATAGCAATTGGT
>JBKBXN010000229.1:0-3525 GCA_046314055.1 Brevundimonas sp.
GGCGTGCAGGGTTTCCAGCATCTGTCCGTCGCCCCCCAGGGCCACGATGACGTCGGCCTCTTCTTCCGGGACGGCGCCATAGCGCGCGATCAGACCCTGGCGCGCCGCCTGGGCCTCGGGACGGTCGCTGGCGGTGAAGGCCAGGGCGGGGACGGGCGGAGTCGGGTTCACGCGCGAACGTGAGCCTCAGCTTGGCGCCGAAGTCAAACGGTCGCGGATCTTTCCATCATCTGGCGGAAGGCGCGAGCCGCCGAATGGCTGTTCATCGGCGTGGCGGTCCAGCCGCCGGCGCCGGGCAGGCCGTCGGTCAGCTTGCGCAGCTCGACCAGGACGGAAGCGAAAACCGCCTTGTCCAGGCCCACGGCGGTGCAGGCCAGATAAAGCGGTTCTGCAGTCGATGAGTGGATCGCGGCCCGGACCTGGGCGGGGCTGAAGCCGCCCAACTGGCCCAGAGCCTGTTCGAACAGGCCGTACCTCTGCTCGCGCAGGGCGCGGATGAGGATGCCGGGACGCAATTGCCCGGCCGCCTGCAGCTTATCGACCAGGCGACGCTCCATCTCCTGGCGCTCGCGATCCTCGGCGTTGCGGCCGTTCGGCAGGGGGCGCCAGACCGGGGTGCGGGACGCCTTTGCGGACGCTTCCCGCACGGCGGCGTTCAACAGCCGGTCGTCGATCTGGAACCGTTCGCCGATCGACTGGCGCAAGGCCTGGCCGACCCATTGATACAGTTCCTGCGCCAGACCCTCGCTGAGCCGGGGATGGCGCGCCAGCGGAGCACGCAGCCCGGCGATGCGGCGGGAATGTTCGACCAGGCGGTGCATGGCGGCCTCGCCGATCTCGGCGCTGCGGTTGGAGGCCAGGGCGGTCATGGTGACGGGATCTGCGCGGTCAAGAATGGCGTCCACGACGCCGCCCGACAGATTGGGGCGGCGGGCCACGGCGATCTGGTGTTCCAGCGTGGTCTCGACCAGGACGCGGATCAGGGCGGCGTCCTTCAGCAGGGGGCTGGCGGCGATGACCGGGGCGGCGATGTCGATTTCGTCCAGCGCCAGCATGTCGATCAGCGCCGACGGGGCCCAGTCGGCGTGAGCCAGGCGTTCGGACAGCTGCCTGCGGATCTCGTGCTCGGCCTGGGCGGCCAGGGTCAGGAAGATCTCGCCGAGGGCGGCCGGTAAGGGCGTGGCCGGCGCGGCGCTTTCACACAGGGCGATGACGCCCATCAACAGGCGGTGACGATCATCTGGAGCCTTGCTGCGGGCCAGATCGACAAGGTCCTGCGGAGACAGATCTCTCTGCGTCTCGGAGGTGGTCCTCAGTTGAACGACAGCGGACACGGCGACTCCCGGACGCAGCAAACTCTCGTAATCATCATGCGGGTGCGGCGTGAAGACGCGGTTAACAGAATCTGAAACGCGACGGTTAATCCCCGCACGGGCAGGCTTACAGCGGCTTGACGGGCCGACGATGGAGGGAGACGCTGGGGCAAAGCCCAGCAGAGGCTCTGCCATAAAGGAGGAACCCATGGCCGACGGCGCCCATCCCGTATTGAAATCCCGCGTGTCCGAGGCTGAATGGCAGGTGCGTGTTGAACTGGCCGCCCTTTATCGCCTCGTCGCGCTGAACGGCTGGGACGATATGATCTTCACCCATATCTCGGCCCGCGTGCCCGGGCCGGAGCATCATTTCCTGATCAATCCCTACGGCTATTATTTCGACGAGATCACCGCCTCCTCGCTGGTGAAGGTCGATCTGGAGGGGAACGTCGTTCAGGAGACGACCGACTTCATCAATCCGGCCGGCTTCACCATCCATTCGGCGGTCCATGCAGCCCGCGAGGACGCGAAGTTCGTCATCCACCTGCATACGGTCAGCGGGGTCGGGGTGGCCGCCCAGCAGCATGGGTTACTGCCGATCAGTCAGAACGCGTGTTTACTACAGCATCAGGTTGCGTATCATGGGTATGAGGGGTTGGCCCTGAACCATGACGAGCGCGAACGTCTGGTGGCGGACCTGGGGGACAAGCCGCTGATGCTGTTGAGAAATCACGGCACTCTGGCGGTCGGGGAAACAGCGGCGCAGGCATGGATCGGGATATTCTTCCTGGAGAGGGCCTGCGCGCAGCAGGTGGCCGCCCTGTCGGGCGGGCGCGAACACGTGCTGATCGCGCCGGATCACGCCCAGGCCGAAACCAAGGAACAGGGTCGGGGCATCGGCTTCATCTCGGCCCTGGCCTGGCCGGGCGCGCTGCGTCAGCTGAACCGGAAGTCGCCCGGCTACGACGCCTGAAGGCCGGCGGGGCGTTCTGCGTCCTGGCGGTCGTCGTCGCTCTGAGCGGAGGTCTGGCCGAACAGGCCTCCGCCGGGGCCTGGACCCAGCCCAAGGGGCGGGGACAGGCGATCGTCAAATACGAGACTATGCGCGCCGAGACGGGCTTCGATCCTTCAGGCGAAGAACTGCCTCTGGGCGCCGACCGCACCGATACGACGCTGGGTCTGTTCGCCGAATACGGGCTGACGGATCGTCTGAGCCTACAACTGAAGGCCGATTGGCAACGGGGGGAGGACGCCTTCGTCGATTATGAAGGGCGAGGACCGATCGAGGTCGGGGCGACCTGGCAGGTCTGGCGCGGCGATCACAATGCCGTCAGTCTTTACGGCGGTTACACCCGTGCGGGCGAGGGACGGAACGCCGGCTACGCCGCGCCGGGCGTCGGCGAACATGACTGGGAAGCGCGGGTTTCAGCGGGTCGGTCCTTCGGCGATGTCGGCGCGCGCTGGGGCATGGATCAGTCCTTCGTCGAGCTTCAGGTCGCCCGCCGACTGCGCGACGGCCTGCCTCATGAAACCCGTGTGGACGCCACTCTGGGCGGGCGTATCGGGGGCGAGTGGCTGGTGATGGGTCAGGCCTTCGGCGGCGCGGCGGACGGCGGCGCACGTTGGTTGTCGCTTGAGGCGTCTGTGGTGCGCGACTTCGGCGACTGGAGCCTTCAGGCCGGTTGGCGTCAGACGGTCGCGGGTCGGGAGACGGCCATAGCCCACGGGCCGGTTGTGGCGATCTGGCGCAGGTTCTGAGAATAATCCCAGCGACGGATTTCAACGTAGACGACGTTACCAATAGGTAATGTTGCGCATGGCGGAGAGAAGCCGCTAAGCGTGCGCGTCCTCTGAATTGAAAGACCGTTGCGTGATAAAACGCCACTTCTTCCTGATCGCCGCAGCGGTACTGCTGGGGCTGATGGTGCTGGCCGCTGTGCTGAAAGTCGCCTTTGCAGACGACGAGGCGGCCGGCCCGCCAGGCGGGGGGCGGCGCGGGGCCCAGCAGGTGTCCGAAGCCACGGTGTCTCAGCGGTCCTTCTCGGACCAGATCCGCGTCCTGGGCGTGGCGCGGGGACAGCGGTCGGTGAACATCACCTCGTCCACGACCGAACTGATCACCCGCGTCCTGTTCACCGACGGCCAGACGGTGTCGGCAGGCGCGCCCCTGGTCGAACTGCAGGCCCGTGAAGAGGACGCGGACATCATCGAG
>JBKBXN010000230.1:0-3486 GCA_046314055.1 Brevundimonas sp.
GAAATTCCCCAAACGACTGATCCTGTCGGAACCCGGAGGCGTGCTGTGACGCAACCCGTCAAAATCATCATGGTCGAAGACGACCACGGCCATGCCAAACTGATCGAGAAGAATATTCGCCGGGCGAATATCAGCAACGAGATCAAGCATTTCGATGAGGGCGGCGCGGCGCTCGATTATCTGTTCAGCGCTGAAATCCTGGCCAACGGCCCGCTGCTGATCCTGCTGGACCTGAACCTGCCGGATATGTCGGGCACCGACATTCTGGAAAAGGTGAAATCCGATGATCGACTGAAGCGCGCGCCGGTCGTGGTTCTGACGACCACGGACGACAAGGTCGAGATCCAGCGCTGCTACGACCTTGGCTGCAACGTCTACATCACCAAGCCTGTCGACTATGAGTCCTTCGCCGGCGCGATCCGCCAGCTGGGTCTGTTCCTGTCCGTCATGCAGGCGCCGGAAATCGAGTGACCACAACCTCCGGCGCCATTCGTCTGCTCTATATCGACGATGACCGCGGCCTGTCGCGGCTGGTCGAGAAGGAGTTGAGCCGTCACGGCTTCGCCGTCACCTGCGCCTCCGATGGAGACGCCGGGCTGGCGCTGCTGGCGGCCCATGAATACGACGTCTGCGCCCTGGACCACTATATGCCCAGCCGCGACGGGCTGGACGTCCTGCCGGACATCCTGACCCTGAATGCGCCCCCCCCGGTCGTCTATGTGACCGGCGCCCAGGAGGGGCGGATCGCGGTGGCCGCCCTGCGCGCGGGCGCCGCCGACTATGTCATCAAGGACGTGTCGGAAGACTTCACCTCCCTGTTGCGCTCGGCGCTTGAAGACGCCGTGCTGCGTCGTCGGCTGCAGCGCGAGAACGAGATCGCGCAGGAGGAAGTCCGCCTGGCCCGCGACCGGGCCGAGGCCATGCTGCGCGAGGTCAATCACCGGGTCGGCAATTCGCTGCAGCTGGTGTCCAGCTTCATGTCCCTGCAGATGCGCCAGATCACCGATGAGGGCGCGCGCGAGGCCTTGCGGGAATGCCAGGCGCGGATCGAGGCCGTGGCCCACGTCCATCGCCGTCTCTACACCTCGGGCGACATGAGCCGGGTGGCCATGGACGAATATCTCGAAGGCCTGATGCACGAACTGTCCAAGTCAGTCGGTCCGGGCGAAGGCTCGCCGCGCCTGGTCGTGGACGCCGCGCCGATGTGGGTGACGACGGATCAGGCCGTGTCGCTGGGCGTCGTGGTCGCCGAACTGGTGACCAATGCGGTGAAATACGCCTATCTGCCGGGGCAGGGCGGTGAAATCCGCATCAAGCTGCAGCCCGAGGGCGAACATCGCGCCATATTGACGGTCGAGGACGACGGTCCGGGCCTGGGCGACGGCACGCCCAAGGGCACGGGCCTGGGCGGCAAGATCATTTCGGCCATGGCCTCGGGCCTGCGTTCGGCTGTCGAGTTCGACGCCGCTCACAAGGGCGTGCGCGCCAGGTTGGCCTTCGACCTCTAGGGTCGGCACAGTTATGCTTCAGTTCGGCGTTCGCAATCCTGCAATCGACTACCGTCATAGGGCGACGGCGTTCGGCGTCGTCGAACGCGACGGCCTGATCGCCTGCGTGCGGGTCGAGCGGACGACCGGACCCTATTTCGATCTGCCCGGCGGGGCCGTGGACGGGGAGGAGACCGAGGTTCAGGCCCTGGTGCGAGAATTCGTCGAGGAGACCGGTCTGGACGTCAAGCCGCTGAACCGCATCGCCGAGGCGGGTCAGTATCACCTGAAGAGCAACGGCGAACCTCTGTGCAACATCGGCGGTTTCTGGACCGGCGTGGTCACCGGCGAAAATCCGGAGGCCAAATGCGAGGATGATCACACCCTGGTCTGGCTGGAGCCGACCGTCGCCCTGTCGCGCCTGCGACACGACGCCCATGCCTGGGCTGTGGCGGTCTGGCTTCGTCGCGCAAGCTGAGCCTTACGGAACAAGCCCGGCGGCTTTCCCGTTTCTTCTGCAAGTCGCGTCGCCATGAGGGTGTCGCTCGAACAGGAGAATTACCATGGCCGATCATGACCGTATCGAAGGCTCCGCCAAGAATATGGGCGGCAAGATCAAGGAAGCCGCCGGCAAGGTGACGGGCGATTCCAAGCTGCAAGCCGAAGGCAAGGCCGATCAGGTCGAAGGCAAGATCCAGAACGCCGTCGGCGGCGTCAAGGACAGCCTGCGCGACAAGAACTGATACCGCTCCGTCTGTAAAATGCTCGAAACGCCGTCCGCGAAAGCGGGCGGCGTTTTACTGTGGGTCAGTCGTCCTTGCCGCCCCAGAGACGCAGCGACAGACCCTTGCTTTCAGCCTCATCGACCGGCCGGCATTCGGAACTGAAGCCGCCCTCGACGGGACGGGGACGACAGTCCATCTCCCGCGGGGCGTTGGACGGGGCGGGCGTTCGCGACTGCGGCCCGCACTGGACCGCATAAGCCGACCCGCCCGACGCTGCCTGGGCCATCTGGCAATCGCCCGCCATGCCGACGGGGCGCAGGGCGTCTGGAAGATCCGCGCCCATGGCCAGGGCCAGTTGACCCCGCACCTCAGCCTGACAGACCTCGAGCGTTTTAGCGCCGCGTAGTTGCGGGCTGCAGCGCGCCCGCTCATAGCCGAAGGGATCCGCCAGGCCCCATTCCGGCACCGTATGTCGGGGCGCCGCGACCGGCGTCTCCGCAGCGGTCTCGGCGGCGGGCGCCTCCCACACGACCGAGGGGGCGGTCTGTTGCAGCAAGAGCAGGGCGAAGGCGGCGGCGATCATCGGTCAGGCCCTTCGTAATGTGGCGCGTTCGCTTTTAACGCGAAACCTACCTTGTCAGGGCGCGCATCGCCTTGTCGAGACCTTCCAGCGTCAGGGGGAACATCCGCTCGTCCATCACCTCGCGCAGCAGGCCGACCGAGGCGGTGTAGCTCCAGTAGCGTTCCTGCACCGGGTTCAGCCAGATCGACTTCTCCCACTGCTGCCGGGCGCGTTTCATCCACACCGCGCCCGCCTCCTCGTTCCAATGCTCGACCGAGCCGCCGGGCATGGTGATCTCATAGGGGGACATGGTCGCATCGCCGACGAAGATGGCCCGCCAGTCGCCGGGATATTTGTGCAGCAGGTCCCAGGTCGGGATCCACTCGGTGTGCCGCCGCCGGTTGTCCTTCCAGACGCCTTCATACAGGCAGTTGTGAAAGTAGAAGAATTCCAGGTTCTTGAACTCGGTCCTGGCGGCCGAGAACAGTTCCTCGACCAGCTTGATATGGCTGTCCATCGACCCGCCGATGTCGAGGAACAGCAGGACTTTGATCGTGTTGCGCCGTTCGGGCCGCATCTGGATGTCCAGCCAGCCCTGGCGCGCCGTGCCGTCGATGGTGCCGTCGATGTCCAGTTCTTCCGCCGCCCCCTCGCGCGCGAACCGGCGCAGACGACGAAGCGCCACCTTGATGTTGCGCGTGCCCAGCTCGAC
>JBKBXN010000231.1:0-3433 GCA_046314055.1 Brevundimonas sp.
GAGGGGGCGGCGGAAGAACTGGACATCGACGGCACCATCGACGGCACGGCCCGCCAAGGCTGGCTGGATATCCAGATGCGGCCCGAGCGGCGCAACACGATCAAGGTGCTGCTGTTCCTCGACATCGGCGGCTCGATGGACGGCCATATCAAGCTGGTGGAGGAGCTGTTCTCGGCGGCTAGGACCGAGTTCAAGAACCTGGAGTTCTTCTACTTCCACAACTGCCTGTACGAAGGCGTCTGGAAGGACAACCGGCGGCGTCATACCGAGCGGATCGCAACCTGGGACCTGCTGAACAAATATCCTGGCGACTGGCGGGCCATCTTCGTCGGCGATGCGACCATGTCGCCCTATGAGATCACCATGCCGGGCGGTTCGGTCGAGCACTGGAACGAAGAGGCTGGCGCCGTTTGGATGCAACGCGCCCGGCGGCAGTGGGAAAAGTCCGTGTGGCTGAACCCGGTGCAGGAGCGTTACTGGAGCTATACCGCTTCCGTCGGGCTGCTGCGCGAGGTGATGGACGACCGAATGTTCCCCCTCACGCTGGAAGGGCTCGACAAGGCGATGCGCGCGCTGACAAGGTAGTTTTCGCGTCCCGGGCGAACCGCCCCGTGGATAGTGTAGAGAGGCCTGAGACATGCTCGCCGCCTTCGCCCTGCTTCTTCTGGCACAACAGACCGCCCCAGCCGTGGTCTGGGAAACGCCACCCGTCGCCGTCGCTGAAGCCGACGCGTCCCCGGCCCCGGTGGCGCACACCGTGCCGCAATGGGGGCTCGCCGATCCGTTCGGCTATGAGCGGGCGCGGTGCAGTCCGCAGCTACGCGGCGCGCGGTCACTGGAGGTGTGTCAGGCCGAGGTCCGGGCCCAGCTCGCTCTGGCCCTGGGCCCCGACCTTCCCGACGCCCTGCGCCCGGCGGGCATGGCGGGCGACTGTCAGATGACCCAGGCGGCGGAGCGCGGCGGCTCGCCCTATGGTCTGCAATGCGGCCCACAATCACGCGCGCCGACGGATTCTCCCCTGCCCAAGGAGGTGGACTGCCGCCCCCGTCCCGTCGAGGGCGGCTTCAGCTCCGAATGCCGGCCGGTGGGCGCGACGGAGGACAAGGGGCTGAAGCTGAAGCTGTGGGGCAACGACTGACCTAAAGAAAACGCCGCCCGCTTTCGCGGACGGCGTCTGACATCTCAGTATCTGGTTTGATCAGTTACGGTTGTCGCGAAGAGTGTCTTTCACGCCGCCGACGGCGTTCTGGACCTTGCCCTCGACCTGATCGGCCTTGCCTTCGGCTTGCAGTTTGGAATCGCCGGTCATCTTGCCCGCGCCTTCCTTGATCTTGCCGCCGATGTTCTTGGCGGAGCCTTCGATACGGTCATGATCAGCCATGGGAATTCTCCTTTTTGGGCGGCGCCGTCATAGCGCCGCGACGTGAAAGGAGAACGGGACGATCGCCCGCCTTGTTCCGTAAGGTTCAGCTTGCCCGACGCAGCCAGACCGCGACGGCCCAGGCGTGGGCGTCGTGGCGGAGGCGCGACAGAGCCACGGTCGGCTCAAGCCAGACCAGGGTGTGGTCGTCCTCACACTTGGCGTCGGGGTTCTCGGCCGTGACGGATGCGGTCCAGAAGCCGCCGACATTATAGAGCGGCTCGCCGTTGCTCTTCAGATGATACTGGCCCGCCTCGGCGATGCGGTTTAGCGGCGTAACGCCGAGCCCTGTCTCCTCGACGAACTCGCGCACCAGGGCCTCGACCTCCGTCTCCTCGCCGTCGACCGCGCCGCCGGGAAGATCGAAATAGGCCCCCGCCGGCCGCTCCACGCGAACGCAGGCGATCAGGCCGTCACGCTCGACCACGCCGAAGGCCGTCGCGCGATGGCGGTAGTCGAGAGCGGGATTGCGGAGGCCGAACTGGAGCATGGTGCAAATCCGACCTCAGAGGTCGAAGGCCAGCCTAGCGCGCACGCCCTTGTGGGCTCCGTCGAACTCGACCGCCGAGCGCAGGCCCGAGGCCATGGCCGAGATGATCTTGCCGCCCAGGCCCGTGCCCTTTGGCGTGCCGTCGCCCAGGCCGGGACCGTCGTCCTCGACGGTCAATATGGCGCGATTTTCGCCGTCGGGCTTCAGGCTGATGCGGATCTCGCCGCCCTGCCCCGGCTGATAGGCGTATTTGACCGCATTGGTCACCAGTTCGGCGACGACGACGCCCAGGGACACGGCTTGGTCGGTGGTGACCCACATGGGGGCGGCGTCGACGACCAGACGGGGAGAGCCTTCGCCCGGACCGACCGACTTGGACAGCTCGTCCATCAGCCCTTCCAGATAGTCGTCCATAGCCACGCGGCTCATGTCGCCCGAGGTGTAGAGGCGGCGATGGACGTGGGCCACGGCCTCGATCCGCGCCTGGCATTCGCGCAGGGCTTCGCGGGCGCGCTCGTCGTCGATGTGCCGCATCTGCAAGGACATGAAGCTGGACACCAGCTGCAACGAGTTGCCGACGCGGTGATTGACCTCGCGCAGCATGGCCTCGGCGCGGTCGCGGGCCAGGCGGATCTCTTCCTGCGCGATCTCGTTCTCACGCTGCAGCCGGCGGCGCAGCAGGGCGTCCTCCAGCGCAGAGCGCAGCAGGGAGGTGAAGTCCTCGGACACGTCCTTGATCACATAGTCGGCGGCGCCGGCGCGCAGAGCGGCGACGGCGATCCGACCGTCCTGGGCCCCGGTCACATAGACGATGGGCGGCGGTGTGGTCAGCGCCAGCATGTCCGGCAGAACGTCCAGCCCGTCGCGCGTGGGCATATAATGGTCCAAGGCGCAGACGTCGTATTCATTGACGGCAAGCAGGGCCAAACCCGCGTCCCCGTCGGGGGCGCAGGTCACAGCGTAGCCGTGGCGGCTCAGCTCCTTTTCGACCAGACGCGACAGGCCGCGATCATCGTCGATATAGAGCAGCCGAATGGCGCCCGAGGTTTCGATCACTCGATCTCCGGCGCCTGCATCACCGACAGGAACAGACCCAGCTGGCGGATCGCACCGGCGAAGGATTCATAGTCCACGGGCTTGGTGATATAGACGTTACAGCCCAGGTCGTAGCAGCGCTGGATCTCGACCTTGTCGTCCGTCGTGGTCAGGACGACCACGGGGGCGCGCTTCAGGCGATCATCGCCCTTGACCCGCTCCAGAATGTCCGTTCCCGACATGTCCGGCAGGTTGAGGTCCAGCAGGATCAGCAGCGGCCCATTGGCCAGGATCTCGGGGCTGAACAGATAGTCCAGCGCCGCGCCGCCCTCATCAAAATGCTTGATCTCGTTGTTGATGTTGGCGCGACGGATGTTTTTTTCGATCAGCTTGGCGTGACCGTGGTCGTCCTCGACCATGATGATTTTGACGGCTTGCGTCACAGTACGCCTCCGGGTTCCGACAGGATCAGTCGTTTGGGGAATTTC
>JBKBXN010000232.1:0-2838 GCA_046314055.1 Brevundimonas sp.
ATCTGGCTATATCTTGTGGGCGCGCCCCTGGGGGCGCCCCCCCTCTGCTTTTTGAGCTAGGCCAGGTCGGAGGCCAGGGCCCAGCGCTGCGAGCCTTCGCCGAACGGACGCACGAACCAGTCGCGGTACTGTTCGAAGGTCTCGATGATCTTCTGACGCAGGTCGGGCGTGTTCACCGCCTCGCCGCGCTGACGTCTGAGGGCCGCGACACAGTCCACGACCAGATTCTGATGGGCCGAACCGCCCATGCTCTTGAGCACGGCGGCGATATCCTGGGCCAGGCTTTCCAGCACCGTCTTCGGTGTCGTCTGAGCCATCTGGGAACTCCCCTGTTCTCGACAATCAAAGGCCTCGCAAAATCCAGTACAGGATTCAAGCGTAGCCTGAGCAATTATCTTCCCAGATCAGGATTAACCTGACGTAACGGCGGTCAAACTTTTTGGTTCTCCGATCCGGCTCGCGTTTTCGCACCGATCGGTCAGCCGTCGGTATTGGCGGCCTGCCGCCATCCCAGACCGCGCAATAGCCAATCATAAGTTGCAGCAATTGAAATTTGAGATACCATCGTTCTCAACGATAGGGGAGATATCGCTATGCGTCGTTTCAAAACGCTGACGCTCGCCGCGTGCATTGTCAGCCTAGGCGGGTGCGGAACCATGGGGCTCAAGAACCAGACCGCTTCACCTTACGACAGTCTGCCGACCGTGAATTCGATGACCGAAGCCCACCACTTCGGACGGCAACTGGTGGGCTATTATGGGAAGGGGTTCGAGAAGGCCAATGGCCAGCGCCGACTGTTCAATGTCGGCATATGGGCCGCCACGACCTATACGACCGGGGCGGCGGGGTTGAGCGCGCATGCGGACAATATCTTCCTGGGCGCCCTGACGGGCACGTCGCTGGGCGCTCTGGAGCCCTTGGTCAACGAGGGCGGGCCCGAGGCCTGGGTGAACGCTCTGGGCAAGACGGCCTGTCTCAGCCGTGCGGCCATGACCGGGATCGACGCCGACACCCTGCGGGCCATCGCCCTGATCGAGAAGCGCGTGGCCGACGATGTCGCTACGGACAAGGAGCGCCGCGCTCTCGCCGTCTACAAGGGCGTCTATATGAGCGTCAGCAACGGCTATGACACCGTATATTCCGAGTTCCTGACGCGCCGGACCGGCCGGGCGATTTCGGCGACGGCCCTGGCGGACTTCGTGACCCAGGCGCAGACGGCGGCCGACGGCGCAAGACAAGCCGCCGCCCCTCCTCCGCCGCCGGCGCCGGAGGCGGTCGCGGTTCAGGCCACCGAGAATGCGCTGCAAAACATCAAGACAACCGCCGACGCGATCGACGGAACGGGCGTGCTGTTTTCGGTCCTCAACTCACGCGAGGAGCCGCTTCTCGTCAATTCGGCGGGGCGGTCGGTCACCTTGCGCGAGGCTCTTTCGGACCCCTCCGGAGATGTCGCCATTCCCGACAGCGACAAGAGCGCGCTCGTGAACCTGGCGCCGGGGGGCGCAGAAGCGGCGCGCAGCAGTGCGCTGGACGTTCTCGTCGCGACCATCCGCCGGGACGCCCAGACCATCAGCGCCGCGCGCGCCCAGGCGCAGGCGGCTCAAGCCCAGGCCGCAGCCAATGCGGCGAACGCCGACGCGCGAGACGCCGCCGTGCGGCTGGAGGCCATGAACACGGCGGCGGCGCAGCAGATCGACACCTGTCTTAAGACCGCCTGACCGCGGCTGGTTCGCCTAGCCGCGCTTGCGCACGAACACCGTCCCGGCCGAGTACCCAGCGCCGAAGCTGCAGATCAGACCGGTCTCGCCGGGAGCGAAGCCGTCGTTGTGCAGGTGGAAGGCGATGATCGAGCCGGCCGAGGAGGTGTTGGCGTAGTCGTCGAGGATGATGACGTTCTCGTCCGACGACGGCTCGCGGCCCAGCACCTTCTTGCCGATCATGGTGTTCATGTTGATGTTGGCCTGGTGCAGCCACAACCGCTTCAATTCGTGCGGATCCAGGCCCAGTTCGCCGGCGTGGTCGACGATCATGTCCGACACCATCGGCACCACGTCGCGGAAGACCTTGCGCCCCTGCTGGATGAACAGCTTGTCGTTCTGGGCGCTGTCGTCGGCGATCGGCGAATCCAGATGGTCGGTGTCGCGGGCGTTGCGGTTCAGGAAGCCGAAATTATTGCGGATATTGTTCGAGAAGACCGTCTTCAGCCGCGTGCCCAGCACGTCCCAGCCGCCGGGTCCGGCGGTCTCGGCCGATTCCACGATCACGGCCGTGGCCACGTCGCCGAAGATGAAATGGCTGTCGCGGTCGGTGAAGTTCAGGTGGGCCGAGCAGACCTCCGGATTGACCATCAGCACGGCCTTGACCGAACCGCCGGCGATGAAATCCGCCGCCGTCTTGATGCCGAAGGTGGCCGAGCTGCACGCCACATTCATGTCGAAGGCGAAGCCCTCGATCCCCAGGGCCTGCTGCACCTCGATGGCCATGGCCGGATAGGGGCGTTGCATATTGGAGGCGGCGCACAGGACGGCGCCGATCTCGCTGACCGGCTTGCCCCAGGCCTCGATGGCCTGACGCGCGGCCTTGACCGCCATCTCGGCCAGGATCGACAGCTCGTCATTGCTGCGTTCCGGCAGGCTGGGGGCCATGCGCTCGGGGTCGATCACCCCGGCCTTGTCCAGCACGAACCGCTGTTTGATGCCCGAGGCCTTTTCGATGAACTCGACCGAGGACGGGGTCAGGGGCTCGCGCGTGCCCGCGGCGATTTCTCCGGCGTTGCGGGCGTTCTCCATCTCGGCCCAGGCGTTGTAGGCCTCGACCAGTTCGGCGGTGGAGATGGAC
>JBKBXN010000232.1:2848-3387 GCA_046314055.1 Brevundimonas sp.
ATTGTTCGGGGGTGAAGAGGCCGGTTGCGGCGATGACGGCGTGTTGCACGGGTAGACAGTTTCCTTTGCGAACGCCTTCAATAGGACGGCGGCGGCCTGCGGTCGAGAGAGGCGATGATCCCCGCGGCCCAGCGTTGGATCTGGCCGCGCGGCGCCTTGGGCGGCGGCTGGTCGCGGGCGGCGATCAGGGCCTGGACCAGATCCTCGGCCTCGCAAGGCCAGCCCGTCGGGGTGACATAGAGGGGATAGTGGATCAGGGCGGCCAGGATCAGATGATCGACGGTCGCGCGGCGGCTGCGGCGTTCGAACCCCAGCCGGTCGTCGGTCAGGCCCCAGCCCGCGTAGAAGGGCCGACCATAGACCGACACCGCCTTGCCCCGCATCAGGGCCTCGAACCCGGTCAGGGAGGTCAGGGTCGCCACCCGCGCGCAGGCGTTCAGGCAGTCGATGATGTCCAGCCCGTCCGCGCTGGCGTCCACCGAGGCCAGGGCCGAGGCCTCCAGCCGACCGGGCCGATTGCCAGCCAGGACGTCGGGGTG
>JBKBXN010000233.1:0-3385 GCA_046314055.1 Brevundimonas sp.
GGTGATGACGGGCTTTATGCGCGCGCGGCGGCCGGTGAGCGCGGCGACCGCGCGCGCGGGCCTGGAGCGCGAGGCGGCGGGCTTCGCCATCCGCCGCGCCGCGCTCGTGTCGCTGGGCTACGGGCGCGATGAGGCCGGGCTGGAGCTGCTGCTGGACCTGCTCACCCTCGACGACGCCCTGGCCCAGCTTTCGGAGCCGACGCCCGAGGCCGTGACCGGCGCCATCGCCCGCCTGACCGAGGGTCTGCGCCTGCTGACCCTGCCGGACGGCCGTCTGGCCAGTTTCCAGGGCGGGGGCCCGTCCACCGTCGCCCGCGTCGCCGCCGCCCGCGCCCACGACGAGGCCGCCACCGCCCGCACCAAGGCCGAACCCGAGCATCCGCCCTTCGGCGCCGTCGCCGGCCTGACCCGGATCGCCAGTCCGCTGCTGACCATCCTCGCCGACGCCGCTGCGCCCGCCGGAGGCGCCTGGGGGGCCTCCGCCTGCGCCCAGCCGATGGCGCTGGAGATCGCCTGCGGCAAGGATCGCCTGATCACCGGCTCCGGCTGGACCCCGGCTTCGACCGACCGGCAGGCCTTGCGGCTGACCCCCGGCCATTCGACCCTGACCCTGGGTGAGCGGTCGCTGAACGAACCCCTGGGCGGCTGGAAGGGCGAACTTCTGGGCCCGCGCCTGGTCGGCCCGCCGATCCATGTCACCACCGATCAGCGCGACGGCGACGGCGCGGTCTGGCTGGACATGGAGCATGACGGCTGGAACGAGGCCTTCGGCCTGAACCACCAGCGCCGCCTCTATCTGGACCAGCGGATGGACGAGCTGCGAGCCGAGGAGAAACTGTTCCCGACGCCGGGCCGCAAGGAGATGATCCGCCAGATCGCCGCCCCCTACGCCATCCGCTTCCATCTGGAGCCGGGGGTCCAGGCCTCGCTGGCGCGCGACCGTAGGTCGATCCTGCTGCGCGGCGCCTCGGGCCGGGGCTGGTGGTTCCGCACCGACGGTCCCGACGTAGCCATCGAACCCAGCGTCCATATCGACGCCGGCCTGACCCGCCGCTCGCTGCAGATCGTGGTGCGCGGCTCGGCCCGCACCGACAGCGAGAGCCGGATCCGCTGGAAGCTGAGCCCGGCGGGCGCGAGCGGCGATCCGACCTAGAAACCGTCCGTGGGGTGACGTGAAGCCAGTTTGGGTCTAGAGGGCGCGCCATCCTCCCCCAGCCTTCACGGACGCCGCTTCATGCCCGCCGCTCCCGACTTTCCGCCCGCCCCTGACCGGGTCAAGCCGCAACGCGCCCTGATCTCCCTGTCCGACAAGGCCGGACTGGAAGACGCCGCCCGCACATTGCACGACCTGGGCGTCGAACTCGTCTCGACCGGCGGCACCCGCGCGGCGATCGCGAAACTGGGCCTGCCGGTCAAGGACGTGGCCGACCTGACCGGCTTCCCTGAGATGATGGACGGTCGGGTCAAGACCCTGCACCCCGTCGTCCACGGCGGCCTGCTGGGCGTGCGCGACGCGGCCGACCACGCCCAGGCCATGACCGACCACGGCATCGGCGCCATCGATATCGTCTGGATCGACCTCTATCCGTTCGAATCCACGGTTGCTTCCGGCGGTTCGTTCGAGGCGGCGGTCGAGAATATCGACATCGGCGGTCCGGCCATGATCCGTTCGGGCTCCAAGAACCACGGCTATGTCGCCGTCGCCGTCGACGGCGAGTCCATCGGCCTGATCCTCGAGGCGCTGAAGGCGGAGGGCTCGACCGATCTGGCCCTGCGTAAACGCCTGGCCGCCCGCGCCTTCGCCCGCACCGCCGCCTATGACGCCGCCGTCTCCGGCTGGTTCGCCCAGCAGGTCGAGGACGTCGCCCCCGCGCGCAAGTCGATCGCCGGTTCGCTGGCCCAGACCCTGCGCTATGGCGAAAACCCGCATCAGACTGGCGCCTTCTATCGCACCGGCGAGGCCCGGCCCGGCGTGGCCCATGCGACCCAGATCCAGGGCAAGGAGCTGGGCTACAACAATATCGCCGACGCCGACGCCGCCTATGAGCTGGTCGCCGAGTTCGAGGCGCCGGCCGTGGTCATCGTCAAACACGCCAACCCCTGCGGCGTCGCCGTGGGCAAGGACCTGTCGGAAGCCTACGCCCGCGCGCTGGAATGTGACGCCGTTTCCGCCTTCGGCGGCGTGATCGCGGTCAACCGGCCGCTGAACGGCGACGACGCCCGCGCCATCACCGGCATCTTCACCGAGGTGGTCATCGCCCCCGGCGCCGACGACGAGGCCAAGGCCGTCTTCGCCGCCAAGAAGAACCTACGCCTGCTGATCACCGACGGCCTGCCCGATCCGCATGGGCCGGGCGAGGTGTTCCGCTCGGTCGCCGGCGGCTTCCTGGTCCAGAGCCGCGACCGGTCGCTGATCAAGCCGTCGGACCTGAAGATCGTCACCCAGCGCCAGCCGACGCCGACCGAGATCCAGGACATGCTGTTCGCCTTCACCGTGGCCAAACACGTCAAGTCCAACGCCATCGTCTACGCCAAGGACGGCCAGACCGCCGGCATAGGCGCGGGCCAGATGAACCGCCGCGACAGCGCCCGCATCGCCGCCATCCGCGCCAAGGAAGCCGGTGAAGCCAAGGGTCTGGCCCAGTCCTTGGCGGAAGGATCGGCCTGCGCCTCGGAAGCCTTCTTCCCCTTCGCCGACGGCCTCCTGGAAGCCGTCGCGGCCGGCGCCACGGCGGTGATCCAGCCCGGCGGCTCGATGCGCGACGCAGAGGTCATCGCCGCCGCTGACGAAAAGGGCATCGCCATGGCCTTCACCGGGGTGCGGGTCTTCCGGCACTGAGGATCGAACCCCGGATGATCCGCATCGAGGACTGTGATCCCTATAGCCCGGAGGCCCGGGACCTGATGGCCGCGCTGTCGGCGCAGCTACTGGAAATCACGGGGGCGAGCGGCGAGGCCTCGTTCGACGTCGCCGATTTGTGCGGTCCCGGAGCAGCCTTCGTCGTGGCCCGGGATACAGACGGCCACGCCGTCGGCTGCGGGGCGTATCGACCGCTCGAACCGAACATAGCCGAGTTGAAGAGAATGTACGCCGCCCAACCGGGCTTGGGCGTCGGTGCGGCCTTGCTGGCGGGGCTGGAGATGCGGGCTCGAAACGAGGGATATGAAGCGCTGTGGCTGGAAACCCGGCGGATCAATCTCGGCGCCGTCCGCTTCTACACACGATCCGGCTACGCGCCGGTGGCCAGCTACGGCAAATACATCGGGCGACCGGACGCAGTCTGCCTCGGCAGACAACTCTTCTGAATGGTCTGATCGGAACGCTGCCCGGTGACGACCGGGCGGCGTTCTTGGATCACCAGTCCCCCAAGCCCGGGCAGGTTCC
>JBKBXN010000234.1:0-3355 GCA_046314055.1 Brevundimonas sp.
TATAACGGGGTGCGGGGGGCTACGGCAAGGGTCTTGCGGCTTATGGACCCGATAGATTTTATTGGTTTGCAACCGAGAGGGCCAATGACCATTCTTGCAACATGGTCGGCGTCATCCTCAGCACCGCACGCAAACTGGCTTTGAAGATCGCCAGCTATGGCGTCATGCACCTTGTGGTGGCCATCCTGGTGGCCTTCGCCATCACCCGCGACTGGCGCATCGCCCTGGCGGTCGGGATGGTCGAACCCTTCTTCCAGACCATCGCCTATTCGATCCACGACCGGGTCTGGCACAGGGTCGAACGCCGCCGCATGGCGTCGAACATCGAAGAGGCGGCCGAGGCCTTCACCGCCCGGCTCGACATCATGTCGCCGGACGAACAGACCCGCGTCCACGACCACCATGGGCATGGCCACAGCCACGCCCTGCCCCGGTCGTTCAAACAGGTGGCGGTCAAGACCGTGACCTATGGCGTCATGCATTTCGCCGTCGCGGTGGCGGTGGCCTACGCCCTGACCCAGGACCTCCGCACGGCCTTGGCCATCGGCACCATCGAACCCCTGGTCCAGACGGTCTTCTTCACCGTCCACGACCGCATCTGGACGCGGATCGAACAACGGCGCGCGAGCCGGCAGCCGGCGACGGCGTAAATACAGGATCGGGGGACGCGCCCGAAGGCGCATCCCCTTCCCCATAGGACTTAGAAGCGGCGACGGATGCTGGCGAACACCTGACGCGGCGCGCCCGGCAGGAAGGTCTGACGACCCGCGCTGTTCTGGAAGCCGCCGGACCCGACCGTCGAGATATAGTCCTCGTCCATCAGGTTGACGACGTTGACCTGGACCTGCGTCCCGTCCAGCCAACCGCCCATGCCGTCGAAGCGATAACCGGCGGTCAGTTCGACCGTGGTGTAGGCGTCGGCCTTCTCGTCGTTCAGATAGGACGAGAAACGCTCGCCGGTGTAGGCGGCGGCCAGGGTTCCGAACACCGCGCCGTTGTCATAGGACAGCTCGGCGCGGAACAGGTTTTCCGGCGTGGCGACGGTGCGCTTGCCGGCCGTCGCAGCGACCAGGACGCCGGCGCCGTCGCGGACATCGTCCTGATAGGTCGAGTCGTTGTAGCTGTAGGAGCCGAAGGCCGACCAGTCGGAGGCGAAGTTCCACAGGGCGGCGGCCTCGAAACCGCGGCTCTTCACGGAGCCGACGTTCTGGATGCCGTTGCCCAGGCCCAGGATCGGGGCGCCCAGGGCGACGGTCAGCAGACGGTTCTCGAACTCGACGTCATAGGCCGCCACCGAGCCTTGCAGCCCCCCGTCGAAGCGGAAACGCCAGCCGGCCTCGATCATGCGCGAGCTTTCCGGCTCCAGCGTATTCTTCAGCGCGCTGAAACCGGCAGCGGATGCCGAGAAAGGTCCGCCGGTGTTCGAGGACTCGAACGCCCGCATATTCTCGGCATAGGAGGCGAACAGCTGATGGTCGGCGTTCAGGTCATAGCTGACCCCGACCTGCGGCAGGAAGTTGTCTTCCGCCTTGATCGAGCCAGTCTTGTTGGCGCCGACGACGGTGCTGGCTTCGTTTTCGACCTTCAGCGACTTGAAGCCGGCGTTCACCGTCAGGGCTTCGGTGATCGACCAGGTATCCTGCAGGTACAGGTTGGTCGTCTTGGTGTTGTAGCTGTATTCCCACTCGGTGAAGAAGGGGTTCTCCTGGAACTCGAGCGAGTCCCGGCCGCCGTCGCCGCTGCGGCTCAGGCCGTAGTAACGGCGAGCCTGGTTGAAGTCGTTATCCTCGACCCAGAACCCGGCCTCGATGCTGTGCGCGGCTAGGTCCAGCGTCACCGAACCGATCGCGCCCTTGCGGTCGATGTCATATTCGGTGGTGCGGACGGCGATGGGGCCGGGGCTGGCGATGGTTGAACCGTCCTGTCCCTTGGCGCCGACGGGCGTCGGCACATAGGGCGTCCACCACAGACCCTGCCCCTTGTTGGTATGACCATAGCCGGTCAGCGAGACGCGGAGCATGTCGGTGATCGGATAGTCCAGCGTCACGGCGCCGATGGTGTCGTCGCGCAGGCCTGCGGCGTCATAATAGGCGTCATCGACGCAGGCGATCGGGCTGGGATAGGCGTTGGTGGTGCAGTCGCCGGCCGGATTGGCCTGGTAGATGTCGGCGACCCGGACCGCCAGGGCGTAATCGCCCGAGATATTGTCCCAGTCACGACCCAGCCGGTCGATCATGCCCAGCGACATGTCCTGGTAGTCGTTCTCACGACGCTCGGAATGATTGATGAAGCCGCGCAGTTCGCCGGCGCCGAGCGGTTGGAGGAAGCTGGCGTTGATCTGCTGCTGCTTCTGCTCGCCCACGCCCTTCCACTTGTCGGCGCTCTGGTCGGCGTAGGACACCGACAGGCGTGTGCCGGCCGAACCCAGGGCGCCGCTGTCCAGACGCACGAAGCCGCGTAGGGTGTCGTCGCTGCCGAAGGCGCCCGAGACATCGACGCCGAAGTCGGTCGTCGGGGCCCGGCTGATGAACTGGACCGTGCCACCCAGATTGCTGCTCGAGGCGGTGCCCAGCGCGCCCGATCCCTGGGCCACGTCCACACGGGCGACGTTTTCGGAGATGATGGCGCGCGAAATATGCAGGCCGTTGTGGTTGCCGTAGCTCATGTCGCCCAACGGCACGCCGTCCAGAGTGAAGCCGAGCTGGTTCTGGTTGAAGCTGCGCAGGGTGATGCGCGCCGACCATTCATAGGCGCCGAAGGCATCGGCCGATTGGAAGCTGACGCCGGGCAGGCGTTCGATAGCCTTCAGCGGGCTGCTGCCGGGCGCCTCGATGGCGATGGCGTCGGCGTTGACCGAGGCCTGCTGGCGCGTCTGGCCGCGACCGAAGACGACGATCTCGTCGATCTCGGAAACCTGGGTGTCGGCCGTGGCCATGGCGACGGCGGCGTCTTGCGCAGCGGCGACGCCCGGAACCATGAAGAGGGCCAGCGTCAGAAGCGACGCGCCCGAAAGGAAGCGATTGGAAATCATGTCAGCCCCGCTGTCAGCGCAGATTGCGCCGAGGCCCCGCTAACGGCGCGCCATGACGTCGCTGCTACCGCTTCATTCGGATTTCATGACAGCAACATTTGACATGCAGATGGTCGTTCAAAGTGGCCTTATGGCTACGCTTGCGGGGTGTTCGGACAAACGTTCAGTCCTCCGCCCGCAACCGCCTCAACGCTTGTTCAGCGCCACCAGAAACACCTCGGCGCTATCCTTCCGGCTGGACGCCGGCTTGACGTATTTGACCGTCTCGAACTCCTCGCGCAGTCGCGCCAGAACCCCGCCGGCGTCGCCGCCCTGGAAGTTCTT
>JBKBXN010000235.1:0-3317 GCA_046314055.1 Brevundimonas sp.
CAGGATGGCGATCAGGGCCAGTCCGATACCGGCCAGGGCCTCGACGCGGCGCTCGGCGACCGCTTCCGGCCAGACCGGCAGGCCCAGCCAGCGCCAGGCCGGGGAACCGCCGATCAACATGATGATCCAGGCAACCATGAGGGACAGGGCGGGGCCAGCAAGGGCCAGCGCCCATACTGCCCAAGGGGCGGGCTTGGCGAGGACTGTGGCGGCGTCGGGCGTGCCCGGGCCGGTCACGGCGGCGGCGACGGCGTTCATGGCCTCAGTGGCGGCGGGGTCGGTCATGTCTTGATCTCCACGCCGCGTCCAAGCTGCCCCATGGCGATGTTGCCGAGTTGGCGATGCACGCCCTCCATTTCCCGGCTCATCTTCTCCATGGAGGTCTCCATGTGCTCCATCTTCACCTTGAGTTCGATCACGGTGTCGCTCGTGGTGGCTCGGGCGCCGATGGCCGTCTCAACCTGCGTCACTCGCTGGAACAGCCGCCCAAGAGCGAAGGCCACAACAGCCGTCTGCACAAATAAGACAGCAGCCAGCGAGGCCAGCGCGATCCAGGCGGAAGGGGTCATAAGGCGATACTCCACGCCGGGGTTGTCAGATCGGGACGCTCAGTCCCGGCGGAAGTTGACCAGGACGGCGGCGAAACACACCAGCCGCCAAGCCAGCGGGACACGGTCCACGCCCATGGCTTCGAAGAAGACGTAATCGCCCAGCAGCTTGGGCCAGCGGGCGTCGTTGCGCATCCGGTCGTGGACGATGGCGGACCGCGCGATCTGGTCGCCCAGCCGGCGGCCGATCACCGACCGCGCAAACCAGGCCGGAAGACTGGCCAGGTCGGTGCAGAACCCGACGCTGGCGGAGATCGTCCAGCCCGAGCCCAGGAACCCGACCTCATAGGCCAACGGCGAGGTCAGACACACGACCGGACGGCCGTTCTTGATCGCGCCGGTCTCCGCCCAGGTCGCGTCGGTGAAGCGGCTCACGGCTGTTCTGGCCAGCCCGCCATGATGTCCACGGATGTCGGATCCTCGGCCGCCCGGATGGCGCTCTTGAGGGCGCCGCCGTGGAACAACAGGGCCGATCCATGCGCGATCACGGCCGCCAGCACCTGCAGGGCTTGGGTGGCCGTGGTCTGGATGTTCCAGTTGTCTTCCGCCCGCATCGGCAGGACAGCGTCAGCCTGGCCAGAGATCACGGCGGTCAAAGCCGCGCCCTGAAACGCCTGCCAGTTCGCCCGGTCGGCCTCGCGCATCTGCAGGCTTCGAACCCCGGCCGCGATCACCTGGCCGTCATCATCAACGGCCTGCGTCTCCCCAAAGTCATGGATGAAATCCAGGGCGGTGCGCCGGTCCCGCTCGGCATCAACGGCGGCGCACAGACGGATGACCGCCTGTTCCGTCGTCTCCGGTACGGCCGCCGGCGGGGCCAGAGTGGACGCCATGGTTGATGCGAACCGACGCGCGCGGTCCAGCCCGGCCGAAAGCCCCGCCGGATAGAGCGACGCATCCGCCTGGACCAGGTCCAGAATGTCGGCGACGGCGATGAAATGCGTCTGGACCGCAGCCTCGACGGCGTCACGGCTGGAATATGAAGTATCGGTCATGTGTCCTCCTGATCAGGCGGCTTTGGTCCATTCAGCGTAGAAGCTGACATCGACGCCGCCGGTGATGTTGATGGTTCCAGATGCTCTCTGGGCCTGAAGACTGATGGTGGTGGAACCAGAGGCGGCAGGTGTGAGGGGGCTTGCCGGAACCAGCATGTCCACCCCGCTGCCTTCGCTGCCTGAGAAGGAGCCCGATGCGATAACAGACGCGCCCTGCAGCAGGCGCCAGTTGCCGCTGAACAATCCCGCTGCCGAGAACTCCGCCCCCACCCCGAACACATCCACATAGGGTCGTAGAAGCCCGCCGACGGGCATCGCCGTGAAGCTGACCGAGGCCCACGTCACCCACGTTGCGCCACTGGTGGCGTTATTGGTTGTGCTGCTGGCCGGGGTTATGAGCGATCCGCCGCCCGTCGAGGGCGTGGCGTTGTCGAAGACGTAGGGCGCCGTCGTCATCCGGCCATTCAGCCCATTTGCGGTCGTCATGGAGCCGAGAGCAATGGAGTCCGGCCCCCACCAATCCAGCAGGTTGTCATCGTCACCGAAGGGCGCGCCGAAGGCCAGGACGCGACGATAGCCGCCGATGGTCGTTTGCAGCGTGTCCGTTGCGTTGTCGAATACGGTGTTGTCGCCCCAGTATAGGTAGGGGGCATCGACAATGACGCCCGCTCCGATGGTGGAAGAGAAGACACCGATACGCGCAGGATTGCCGCCGCTAGCAGCGACCGTAACACCCCAGTAAGCCAACGCCTGCTGGGTCTCCAGATCAATGATGGCGAGAGACTGTTCAGTGACGGAGGCGGCAATCGCCGTTTGCGTCGCGTCGGTCGAATAGATCGTTGCGACCGAACCCTTTTCGATCTTGATCGAATGAAACACCACATCGGCATAGGCCGTCGGCGCGGCCCCAACCGTGCGGACCACCCAGCTGGCGAAGGTGGCCCCCGACGGTCTGGCAAAGGTCTGAGGGCTACCGCTGGCGAGGGCGAAGCGCGCGGTCTCGCCCACATACACGCCCGCCCCGTCGTACCAGGCGACCCAGACCTGCGTGGTCGCCCCGGCGTAGGCGGCCCCGGCCCACTGGACCGTGATATTGGACAGGCCTTCGACCCAGACCTTGGGCGAGACGTGGAAATCGTCAACCGCCGCGCCGGCCGGAAACACCTTGTAGAAATACGACGGCGCCACGGTCGGATAGCTGCCGACCTGAAGCCCGCCAGATCCGTCCCATCCGGACACGCCGCGCTCGCCAGAGCCGCCCACCAGCAGGTTGGGGTTGATGTTCTGGCGGGCCGTGACCTGGTTGATCGCCTCCGCCCGCGCGCCAGTCTCCGTCGCCAGGGCGGTCTCTAGGTCGATGATGTCGGCTTCGGTATTGGCCGTGCGCGCCTGCACCAGAGAGATGGCCTCAGCATTGGCTTCGTCGCCGTCGATGGCGGCTTGGTTCACCTGGACGATGCGCGCGTTCAGGCTGGCTTGACCGCCCCGTGCTGCTGCGATCTCCACGCCCTGGGCGTCCAGATCGGCGCGAGCATCCGCCAACTCATCCGACACGTCAGAGATATCGCCAAACGCCTCCGTGATGTCCGCCTTGATGTCCGATAGGCCAGGGGCGTTGGGATCGACGTCGCCCGCCACCAGACCCGAGGTCGAGACCGTGATCCAGTTCGACGCCAGCACCGGCCGCGTCGGATCGCCGAACGGAACCAGGCGG
>JBKBXN010000236.1:0-3248 GCA_046314055.1 Brevundimonas sp.
ATCGGCTCCAACTCGGTCCGTCTGGTGCTCTACCGGCTGGAAGGCCGCGCCATCTGGACTGTGTTCAACGAAAAGGTTCTGGCCGGCCTGGGTCGCGACCTGCCGACGACCGGCAAACTGTCTCCGGAAGGCGTGGTCATGGCCATGACCGCCCTGCGCCGGTTCGCCGCCGTGCTGGAAGGAGTCCGGCCCGAAGCCACCCTGATCGCCGCCACGGCCGCCGTGCGCGAGGCCGAGGACGGGCCTGAGTTCTGCCAGCGCGTCGCGGCGGAAACCGGCCTGCAGATCCGCGTCCTCTCGGGCGAGGAAGAGGCGAAATACGCCGCCATGGGCGTGCTCGCCGGCGCGCCCGACGCTCACGGCGTCTCGGCCGACATGGGCGGGGCCAGTCTGGAGCTGACCCGCCTGAACGGCGACGGGGTCGAACACGGCCTGACCCTGCCGCTGGGCCCCTTCGCCCTGGCCGAGGGCAAGGGTTTCGACGCCGACCGGATCAAGGCGCGCATCGACGAGCGGCTGAAACCCGTCGCGGCCCGATTCCAGACCGACCGCCTCTACGCCGTCGGCGGCGCCTGGCGCACCCTGGCCCAGGTCCATATGGCGCTGAAATCCTATCCGCTGAAGGTCGTCCACCAGTACGAGATGACGGCGGACGAGGCGCTGGAGACCGCACGGCTGGTCGCGCACCAGTCTGCGGCCGGTCTGGCGAAACTGCCCGGCGTATCCAAGAAGCGCGCAGAGACCCTGCCCTACGCCGGCCTGGTGCTGGAAGGCCTGATCAAGCATCTGAACCTGAAGCGGATCGAGATGTCCGCCTGGGGCGTGCGCGAGGGTCTGTTGTTCGACACCCTGGACGAAGAGACCCGCGCCGCCGATCCTCTGCTGGCCGGCTGCGCCGCCCTGGGCGGCCGACAGGGAATCGATCCCGCCCTGCCCAGCGCCCTGAACGGATGGATGTCGGACATCCTCGCCGCCCTGCCAGAGGCTTTCGGTGAAAAGCGCGACGCGGTCCTGACCGCCGCCGCTTGCCGCCTGTCCGACCTGGGCGCCCGGCTGCACCCCGATCACCGGCTTGAACTGGCCTTCGATCAGGTTCTGCGCGCACCCGTCGCCGGCGTCAGCCATGCGGAACGCGCTTTCCTGGCCGCCGTGATGAACGCTCGCTACGGCGGCGGCCCGGCCACGCCTCAACCAGACATCATCAACCGCCTGCTGGACGAGAACGCCGTCAAACGCGCCCGCGCCCTGGGTCTGGCCATCCGCCTGGCCTGCGACCTGTCGGGCCGTTCATCGCAGCTGCTGGCCAATGCGACGGCGACGGTGAAGGGCGGCGACCTGACCCTGACCGCGACCGAGGGTTACGCCGACCTCCTGCTGGGCGACCAGACGAAGAAGCGCGCCAAGGCCCTGGCCGAGGCCATGGGACTGGGCCTGTCGATCTAGACAGTTGGCCGAACAGGGTTCAGCCTCTCGTCGAACGAGAGGAACACTCATGCCCGTGACCGGAATCGGCGGCTTCTTCTTCCGCGCCCAAGACCCGCAGGCGCTTTCGGCCTGGGATCTGAAACACCAGGGCGTCGGCGCCCCCGAGGGCCAATTCCTGTGGGATCAACAGGCGGGGCCGACCGTCTTCTCTCCGTTCAAGGAGACGACCGACTATTTCGCCCAGGACAAACGCTGGATGCTGAACCTGCGCGTCGAAGGCCTGGACGCCCTGCTCGCGTCCCTGAAAGCCGCAGGGGTGGAGGTTGTCACCAAGGAAGACTGGGACGCCAGCCCCGAGGTCGGGCGCTTCGCCCGCATCCACGACCCCGAGGGCAATCCTATCGAACTGTGGGAGCCGCCGGCCGGCGCCTAGCCTTCGATCTCGACGACCTCGACCCGCGCGCCGCTCAGCACCAGGGCGATCTCGCCCCGCTTCAGCTTCAGCGCGTCCTCGCCGAAGATCTGGCGCCGCCAGCCCTTCAGCGCATCCACATCGGCGTCGTCGCTGACGGCGATCTTCTCCAGATCGGCCACGGTGGCGATCAGCTTGGACGCCACGCCTGCGTTGTCGCTCTTGGCCTTCAGCAGAACCTTCAGCAGTTCCACCACCGAAGGCGGCGCCGGCTGACGGTGCGCCGGGCGCTCCATGTCGGGGGCGTGTGATTCGGGATCGGCCAGGACGCGCTTCAGTTCCTCGGCCAGTTCCAGGCCCAGGCGCGAGCCGCCGAAGCCCTTGGGCACCGAGCGCAGACGGTTGAAGGCCTCGGGGTCGGTCGGGGTCTGTTGCGCGACCTCGTCGATGCCCTCGTCTTTCAGGATTCGGCCGCGCGGCTGGTCGCGCTCCTGGGCCGCACGCTCGCGCCACACGGCCACGGCCTTGAAGGTGGCCAGATATTTGGCCGAGAATTTCTTGGGCTTCAGCCGCTTCCAGGCGTTCTCGGGGTTGGTGTCGTACAGGGCCGGATCGACCTGGCTCTCCATCTCCGACATCACCCAGTCCAGCCGTCCCTCCTTCTTCAGCCGATCTCGCAGCTTCGGATACAGGGCCGCCAGATGGGTCACGTCGCCCAGGGCATAGACCAGCTGGCTGTCCGACAGCGGGCGTCGCGCCCAGTCGGTGAAGCGGCTGCCCTTGTCCAGTTCGACGCGCAGCATCTGCCGCACCAGCGAATCATAGGCGACCTGTTCACCGAACCCGGCGGCCATGGCCGCGACCTGGGTGTCGAACATCGGCTTGGGCATGGCGCCCAGACGCACGAAGATTTCGACGTCCTGTCTACAGGCGTGGAACACCTTGATGATGTTGGGGTCGCGCAACAGGTCCAGGAAAGGCTCCAGGTCCAGGCCTTCCGCCATGGGATCGATGATCCCGGCGTGATCGGCGGATGCGGCCTGGATCAGGCACAGCCTGGGCCAGTAGGTCGTTTCCCGCATGAACTCGGTGTCGACCGTGATGAACGGGGCGGTGGCGAGGCGGGCGCAAAAATCGGCCAGCGCCTCATTGGTGGTGATCGGCGTCATTCCGATGCTATAGCCCCCCGCAACCCACCTGTGGCAAGAGCCGCGCTGCATTTCCGCCCCGATTCCAGGCCCGAACACCATGAGCGACACCCAAAAGCCTCTCGAAAACGGCCTGACCTACGCCGATGCGGGCGTGGACATCGACGCAGGCGAGATGCTGGTCGAACACATCAAGCCCCTGGCCAAGTCCACGGCGCGCCCCGGTTCGGAGCCCTCGCTGGGCGGATTCGGCGCCCTGTTCG
>JBKBXN010000237.1:0-3212 GCA_046314055.1 Brevundimonas sp.
TCGGGTTCTATACGGAATTTATAAGGAGCGACCGATGGCAGACGCCACCACGGCCGCACGGGCCCGTATCGACCGGGCCCTGGCCGAACTTGAACGCAAGATCCTGGAGCTGAAGGCCCGCCCGGCCTCGGCTCCTGCGATCGCCGACGACGACCTGTTCGCACCCAGAGCGGGGAACGGGGCGGATGCGGCGCGCGTGGCCGAGTTGGAGGCCGCCGGACGCGAGGCGTCGCTGGCTCTGGCGCGGGCGGCGGCGGCCGTGCGCGAGGTGCTGGACCAGGACGACGAAGAGACCGAAAGCGAGGTCGGCTGATGGCGACGGTGACGGTGGAGATCAACGGCCGACCCTATGCGGTGGGCTGCGCCGACGGGCAGGAGGAGCGGGTCCGCATCCTGGCCAAACAGTTCGACAACCAGGTGCGCCAGGTGGCCCAGGACGTCGGCCATGTCGGGGACCTGCGGCTGTTCCTGATGTCGGCCCTGATCCTGTCGGACGAACTGCACGAGGCGCGGCTGAATGCGGGCGGGGCGCCGGCGCCGCTGGCGGCCGCCACGCCCCCGACCAGCGACGGTGTGGCCGAGGCGCTGAACGCCGTGGCGGCGCGGATCGAGAAGATCGCCCAAAACATCTGATCACGGCGCTTGAGAAGGCGGGGTGCAACGCCTATCTTGTTTGACGGCGGGTCCTGCTGCGGCCCTCGTCGAAGGCATACATTTCCTCGCGACCTTAATTCACTCAAAGGGATCTGTCCCTGTCCGGGCTCGAGGGCCTGGGCATATGGAGCCCACCTGGCTACCCAGGTTCGAGAGGATTTAAACGCCCTTCACGGTTCTTGCGGCGCCGCCAACCCTTTCCTCTTCTTCGCCCCCCTCTTCGCATTGCGCGTGAGACGCGCTCCAACCGAGCGCCCCCATGTCCGAGAAGCACGAACTCCGGTCGGCCGCCCGCGCGCGACGCAAGGGTCTGGCCGAGCTCGATCCGATGGCCGCCGGGCGCGCCGCCGACCACGCCGAAGCCCTGCCGTCCGGGCAGGTCGTGGCCCTCTATCGCGCCATGGGATCCGAACTGGATACCGAGGCCCTGGCCGTGGCGCTGGAGGCGGCGGGACGGCGGCTCTGCCTGCCGGTGGTGCTGGAGCGGGACGCGCCGATGATCTTTCGCGCCTGGTCGCCGGGCGAGCCGCTGGAGATGGACGCCGCAGGATGCCCTGCGCCCCTCCCGCTGACCGAGGTGTTGGAGCCGGATCTGATCATCACGCCGCTGCTGGCCTTCGACGCGGTAGGGGGGCGGCTGGGGCAGGGCGGAGGCTATTACGACCGCACCTTCGCCGCGCGGCCGGATGTGATCCGGATCGGCTTCGCCTATGCGGGGCAGGCCGTGGAGGCGATGAATCTGGAGGCGCACGACATGCGGCTGCACGGGGTGCTGACCGAGGCGGGGTACCAGGATTTCGGCATATCCCATTGACATATACGTGCGGCGGGCCGATAGCGACGCCATGAGCCCCCCGCTGAAAGCCACGGTCTTCAAGTCCAATCGCTCGCAGGCCGTGCGACTGCCCAAGGCCGTAGCCTTTCCCGACGATGTGAAAGAGCTTCGCGTCATCAAGGAGGGCAAGAGCCTGCGCCTGGTGCCGGTGAACGCCCTGTGGGACGACTTTCTTGACCAGCCCGGCATTACGGATTGGCCGGATCGCGATCAGCCCGAGATGCAGAAGCGGGAGGACTGGTGAGCACCGGCTATATGCTGGACACCAGCATCTGCATCGACATTCTGCGGGGTCGCAGCGCCGCGCTGAGCGCGCGTCTAAGAACCGAGCACGAACCGCTTCATGTATCGACGGTGGTCGTCATGGAGCTGGCGGTCGGTCCCAGAAAGCTGGCGGACACTCGTCGCGCCGAACGGCTCGAGGCGTTTCTGGCGCGACTGGACATTCTTGCGTTCGACGAAGATGCGGCGCGGCATACGGCGGCCATCCGCGCGGATCTGGAGCGTCGAGGACGCCTGATCGGACCTTATGATTATCAGATTGCGGGTCATGCCCGCAGTCGGGGGCTGACTGTCGTCACCCGCAACACTGGCGAGTTCGAACGCGTCGCCGGCCTGAGGGTCGAAGACTGGTCGGATCGTGCTAAAGGCTTTCACGAATGAGACTGGCATTTTTCGGCGACGTCATCGGCAAGTCCGGCCGTGACGGGATCAGCGACCATCTTCCGGGCCTGAAGCGCGACCTGAAACTCGACTTCGTCGTGATCAACGCCGAGAACGCCGCCGGCGGCTTCGGCATCACCGAGAATACGGCGCGCGAGCTGTTCATGGCGGGGGCGGACTGTCTGACCCTGGGCAATCACTCGTGGGACCAGCGCGAGGCCCTGACCTATATCGTGCGCGAGCCGCGCCTGATCCGGCCGGCCAACTATCCGCGCCTGATGGATGCGCCGGGCGCCGGGGCCAATCTGTTCGAGACGGACACGGGCCGCACCGTCCTGGTGATGAACGTGCTGGGCCGGGTGCATATGGACCCGATGGACGATCCGTTCGGGGCGGTGGAGCGCGAACTGGCGGCTGCGCCTCTGGGGGCTGTGGCCGATGCGGTGATCGTGGACATGCACTGCGAGGCGACCAGCGAGAAGATGGCCATGGGCCACTTCTGCGACGGGCGAGCGTCGCTGGTGGTCGGCACCCATACCCACGTCCCGACCGCCGACTGCCAGATCCTGCCGGGCGGCACCGCCTATCAGACCGACGCCGGGGGCTGCTGCGACTATGACAGCGTGATCGGCAACGAGAAGGAAGAGCCGCTGCGGCGCTTCACCACCCGGATCTCGGGCGGTCGTTACATGCCGGCGTCCGGACCGGCGACGATCTGCGGCGTCTTCGTGGAGACCGACGACAAGACGGGGCTGGCGACGCGGGTCGAGCCGATCCGGGTCGGCGGGCGGCTGAGCCAGGCGGTGCCGGTTTTATAGCTTGACGGAGCGGATTACGCGTGTAGTTTCACGAGATTACAAACGTAATCTTGGAGAGCGTCATGTCACGTGCCTATCTCGTTCTGCCGGCGTCCGTTCCGCTGATCGGCATGTCTTCGCCCGCCTTCGCGGCCTCTGACTTTACGGCGGCGACGGTGTTTTTCGATGCGGCGATTCCGATCAAGCTGATGATCCTGATGCTCTGCGCATCCATGGTCGCTGCAGTCGTAATCACAGGGCGC
>JBKBXN010000238.1:0-3208 GCA_046314055.1 Brevundimonas sp.
CGTCCGCCGCCAGGCGATAGACGGCGTGCGACAGACCGCGCTCGGCCAGTTCGTCCTCGGGCACCATGTTGGAGATATATTCGGCCACGCCCTGGTCGGGATATTCATAGGCCCAGTTCCACTGGTTGCCCGTGACCTTCACCGTCAGATCCGGCTCGGGCATGTCGTGATAGGCGAACAGCAGCCGGAACGAGAACAGGGAGATGAAGACCAGAATCACCACCGGCAGCACGGTCCAGATCACCTCGACCGTGGTGTTGTGGCTCCAGCGCGCGGGTGTCGGATTGGACTTCTTATTGTAGCGGAAAACGATCCAGGCCAGCAGGCCCAGCACCAGCAGCGTAATCCCGGTGATCACCGGCATCAGCACGATATTGTGGAACCAGATGGCGTCATGCTTCAGCGGCGCGGCGGCCGGCTGAAGGTCGATGCCGCCTGGCGTGGGCTGGCCCAGCAGATCCTGCGCCCACGTCGGCGCGGCGGAGAACAGTGCGATGCCGACGGCCGTAACCGCTGCCGTCGCTCCCGCCTTCGCTCTTCCCAGGGCTCGCGTCCCCATTCCCATACGAAGTCCCCATAATGTCTTTTTACAGCAGAGACTTGCGAGTGGATCGCAAGTCTTCGCCCGGGCATGTTCGTCCGCCCGGCACTTGTCTGAGTCCCTATCGGATCGCCCCTCGCTTGCCAAGCGATCCGCGCCCGCTCGGCCGCAAACTCGCCCCAAACCCGCTCGCGCCTCGCCGAACCCTGTTGGATTAAACCTTCGTCATGTTTAAACAGGTACCTTGCGTCACAAGGTACCTTGTCGTACTCAATCTCCATCAAAGGAGACATCGAGGTGACCGAAACCATCGAGATACAGCTGAAGAAGGGGGTTCTGGGACTTTGCGTCCTGGCGCTCCTGAACCGGGCCGACAGCTACGCCTACGAGATCGCCAGCCGCCTTTCGGATGCGATCGATATGGGGGAAGGCACCATCTACCCCCTGATGCGGCGGATGCAGTCGGACGGACAGGTCGAGACCTATCTGGTCGAATCCTCGTCCGGCCCGTCCCGCAAATACTATCGCCTGACCGACGCCGGACGGACGGCCCTCGCCGCCCAGACCGTCGAATGGTCGGCCTTCACCCAAGCCGTCGACGCCGTCCTGGCCAACGACGCAACCACGATCCAGACGCCGGAGCCCCAGGCTGCCGACGCTCAACCGGAGGGAACGGAACAATGACGCGCGCGGAATTCATCGCCCGTCTCAGAAGCGGCCTGGTCGGATTGCCGACCGCCACGGCGACCGACATCGTCGCCGACTATGAGACCCATTTCGCCGACGGTCTCGCCGCCGGCCGCACCGAGGCCGAGGTGGCCGCCGCCCTGGGCGATCCGGGCCGGCTGGCCCGCGAACTGAAGGCAGAGGCCGGGATCCAGCGCTGGCGCCAGGAGAAGAACCCCTCCGCCGCAGCCGCCGCCGTCTTCGCCGTCCTGGGCCTGGGGGCCATCGACATCCTGATCCTCCTGCCCATTCTGATGGGCGTGGTCGGGACCCTCTTCGGCTTCTTCATCGCCGCCATCACTCTGTTCATCTCGGGCGGCGGCGTCATGGTGGTCGGTCCCTTCGCCGGCTTCCCCGGCGGCCCCTTCGCCGCCATCCTGATGGGTCTGGGCCTGATGGCCGGGGCCGTCTTCATCGGCGCCCTTCTGACCATCGTCACCATCTGGCTGATCAACGGCGTGGTTTGGTACGCCCGCCTGCACTACCGGCTGCTGAAGCCGGCGCTTGAACCCCAATCCGAAGTCACGAGCACGGGAGGCTCGCTATGATCCGCACACTGTTCATCATCGCCGGGGCCGCCCTGGTGCTCTGCATCGTCACCGTGGGCGGCGCCATCGCCCTCGGCGGCCACGACCTGCAACGCCACGGCTGGGCCTGGACCATCAAGGACCGCGACGGCGAAACCATCCGCTTCGAACGGATCAAGGGCGGCGGGACCGACGACCTCGGCCCCTTCACCACCCGCACCCTGGCCTGGACCGGCGGCGAGACCCTCAGCGTCGAATCCAGCATCAACGTCGAATATGTCCAGGGCCCGGCCAACACCGTGGTCGTCACCGGGCCCAAGGGCCTGACCGACCGCGTCACCCTGACCGACGGCCGCCTGTCCCTGGGCGAAGGCGACGAGCGGATCGTGTGGGGCTGGGACAGCGGCAACTTCTCCGCCCGGTCGGAACGCGACGAACTGCGCGTCGTCGTCACGGCGCCCAACGTCCGCCGCTTCGCCTCCAGCGGCTCCGGCGACCTGGACATCAGCGGCTATGACCAACCCTCGATGGCCCTGTCGATCTCCGGCTCGTCCGACGTCACCGCCGCCGGCCGCACCGACGCCCTCGACATCGACATCGCCGGCTCGGGCGACGCCGATCTCCGGGCCCTGGACGCCCGGGACGCCACGGTCGACATCGCCGGTTCCGGCGACGCCGACATCGCCCCCACCGGCGACGTCCAGGTCAGCATCGCTGGCTCCGGCGACGTCAGCCTGGCCACCCGCCCCGCCAAACTGACCAGCGAAATCGCCGGTTCGGGCGACGTGTATCAGAACTGAGGTCAGCGCCCCTCTCCCGCTCGCGGGAGAGGGGCGATTCGGTTGTAATCATCACAACCTCTACTTGACGTCTACGTCTCCTCCCCACAAAGTGGGGAGGTGGATCGCCGCGCAGCGGCGAGACGGGGGGGCTCTTGACGCACGACGGCTCTGTCTCGCGCGCTCGGGTCTTGCGTCGCGCCCTGACCCCGCCGGAAGCCCGGCTTTGGGTGCACCTCCGACGACGCGCCCTGGCCGGATTGAGGTTCAGACGCCAACACCCGATCGGTGTCTATGTCCTCGACTTCTATTGCCCCGAGGCGCGCCTGGCCATCGAGATCGACGGCGAAAGCCACGCCGGTCGAGCCGAGCATGACGCCCGGCGAACCCGCTGGCTCGAGGCGCGCGGAATAGCGGTGCTGCGTTTCCCGGCCGAGGAGGTGCGCATCAACCTGGACGCCGTCCTCGACTTCATCGCGCTGAAAGCCAGAGAGCGAATTCGCGGCTAAGAGCCCCTCCACCACCGCGCAAAGAGGCGCGGCGGTCCCCCTCCCCGCAAAGCGGGGAGGAGACGCAACGAACCTCTGTCTCCTCCCCACGCAGTGGGGAGGTGGCTCGACGCGCAGCGGCGAGAC
>JBKBXN010000239.1:0-3143 GCA_046314055.1 Brevundimonas sp.
AAGTTCGGCGGTCTGGCCATGGGGGTGGGCGAGCTGTTCGGCGACAAGATGAAGTCGGCGCCGGACCGGACGGTGTTTCTGGGCCTGCTGGCGCGGGTGATGAGCGCGGGGATCGCGGGCTCGGCCCTGGCGCCGCGCGGGCGTGAGAAGCTGGGCGCGGCCCTGGCGGTCGGGACGGCCGTGCCGTTGGCCTATCTGGGGCTGGCGGGGCGCAAGAAGGCTATGGCGCGGATCGGGCAGACGAGGAGCGGCCTGATCGAGGATGCGATCATCGTGGCGGCCGGGGCGGCGGTGGTGAGCTGGGCGGTAGGCGCGTTCGATCAACGTCGCTGAGCGCTTACCCTCTTATCGCCGTTGCTTATAATGGCAGGGCACACCTAGGAGCCCTCCCCATGATCACCCGCATCCAGCCCGGCGCCCGCATGAGCGAAGCCGTGGTTCACGGCGACACCGTCTATCTGGCCGGACAGGTCGGAGAGCCGGGCGACGATGTGATCGCCCAGACGAAGACGGCGCTGGCCGAGGTGGACGCCCTGCTGGCCCAGGCGGGCAGCGACAGGTCGAAGATCCTGATGGCCCAGATCTGGCTGGCCGATATCGCCGATTTCGACGCGATGAACAGCGTCTGGGACGCCTGGGTCGATACGGCCAATCCGCCGGCCCGCGCCACGGGGGAGAGCCGGCTGGCCTCGCCGGACTACAAGGTCGAGGTGATCGTCATCGCCGCCAGGGGCTGACGGAGCGGGGGATAAGGCGGTTGACCCGGCGGATTGCAGACTGCAAACCGCCGCCATGCTTCAGAACCTCGAAATCCTCGCCCGTGAGGCCAAGTCCTGGCCGTTCGAACAAGCCCGCAATCTGCTGGCCCATGTTCTGAAAAAGCGGCTGGGCGAGAGCGAGCGGGCCGAGGCGCGGGCGCTGATCGACGCAGGCAAGGCCGACGAGGCCCTGGCGAAGTTCGAAGCCCTGCGGCGGCCGGTGGTGTTGGAGACGGGTTATGGCCCCTCGGGCCTGCCGCACATGGGCACTTTCGGCGAGGTGGCGCGGACCACGATGGTGCGCAACGCCTTTCGGGCGCTGACCGGCGACCACTGGCGCACGCGACTGATCGCCTTCAGCGACGACATGGACGGGTTGAGGAAGGTGCCGGAAGGCGTGCCGAACCCGGAGATGCTGCGCGAGGACCTGCACCTGTCGCTGACCCGGGTGCGCGATCCGTTCGGCACGCACGACAGTTTCGGGGCGCACAATAATGCGCGGCTGCGGGCCTTCCTGGACGGGTTCGGCTTCGACTACGAGTTCATGAGCTCGACCGAGACCTACAAGTCCGGCGTGTTCGACGCGACCCTGCTGACCCTGTTGGAGCGGTTCGACGCGGTCATGGCCATCATGCTGCCGACCCTGGGCGAAGAGCGGCGGGCGACCTATTCGCCCTTCCTGCCGGTCAGCCCGATCACAGGCCATGTGCTGCAGGTCCCGACGCTGGAGCGGAACGTCGAGAAGGGGACTATCGTCTTCGACGACCCGGCAGGCGGACGCACCGAGCTGCCGGTCACGGGCGGCCATGTGAAGCTGCAGTGGAAGCCGGACTGGGCCATGCGCTGGGTCGCGCTGGACGTCGATTACGAGATGTCGGGCAAGGATCTGATCGAGAGCGTGCGCGAGAGCGGCAAGATTTGTCGCGCCCTGGGCGGGACGCCGCCGGAAGGGTTCAACTTCGAACTGTTCCTGGATATCGAAGGCAAGAAGATTTCCAAGTCCAAGGGCAACGGCCTGACGATGGACGAATGGCTGCGCTACGGCACGCCGGAGAGCCTGAGCTGGTACATGTTCCAGTCGCCGAAGTCGGCCAAGAGCCTGCACTTCAACGTCATTCCGCGCGCCATCGACGACTATCTGGCCTTCATCGAAAGCTACAAGACCCAGGAGCCGGCCAAGCGGATCGACAATGCGGTCTGGTCGATCCATGCGGGGAACCCGCCGACCCATACGTCGCCGGTGTCCTTCGCCCTGCTGCTGAACCTGGTGGGGGTGGCCAACGCCTCGACCAAGGACCAGCTGTGGGCCTATTTCGCCAAATACCTGCCCGAGGCGACGCCGCAGAACGAGCCGCTGCTGGATCGGCTGATGGATCATGCGCTGAACTACTACGAGGACTTCGTGAAGCCCTCGAAGGCGTATCGCCTGCCGGACGACAAGGAGAAGGCGGCGCTGCTGGATCTGGCGGAACGGCTGAAGGCCCTGCCGGCCGACACCACGGACGGCGAGCTGATCCAGAACGAGGTCTATGCGGTGGGCAAGGCGCATGAGTTCGAGCCGCTGCGGGCCTGGTTCGGGGCGCTGTACGAGGTGCTGCTGGGCGCGTCGCAGGGGCCGCGCTTCGGCTCGTTCGCGGCCATCTACGGCCTGCCGCAGACCATCGCCCTGATCGAGGCGGGGGCGCGCGGCGAACTGACGCAAGCTTGACCTAGGGGAAGACTTCTTAACCCGGCTGGGCTTGGATGGCGGCGTGGCCGGGGAGGCGACGTTGCGATACGAGATCGACGAGCACGCGCGGATCCTGTCGATGGACCTGGTCTCAGGCGGGGCGGCGGACAGAATTCTGGACGTGATCCTGGGATTGATCGCGGCCCGTCCGGAGCTGTGCGGCTGGGACTGGATCGTCGAATGCGAGCCCTTGCCCGACGACTCCGGAACCCAGCATCTGGCCCAGCTGTCCGAGGCCTGGGGACCGCCGCCGGAGGTGGAGGCGGTCACGGTCTTCGTCACTCAGGATCGGCTGTTGCACCTGTGGGCCCGGGTAATGGACTTCCAGTTCGTGCGACGAAAGCACCTGGTCGAGCGCGACATCGAGGCCGCGCGCCGATTGATCGAACGCCGACGCGCCCTGCGGCCCCTAAGATGAACCGAAAATAACGGCGAAGCTCTGGGAGCCTTCAGGTTCGGCCGGGCATTGTGTCCTCATCGGCAAACCCGATGACAGGAGATACAGTGATGTCGAGCAAGTTTCTGAAGACGGGTCTGGCCACGGCCGCCGCTATGGCCGCCCTGGTCACCGCCGCCCCCATGGCCGCCCAGGCCCAGGCCAATGGCGTGACCAACTGCGACGCCCCCGGCGGTCGCCAGCGCGCGGGCGCCTTGAT
>JBKBXN010000240.1:0-3059 GCA_046314055.1 Brevundimonas sp.
TGGGGGTGCGAATTCACGTCGGGTTACGGCCTAGAGGCGGTTTAAGGACGATTTCGTTCCCCGAACAACGCCGTTCCCACTCTGACATGGGTCGCGCCGCACCGGATTGCGGCCTCATAGTCGCCGCTCATCCCCATCGACAGGACCGACAGGCCGTTGCGTTCAGCCATGTCGCGCAACAGGACAAAATGGGATTCGGCCGCCTGATCCGCTGGCGGAATGCACATCAGGCCTTCGACTGTCAGGCCGTAGGTCCGTCGCGCCGTCTCGATCAGGGCGTCGGCGGCCTCGGGCAGGACCCCGGCCTTCTGCGGCTCGGCGCCGGTGTTGACCTGAACCAGGACGCGCGGCGATCGGCCGCGTTTCTGCGCCGCCTCGGCCAGGGCGCGGGCCAGTTTTTCGCGGTCCAGGGTCTCGATCACATCGAACAGGGCGACGGCGTCCTCGGCCTTGTTGGTCTGCAGGGGGCCGATCAACCGCAACTCCAACCCCTCCAGGCCCGACAACCTCTCGGTCCAGCGCCCCTGCGCCTCCTGCACCCGGTTCTCGCCGAACACCCGCTGGCCCGTGGCCAGGATGGCGTCGATGGCCTCATCCGGCTGGGTCTTGGAGACGGCGGTCAGGGTGACGGCGGCGGAATCTCGCCCGGCCCCGTGACAGGCGGCGTCGATTCGAGCGCGGACGGCGGCGACCCTTTCGGCGATGGACGGGGCGGACGAAGCGAGGGAAGAAGAGGTCATGATCCTGCCGGCTGATTACAGCGACGATGCGCGCGCGCTCTGGGATGCGGCGACCGCTCTAAACCGCGCCGCCGCCGCTGTCAGCCCGCACGCCGCCGGTTTGCCGCCGTTGCTGTTCTTCACCGACCCGGACCGTACGCCTCGACCGTGGGAGACGGCGGCCCGACTGCCGGCGGGATCTGCGGTGGTCTATCGCGCCTTCGGGGCGGCCGACGCCGTCGAGACGGGACAACGGTTGAGAGAAGCGACGCAGGGCGTCGGGGTGAAGCTTCTGATCGGGCGAGACGCCGATCTGGCGGAGACCTTGGAGGCGGACGGGCTTCATCTGCCTGAACGCGAGGCGGGACGGGCGCGATCCGTTGGTCAGGCTCATCCCGATTGGCTGCTGACCGCCGCTTGGCATGGGGGTCGGCCCATGACCGAAGGTCTGAACGCCCTGGTGCTGTCGCCGGTGTTTCGGGCCGGCGGAACCTCAGCGGTCAAACCCGCCCTGGGCGTCGCCGAATTCAGGCGTTGGAGCCAGAATGTCGATCTTCCGGTCTATGCTCTGGGTGGGATCAAGCCGGATAATGTCGCGGCCCTGATCGGAACGGGAGCCTGCGGGCTGGCGGGGGTGGAGGCGATCCAATTCGCCTTCCGTTGAGACGCTCGTCTCGACGATGCGTAAAACGTCGGCCCGTCTGGCCCGCAAGTGCCAAAGCGGAAGACTGGCGTCGACGCCGTGAAGCGTCGATCACGAATCAGAAGTTGAAGATGGTCTCGAGCCGCACGCGGGGCTGGGTCCGGCCATTGGTTTCAGGCGCGCGGGCCGGGTCGGCTTCGCGCGACGCCACAGCGGCGGCGGCGCCGACGCGCAGACGGTCGTTCAAGCGGTAATAGGCGCCCGCCTCGACATCGCCCCAGTCGGTCTCGCGCCCAACCGGTTGGTTCAGATTGAAATCGAGACCCCACCGACCCTTGTCGTTCAGGCGCAGGCCACGTCGTTGTTGTGACGGGGCGTTGCGCTGGGCGGCCTGGGCTTCGGACAAGGTGACGCTGGGCGCGCGCGTCGTCGCGGCGTTCTGGGCAAGCGCCGGCGCAGCGACGGCGAGCGCCATCGTCGCAAAAATCACAGCCGAGAAACCGCCGAAACGCATTCTGAACCCTTCGAACGTCCTTGATTTTGGACGTCCCTACCCTGAACCGACCCTAATATGGTCGTGGACGCCGCGATTAGACACCGGGGGTCCGCCCGGTCAACGCAACGTGGTCCGGATGTCGGGGTTCCGCTGCATTGTTGCAGTGCGATGTGGCTCAAGCGTCACGGGATTCGAGCCAAAAGAGGGGTTGCTGTCAGCGATCTGTCACGGAACGGCGCAACTCGTATCGGCGCAGGGCTGCACTTCGCCTTGTCATCGCCCCTTTTGCCCGTGTTATAGAGCCACGCAGCGGCGCGAACCTACGCGCGGTCCCCTGCGCGCGTGTGGGCGAGGGCCTTCACGTCCCTGAGTTTACGGAGACTTCCTTGATGAGCCTCAACAAGGCCCTGGTTCGCGGCGTCGCCATCGCCCTGGTCTCGGGCGTCGCCCTGAGCGCCTGCTCGAGCATCCCCTTTGTCGGCGGCGGCGACAAGAAGGCCCCCAAGACGAACGTGCAGCAAGGCATCGGCGTCAACGGCTATCTGTGGCGCGCCTCGCTCGACACCCTCAGCTTCATGCCGTTGCTGACCGCTGATCCGTGGGGCGGCGTGATCAATTACGACTGGTACGCCAACCCCCAGACGCCGAACGAGCGCTTCAAGGCGACCGTCTTCATCCTGGACACTCGCCTGCGCGCCGACGCGTTGAACGTGACGGTGACCAAGGAAGTGAAGGGGGCGGACGGTCAATGGACCGCCGCTCCGGTCGCCGCCCAGACCGAGGCGGACCTGGAAAACGCCATTCTGACCAAGGCGCGCCAACTGAACCTGTCTAACGCTGGCTGACTTTCTGGTTGGCGCTACCGCCCTTCGGGCTAGTTGAGCGCCGATTAGTCTGAGTTCGGTCGTCGTTGAGGCGACTAGAACGCATTTTTCTTGGGCGCTGTCGTCCTTCGGGCTAGTTGAGCACGGAGGGCGGCAGCGCCCTTTTGACTTTCAGGACGACCGTGGCCCGTTACGAACCCAAGACCGCCGAACCTCGCCAACAGGCCCGCTGGGCCGAGGCCTCCGCCTTCGTGACGAAGGACACCGGCCGGCCGAAATACTATGTGCTCGAGATGTTCCCCTATCCGTCGGGCAACATCCACATGGGACACGCCCGCAACTATGTGATGGGCGACGTGGTGGCGCGGTCCAAGCGC
>JBKBXN010000241.1:0-2968 GCA_046314055.1 Brevundimonas sp.
GTGCCCAGCCGCGTCTCGTCGTCCAGTTCCACCATGACGGCCCAGGCGCGGCCCACCGCCTCGCCGGGCTCGCGCCGGCCCATTTCGGCGGCGGTCGCGCCCCGTAGCCCCTTGCCGGGGGTCAAGAGGCTGACGGCCTCCAGCAGATTGGTCTTTCCCGCTCCGTTCGGGCCGTGAAGCACCACCGGGCCGGAGGTGAGGTCCAGCCGTGCGCTCGCGTAGGAGCGGAAGTCGGTGAGGGTGAGGGTGGTGAGGCTCAAATGACGGCCGTTCGCGAACCGATCAAAGGACGATGGTGGAACGAGTTGCTCGTGCCGCCAAGTCAGAGATCAAGGCGTTTCCGAAATCCTTGATGGCCAGAAATCCGGCGCGGCCGACATCCGTGACATCGACACCGCGCGCCGCCATTAGGCCGTTCCGGCTGGCGATCGCCGCGCCCGTTATGGTGCGGCCCTTCATCTCTGGAAAATCGATGAACCGATGGGTGGAGAGGTCGCTATCCATCAGGGCGACGCGGATATCGGCAACTCCAGACGGCGCATCATATCGCGCCGTCAGGAGAACCTGATCGTCATGCGCTCCATGGAGGGCCAAGTTCTTTGCACCTAATGCCATGAAGGGTGAAGGGTCGGCGGCGCCGCTCCGTCCTAGCAGGAAGACGCGCTGAAAGCCGTTGGCCTCGTCAATCTTTGTAGTATCAAACGGATCGAACCCTGGAGTTCCATTGACGACCAGTGTTCCATCGGAACGGTAGGCCATGCGTTGAATGGACTGGAACGGTACTGAAGAATATTGCGTAACCGTCCCGTCTGCCAAATCCCTCTCGTACACACATAGACTGGCCCCGCCATTGCTGCGGCTGGCGAAGGCCAATTTGTGGCCCATGGGAGAGGTAGTGGGGACGCGATTAAAGTTGTGGCCGGTAGGAATAGGCTGCGCGCCGCCCCTTGCGAGGTTTAGCCGGTATAGGCGGATGTTCGTGTCAAACCCGCCGAATTCAGGCGCGCCCGCCGAAAACAAAATGTGGTCGGCATCCTCGCCGAATGACACATCCCGCACCCAGAAATTTTTCTCAGGTAAAGAGAGAAGCGTCACGTCGGAAAAGTCGCTGCGCATCACCAGAATGGTGTTGATGCCGCTGGACGTCGATTGAATGGCGCAACGACTTCCATCCGGGGCCAAGGCGATCTCGGAGAAGGTATCAACGACTGCATATGTGTTGTCAGCCGACGCTGATCTAGAGCAGCCAGCCATCGCAATCGCAGGTATCAGCGAGATGAGGCCGCGCCGATGCAGTCCCGACTGACTTGCCTGTGTCACACCCTCAACGGCATCAGCACATACTGCACGCCCGGGTCGCCCGGATCGAGCACCAGGGTCGGCGAAGCCGGGTCGGCGAAGCGGAAGGCGGCGTTTTCGCCGGTGATCTGGCCGGCGACGTCCAGCAGGTAGCGGGCGTTGAAGCCGATCTCGAACGGTTCGTCGGAATAGCCGATCTCGACCTCTTCCTCGGCCTGGCCGGCCTCCATGTTGCGCACGGTCAGCTTCACCCGGTCGTTGTCGAAGGCCAGTTTCACCGACCGGCTCTTCTCGGCCGAGATGGTGGCCACGCGATCGACAGCCTTGGCGAACAGGGCGTTGTCGATGTCGGCCTGTTTGTCATTGCCCTTGGGAATGACGCGCAGATAGTCGGGGAAGGCGCCGTCGATGACCTTGGACGTCAGGGACGCCTCGCCCATCTGGAAGCGGATCTTCTGGGCCGAGACGGTGACCTGGACCGGGCCGCCGGCGTCGTCCAGCAGGCGGCGGACCTGATCGATGGTCTTTCGCGGCACGATGACGCCGGGGCCGCCGGCCGCGCCTTCGGGCGCCGGGGTCTCGGCCAGGGCCAGGCGGTGGCCGTCGGTGGCCACGGCGCGCAGCAGGGCGACGCCGGCCTCGGCCACCGTGTGCAGGTACAGGCCGTTCAGATAATAGCGGGTCTCTTCGGTCGAGACGGCGAACCGGGTCTTGTCGATCAGGCGGGCCAGGTCTTCCTTGGGCATGACGTACGAGGCGCCGGCGCTGTCGGTGGACATGACGGGGAAGTCGCCGGCAGGCAGAACCGGCAGGTTGAAGCGCGACCGACCGGCCGAGACCACCAGGCGGGGATCGTCGCCCGAATAGAGCAGCGACACCTCGGCGCCTTCCGGCAGTTTGCGCACGATTTCGTACAGGGTGTGGGCCGGGGCGGTGATCTGGCCCTCGACGTTCACCGTCGCCTCGGCCTCGTCCACCATCTCCATGTCCAGGTCAGTGGCCGCAAAGGCCAGCCGGTCACGACCCGCGCTGAGCAGGACGTTGGACAGGATCGGGATCGTGTTTCGACGTTCGACGACGCTCTGCACATGGCCCAGGGCCTTCAGGAGCGCGGATCGTTCGATGGTCAGTTGCATGTCGTCTCGCCCGGAAGCGGCGACTCAGGCTGGAGCGCCGCGATAGAGGGCCTTGGACACTAGCGGATTGGGCGCAAGGAGCAAGGAAGGCGACGGAAGCCGTTCACAGATTTCTCCCTCCTCCGCATGGAGGAGGGGATTGTTCAGCCGCGCAGCTTGCGCGTCAGGGCCTCGACGTCACGAGCGATCTGATCGTCCTGGCCCATCAGCTCCTCGATCTTGCGCACGCCGTGCAGGACCGTGGTGTGGTCGCGCCCGCCGAAGCGACGGCCGATGTCGGGATAGGAACGGGTCGTGTGCTGCTTGCACAGATACATGGCCATCTGGCGCGGGCGGGCCACCGAACGGGTGCGGCGCTCGCTGAGCAGGTCGGCCTGTTTCAGGTTGAAGTGGTCGGCCACCGTCTTCTGGATCTCGTCCACGGTGATGCGACGTTCCGGCCCGCCACGCAGGGCCGCGCCCAGGAGGATCGAGGCCTCGTCCACCGAGACGGTCGCCAGACGCGAGCCGGCGGCGGCGGCCAGGGTGTTCAC
>JBKBXN010000242.1:0-2893 GCA_046314055.1 Brevundimonas sp.
AAGGGGCGGCCGGCGATCTCGTGGGCCTGGGCCTCCAGCTCGGCCATGCGCAGGCCGAACTCGCTGGACAGGCGTTTCAGGCGGTCGGGGTCGATGCGGACGCCGCTCAGCTCCATATCGGCCAGGACCGTGGGCAGGGGGCGTTCCAGGGTCTCATAGACGGTGGACAGGCCCTCGCGCGCCAGCCGGGGCTTGAGGAGGCGCCACAGGCGCAGGGTGACGTCGGCGTCTTCGGCGGCGTACTGGGTGGCGGGTTTCAGGGCCACGTGTCTGAACGACTTCTGGCTCTTGCCCGTTCCGGCCACGCTCTTGAACGGCACGGGGTCATGCCCCAGATGCAGCCGCGCCAGCTCATCCATCCCGTGCCCGTGGAGCCCGCCCTCCAGCACGTAGGAGATCAGCATGGTGTCGTCATAGGGCGCCACCCGGATCCCCCGCCGCGCCATGACGGCCAGATCATACTTGGCGTTCTGCAGCAACTTCAGAACCGACGGATTTTCCAATAAAACCTTGAGCTTCGCCAAGGCCGTCGCTTTGTCCAACTGCTGGATCGGTTCGCGCGCCTCGCCCGGCTCCCCGAACAGCCCGCCCTCGCCCGCCTGGGGCTCATGCTCATGCGTCAGCGGGATGTAGCAGGCCTCGTTCGGCCCCACCGCCAGCGACACCCCGCACAGCCCCGCATGCGTCGCCGACAGCGACGAGGTTTCTGTATCGAAACCCACCACGCCCGCCTCGGTTGCCCGCGCGATCCAGCGATCCAGCGCCTCTTCGGTCTGGACGCACTCGTAGGCCTCGAGGTCGAAGCTCTGAGCCTCGGCGGGACCTTCCACCACCTGCCCGTAGCGAGGCGTGGCGACGGGAGCGCTCAGGTTCGGCGCGCGCTTGGGTGCGAAGGCCGAGATTTCGCTGGGGCCGGCCTTGCCGTCGCCGACCCGGCGCTGCAGGGAGCGGAACTCCATCTTGTCCAGGAAGGCCGACAGGGTGTCGGGATCGGGATCGCGCACGGCGAAATCGTCGATCAACTCGGGCGCCGGGGCATCGCAGGTCAGGCGAACCAGCTCGCGCGACAGACGGATCTGGTCGGCGAAATTGATCAGGGTCTCGCGGCGCTTGGGCTGTTTGATCTCACCGGCGCGCGCCAGCAGGGTGTCCAGATCGCCGTATTCGTCCAGCAGCTGGGCCGCCGTCTTGGGGCCGATGCCAGGGGCGCCGGGGACATTATCGACGCTGTCGCCGATCAAGGCCTGAAGATCGACCATCTTCTCGGGACCGACGCCGAACTTCTCGAACACCTCGGGTTCGGCCAGACGTCGGTCCTTCATCGGATCCCACATGACGACGCCGCCGCCGATCAATTGCATCAGGTCTTTGTCGGAACTGACGATTACGGCTTCGCCCCCGGCGTCGCGCGCCTTGCAGGCATAGGTGGCGATCAGGTCGTCGGCCTCATAGCCGGCCAGTTCGACGCAGTGCACGCCGAAGGCCGCCGTCGCCTCCCGGACCAGGGGAAACTGCGGGACTAGGTCTTCCGGCGCCGGCGGACGATGCGCCTTGTACTGATCATACAGGGTCGTGCGGAACGTCTTCTCCGAATGGTCGAAGATGGCGACCAGATGGGTGGGACCGTCGGCGCCCTTCATGTCCTTCAGCAGCTTCCACAACATGTTGCAGTAGCCCTGGACCGCGCCGACCGGCAGGCCGTCGGACTTTCGCGTCAAGGGCGGCAGGGCGTGATAGGCGCGGAAGATATAGGCCGAGGCGTCGATCATCCACAGCCGCAGGGCAGGCCCATCCTGGGTGAGGGGGCGATCCTGTTCGGGGGCGGTCTCGGAAGCGGAGGCGTCGGTCATGGCCGGAACATAGGCGGCCGAAGCCGCCGCGTCAGCCGTCAGAATTCGGTCCAGCTCGAGCCAGGGTCGCGCTGACCCGGCTGGGCCTGCTGCTGCCCCCAGGCGACGATCATCAGAACCTTGTGACTGCGGATACGATACTGGCCGATCATCGGCAGGACGGCGCCCAGAGGCGAACCCGTCTTGGCTTCGTACAGAAAGCCCGAGAACTCGGCGACGCCGACACGGTCGCGATTGCTGTAGACAGACAATTCCGGCAGCGAAACGACGTTCAGGGTCTCATTGATCGGGATACGCATTTCCGGAATACCGACCACGCGCCGCATCTGCTCCAGCGACAGGGCGCCGGATCGAATCTCGAACACGGCGTCGGACTCTTCCTTGTTGCGGGCCAACCGATAGCCGGCGTCGGACAGGGCGGCGCGGATGGCGCTGATGGCGTAGCGCGAGCCCTCGCCCTGGAAATAGGACTCGTCGACGAAGATGGATGACGCCGTGGGCAGGGGAAGGGACAGGCCTTCGACCGCCTTGTCCGACGCGCGCGCCAGCAACAGTTGTTCGGTCGCAGTGCGTCCGGTGTTGCTTTCGGTCGTTGAGGCGCAGGCCGACGCCAGCAAGCTCGCGGCCAGCAGAGCCGCCGTCCGGGACAGGGGAAGGCCGCGCATTACCAGACGCCGGTATTGGGCATTGAGGCCCAGGGCTCGGCCGGCGCCAGAGGCTCGCCTTCCTGCAGCAGTTCGATCGAGATCCCGTCCGGCGACCGGACGAAGGCCATGTTGCCGTCGCGCGGCGGGCGATTGATCACCACCCCGCCATCCATCAGCCTTTGGCAGGCGGCGTAGATGTCATCGACCTTATAGGCCAGATGGCCGAAGTTGCGGCCGCCCTGATAGGTTTCCGGATCCCAGTTGAAGGTCAGTTCGACCTCGGGACAGCGTTCCGCCGCCGACTGTTCCAGATTCTTGGGCGCAGCCAGGAAGACAAGGGTGAAGCGGCCCTTCTCGTTCTCGGTGCGGCGCACCTCCTGCAGGCCCAGCAGGTCG
>JBKBXN010000243.1:0-2841 GCA_046314055.1 Brevundimonas sp.
GGCCGCCGTGGAGACGGCGTCGAAGCCGACATAGGCGAAGAAGATCGAAGCGGCGGCGCCGACCACGCCCATGCCCGAGGAGGTGCCGAACAGGCCGTTGGGCGCGAAGGGCGTGAAGTTGGCCGAGTTGATCACCGGCAGGGTCAAGACGATGAAGACGGTCAGGGCGGCGACCTTGATCGCCACCAGGACGGCGTTGACGCGGGCCGATTCCGTGGTGCCGACCATCAGCAGGGCGGTGACGGCCAGCGCGACGATGATGGCCGGGATATTGATGATCCCCGTCGAGAAGTCAGGGGTCGGGATGAAGCCGTTCATGGCCCAGGTCGGGCCCGCCTGGAACAGGTCAGGCCAGTCGAAGCCTAGACCGTTCTCCAGCAGCCCCATGACATAGCCGGACCAGCCCACCGACACGGCCGAGGCCGCCACGGCGTACTCCAGGATCAGGGCCCAGCCGACGCACCAGGCGAGCAGCTCGCCCATGACGGCGTAGGTATAGGTGTAGGCCGAGCCCGAGACCGGGGCCATGGCCGCCAGTTCCGAATAGCAGAGCGCCGCGACGGCGCAGACGGCGCCGGCGATGACGAAGCTGACCATCATGCCGGGGCCGGCCTTCTGCGAGGCCGCAGCCGTCAGCACGAAGATGCCGGTGCCGATGATGGCGCCGATGCCCAGCAAGGTCAGTTGGATAGGTCCGAGCGACCGATGAAGCGATTTCTTCTCGGCCGTGGCCAGAATCGCGTCGAGCGACTTAACGCGCCACATAAAATACCCCCACGTTTACAGCGGCCCCTCGGCCACGTCGGCGGGACGCTAGCGGCGGATCGCTGGCCGCGCAACGCGGATGACGACGGGGTTAAGCGCTCACGACGCTTTCGTGATCGTCACGCATCGGGCTAGACGCGGGTCATGTTGCCGATTCACGCCGTTCTCGAACCGCTGAAAGCCGCCCTTGCGAGCGGAAATACGGCGGTTTTGGCTGCACCGCCGGGCGCCGGGAAGACGACCGTCGTCCCTCTGGCGCTGCTCGACCAGGCCTGGCTGGAGGGGGGACGGATACTGGTTCTGGAGCCGCGCCGTATCGCCGCACGGGCCGCCGCCGACCGAATGGCGAGCACCCTGGGCGAGACGGCGGGCGAGACGGTCGGCTATCGCACCCGGCTGCAAAGCCGGATCGGACCGAAGACGCGGATCGAGGTGATCACCGAAGGCGTCTTCACCCGGATGATCCTGGACGACCCCGGGCTGGAAGGCGTCGGCGCCGTCCTGTTCGACGAATTCCACGAGCGAAGCCTGGACGCCGACCTGGGCCTGGCCCTGGCGCGGGAGACGCAAGCCGTGTTGCGCGAGGACCTGAGGCTGCTGGTCATGTCGGCGACACTGGACGTTGCGGGGGTGTCGCGACTGCTGAATGGCGCGCCGGTGATCGAGGCGGAGGGGCGGGCTTATCCGGTCGAGACCCGTTATCTGGGGCGCAATCCCGCCGAACGGTTCGAAGAGGCGATGGCGCGGGCCTGTCTGACGGCCCTGGGCGAAGAGACGGGATCGGTGCTGGCCTTCCTGCCGGGGCAGGGCGAGATCCACCGGGTGGCGCGGCTGGTCAACGAGCGGCTGCGGCTGCCCAACGTCGATGTGGCGCCGCTGTACGGCGGGCTGGATCGCGTGGAGCAGGATCGGGCCATCGAGCCGGCGGCGGCCGGTCGGCGCAAACTGGTGCTGGCGACCTCGGTGGCGGAGACCAGTCTGACGATTAACGGGGTGCGGGTGGTGCTGGACGGCGGCCTGTCGCGCGTGCCCCGGTTCGAGCCGTCCAGCGGGCTGACGCGGCTGGCGACGGTGCGGGTCAGCCGGTCGTCGGCCGAACAGCGGCGGGGACGGGCGGGGCGGACCGAGCCCGGCGTCTGCTATCGCCTGTGGGACGAGGAACAGACGCGGGGCCTGGTCCCGCATCAGCGGCCGGAGATCCAAGAGGCGGACTTGACCGGGCTGGCGCTGGATCTGGCGCGCTGGGGCGCGCGGTCGGTCGAGGGGTTGGCCCTGCTGGACCCGCCGCCGGCCGGGGCCATGGCCGAGGCGCGCAAGGTTTTGACGCGGCTGGGGGCGCTGGAGGCGGACGGCGGGCTGTCGGCGCATGGGCGGCGACTGACTCGAATCCCCTTGTCGCCGCGCCTGGCCCATATGGTCGCCGTGGCGTCGGACGGGGGCGATGCGATGACGGGCGCGCGGATTGCGGCGGTGCTGAGCGAACCCGGGCTGGGCGGGAATGGGATCGATCTGGCGGACCGGCTGGTCGGGCTGGAGCGGGATCGGTCGCCGCGCGCGCGGGACGCCCTGAAGCTGGCTGAGCGATGGGCGCGGGCGGCGGGCGGGGGCGCTGGGGGCTCGGTCGAACCGGGGCTGTTGCTGGCCGAAGCCTTTCCGGAACGGATCGCCAAGGCGCGCGGCAAGGCCGGCGAACTGCTGCTGGCCAGCGGGCGGGGGGCGATGCTGGAGGCGACCGATCACCTGGCGCGCGAACCGTGGCTGGCGGTCGCCGAGTTGGGTGGCGGCGAGGCGCGGGACCGGGTGCGGCTGGCGGCGGCGCTGGACGGGACGCGGATCGAAGCGGACCTGAGCCGGCTGATCGAGATTGAGGACCGGCTGGTCAAGGAGCCGTCGGGTCGGATGGTGATCCGGCGCGCGCGGCGGATCGGCGCCCTGGTGCTGGACGAGAAAATCATCGGCACGCCCGACGCCAAGGCCATGACGGCGGCTCTAAAGTCCCAGGTGGAGGCCGAGGGGTTGGGCGCGCTGAACTGGGGCGAGCAGGCGGCCGGACTGCGGGCGCGGTTGGGGTTCCTG
>JBKBXN010000244.1:0-2839 GCA_046314055.1 Brevundimonas sp.
GCAGCGACGATGTCCTGCGTCGGCGAGACAGCCAGACTGTGCCTCAACCCAACCGTCCCAAGCGACTGCACATCGCCTGTCAGGACCACTTAAGAGCTGCTCAAATTTGACCAAAACCACCTAAGACCTGCTCAGTCAGAGCAGCTGGGTTCGGAACTGGCCCGGCTCGGATTGCACCGCGCCAGCGAACTGAAGATACCGGGCCAATAGAACTGAAGGCTGATGGGTCAGCCGCTGAAGATTTCCCTTCCTGGCGTTTTCCTTAGGGCATGAGCGAGCGGGCGACAGAGCTTTTCAATCGAGCGCCGTCGCCCGCCCGCGAAGCGGTGCGCGGTGGCGGAATGATATGTTGCTGAATCCCTACGTCCCACGCCATCTTTTTATTCTGGCATACTGCAATCTGTTCCATTCCGGGTTGCGGTACCCAAATGGGTGATTCACATTGATTCGGATATCGCGTAGCGGCCTTCTGCGCCCTGCGCCATTGCGGTCAAAATCGACCAGTATCACCTAGCCGTTAAACGCAGAGGTTGTGCCTTTACAGAGATTGATTGATCTGGTTGAGTGCAACTGTAGCGCTGCACCACATCAATCTTTCGGAGAAGAACAGATGCGTGCTCTGAGCCTTGAAGAATGCCTATTCGTCGTCGGCGGAACTGATGGCGGCAGCCCGCCGTCGGGCGGTGGCCAGCCCTCGGGCAGTGGCGAAGCTGGTGGCAATACAGGTGGTGACGCGGGCGGATATCCCCTGACTAACCCATTCCCTGACGACGTCCAGACGGTCGGCGATGGCGGCTCTTGGGGTGGTTATTACGACGAGCCCTGGGGCTCCAGCGGTCATACCACTTCGACAGGCGTGACCTATAACGGCGACGGCTGGACCATCAGTATCGGCACGATTGATGATGATCGTGATTCAGGCTCTGTCGACGGCGCTCAGGTTACCGTCACGAAAGAATTCTGATTTATGCAGTAAGCGTTGGAGTGGCGGCATGGTGGCCCGATTTCAGACGATCATCGTGTCAGCGTTTGCCGCTGCTCTCTCCTTTGTCCCTGCTTCTGGCGGGACGACCGTCAGAACCGAGGGTTCGACGGCGTCTGCGCCAGTTCTCTACGCTGACGGTCCAGTCCTTATAGAACGGACTGGCGATGTGCTCGTGGCGAAAAGAGCCGTCGCGGGCAGCCTCACCGAGACCGGGCGCGCGAACTTCGCTGGAACGCCTTTCTCAGGCCGGTCTATCGCCGACCTTCAGTGCGCTGCTTCGGCCCAAGTTTGCTATATTGGGATGCGTGCGGCCGATACGCAGGATCCTGACTGGCTTCGTTTCGATCTGGAACGGGGCGTAATTGACCCGGCCGCCGATCTCAAAAGTGTGTTCGTCCAAGATGTGCGGGCTGATGGTGTGCAACTTCTCTTCACCCGACGCGCAGACGCAGGCCAGGCCGGGCTGTTCGCGCGTGAGGCGGACGGCTCCAGTCGGCTGATCTCAGCCGACACCCTCCGCAACCAACCCGATATCGCAGCCTATTTGACCGCTTCGGCCGACAGTCTGATCGTGTCCCTCGAGGCAAGCGATCCGGCCGAATGGGTCACGCGCCGACAGTCTGGCGAGATCGTCGCCCGCCGCGCTGCGATGAGCCGAACTTTTCGTCTCAGTCAGGCCAGCCTCATCGGCGTGGTTGCCGCCCCGGCCGCTACGGCCGATCAGCCTCTGGGAAGCATCGTGCTGCTGGACCCCACCGTTTCGAAGGGGCCTCAAACCCGGCTCTATGGTGGCCCGCCGGCGGTGGAGGAGGCTGGTCCGGAACGGTCGGCCGGGGCCACCCTCCATCCTCTTCGCAGCGGGCTTCTCGCGGTCGTCCGGTCCGACCAGGGCGTCCGGCTTGGCGAACTGTGCGGCGCCCCAGGAGCGGTGACATTCAGGTCCTTGCCAGCATTTGCGTCGGGCTATGGCCGCTTCCAGCTCGAAGGCGGGTCCGACTTCGCCCTCGTCACCGCGACCGACCTTTGGGGCCAGATCAGCCAGTCGCGTATCGACGCGCCAGGGGCAGCGGATAGACGCTTGCGGGCCTGCACGGCTCCAGCGTTGGAGCTTCAAGGCCTGACGGGGAGGCCTAGTTCAGGCCTCACGATCGTGAGCGCCGAAGTCGAACGTGGCGGCTACGATGTCCGCTACGCCATCCTGGGCGCCAATCCGGCTCAGGGGCGACTCCTTGCGCGGCCCTATGGCGCGGCCGATCTTCCGACGGCGGAATATGTAGTCACTCCGGTCGAGCGCGCCTGGATCGAGGCCGGAGGACGGATTCTCGTGCCGACCTTGACAGGGGACGCCGGGGCGCCTTCGACCCCACGGCCCGGCGACCACAAGGCGCAGGCGACTGCGGATCTGATCGCCGCGCTTGAAGACGCCGTCGCCAAGGGCTGGGCGATCCCCGGCGAAATCGAGCTGCTTGGCACGAGCGCCGGCGCCTTTGTCGCCGCGCGTACGGCGGTCACCCGCCCCGACCTGTTCCGCTCAGTTGTGCTGATTGCTGGGGCGCTGGATCTCAGCCTCCTGGCGGGCCAGCCCGTCCTGGCAGCGGAGTTTGGCCCGGTAGAGGGCGGCTTTGCGGCCTGGTATCAAGGCCGTCCCGCACCCGAGCGAGCGCCCCGCTTCCTTCTTTATCATGCCGCCGACGATGTCCGCGTTCCGATCGCCAGTGCGAGCAACTTCGCCCAGTATTTGAAATCGCTTGGTTATCGCGGTGAGTTCGTAGAATCTGATCGTGGCGGCCACCAAGTTGGATTGCTTGCCGATACGGCGCCGCGCATCATGACGTTCCTGGACCGGGACATCGC
>JBKBXN010000245.1:0-2829 GCA_046314055.1 Brevundimonas sp.
AGAACAGTTCGCCCCGATCGCGCCCATCATCAAGGCGTCGGGCGAGGCAGAGGCGCTCGCATTCGCCAACGCTGTGGACTTCGGTCTGTCCAGCGCTGTCTTCACCCAGGATACGGCGCGGGGGCTGCGGTTCGCCCGTCAGATCGAGGCCGGCATGACGCATGTGAACGACATCTCGATCCAGGACAGCCCCTACAACATGTTCGGCGGCGAGAAGAACAGCGGCATCGGCCGTTTCAACGGCGACTGGATCATTGAGGAACTGACCACGGACCATTGGATCACGGTCCAGGATACGCCTCGGGAATATGGCTTCTAAAACAGTCGGTTTTCCGACTGACAGGTCTGGAAGGGCTCGGATCGCATCCGAGCCCTTTTCATTGTCGGATACGCAACAAATACCAATTTTCCGGATATAACGGAAAAATGCTTGACGTAACATCGCTTCGAGTCCGATGCTCGCTCCAGTTCAACGAGGCGGCGGTCCACGCTTCCCGGCACCTGGAGAGGAAATCCCATGAGTTCGACGACCCAACGCGCCCTTGCGGCGTGCATGATGGCGGCTGGCCTGAGCCTATCGGCTTACGGCGCCAGCGCTCAAACCCTGCCTGCTTCCGAAATCCCGGGGCTTGTGGGGCCGCCCAACGGCATAAATCTGGGCAGCACCAGCTTCTACGACGGTTTTTCGACGCTGAAACCCGGCTGGACCGCCCTGGCCTATCTGCGTTACGAGACGAACGACGCCATCACCAACGTCAAGGGCGACGACGATCCCGCCTTCGACGACCCCCAGGTCGATGTGACGACCCTCATCGCCCATCTGTCTTTCCTGACCCGCGCCAAGGTGGCGGGGGGCGCGCTCGGTTTCGACGTCATCGTGCCGATGACCAACATAGACGCCGATTTCGGACCCGCCGGGAGACAACTCGCCGATAACGGCGTCGGGTTCGGCGATCTGACCTTCGGGCCGTTCCTCCAGTTCGCGCCGATGATCCGTCAGGGCCGTCCCGTGGCGTCGGCGCGCATCGCCCTGAACGTCGTCGCGCCTACAGGCGATGTCGATGAAAGCCGTGACCTGAACCAGGGGTCTGGAGCCTGGTCGATCAACCCTTATGTGGCCTGGACGGTATTGCCGGCGCCCGGATGGGAAGTGTCCGGCCGGGCCCAGTATCTCTACGCCTTCGAAACCGACAAGATTCCAAACCCGCCCGCCATTCCCGGATTCGCCTTCGAGAACGGTCAGGGCGGGCAGTTGATCTGGACCAATTTCGCGCTGTCCCGAGAGGTGTCGCGCGGGTTTTCAGTGGGCTTGAACGGCTACGCCCTGCAGCAGATCAACGAGGATCGGATCAACGGGATCGACATCCCCGACACCAAGCGCCAGGCCCTCTTCGTCGGCCCCGGGATTCACTTGGAGCGGCTGCCGGTCGGCGTCCTCAATCTGAACCTCTACTTCCCGGTGCATGTCGAGAACATGACCTCGGGTCCCCGCCTGAACGCCCAGTTCATTCGTCCCGTCTGACGTAAGCCGGAGCTCCAGCCATGCATTCCGCCGCCTATATGCCGGATGATGTGAACGGGGGATCCCTGTCCCGTCGCGCCCCAGGCATCCTTCTCGCCCTTCTGGCCTGCCTGCCGATCGCCGGCACCTTGCTGGTCGCCCAGATCCTTCCGCAGATGGAAGCCGCCTTTCCGCAGACGCAGAACGTCCGGCTTCTCGTTTCGCTGGCCCTTACGGCGCCCGCGCTGGCGATCGCCTTGTCCTCATGGATCGCCGGTTGGCTGGCGGACCGTGTGGGACATCGCCGCCTGCTTCTGGGCGCCTTGGTCGCCTACGCCATACTCGGCCTGGCGCCCTTTATTCTGAATGACCTTGGCCACATCATTCTCGCCCGCGCGGGCATGGGGGTGGCCGAAGGTTTCATCATGACCTGCTCGACCGCCCTGATCGGCGATCTTTACAGTGGCCGCATACGCGAAGGTCTCCTGTCGCTTCAGACCGCTATCGCTTCCATCGCGGCCGTGATCTTCGCCGTGATAGGCGGTCTTCTGGGCGAGGCGGGTTGGCGGACGCCCTTCGCCGTCTATGGGATCGCCCTCGTCTTTCTGCCGCTCGTGTTCCTGATCGTTCCTGCGGGCCAAGCGGCGGGTCGGCGGGCGCAAGAGGCGATCGCCAAGACGCGTTTCCCGGTCAGCGCCCTTTCGTGGATATGTCTGTCGACCCTGTTGTTCTCATTCGGCTTTTACGTCGCGCAGATCCAGCTGCCCTATCTGGTCAACGGCGTAGGCGTGACGTCGCCCGGCGCGGTGGGGGGAACTTCGGCCATCGCCAATACGGCCGTTGTCCTCGGCGCCCTGACCTTCGCGGCGCTGCGGCGGTTGCCGCTCGCCGTCGTCGGAGGGCTTTGTTTCGTCTGTCTCGCGGCGGGCCTGGGTCTGGCGGCCGTAGCTCGGACCTATCCCTTGCTTTGCGCAGGCTTGGCGCTGGCCAGTTTTGGTGGAGGTATCGCCCTGCCGACCTTCCTCAATGCGGTGATGAAGCGTCTCGAGCCGGCGCAACGCGGCGTGGGAACGGGGCTTTGGCAGTCGAGCTTCTGGACCGGCCAGTTCCTCAGTCCTGTCCTGATGGTCCCGCTGACGGTGGCGGCAGGCGGTCTGACCAGCGCGGTCATGCTGGTGGCGATCGCCTGTGCGGCTCTGACCGTCCTGCTTCCGTTGGCGTTGCGGATGGGCGTCAGGGCGGCCTGATCTACAAGCTCGCCTTGAAGGGCCCCGCGCGGAAACGCGCGGGGCCCTTTCATTTTTGCGGCTTGGGCTTGCGGACAGGGA
>JBKBXN010000246.1:0-2808 GCA_046314055.1 Brevundimonas sp.
TCATGGAGACGGTGCTGGAGGAAAGCGGCTACACCGACATGCAGAAGGCCGACCGGACCAGCGGCCAGACGCGGCTGGACAACCTGAAGGAACTGACCCAGTCGATGCAGCAGTTCGAGACGCTGCAGGCCTATCTGGAGCACGTCTCCCTGGTCATGGACCTGGAGCGCGCCAACAGCGACGATCCGAACGGCGACGGGGCGGTCCAGATCATGACCCTGCACGGCGCCAAGGGGCTGGAGTTCCCGCTGGTCTTCCTGCCCGGCTGGGAGGAAGGCGTCTTCCCCAGCCAGCGCAGCATCGACGAGAAGGGCGAAAAGGGCCTGGAGGAGGAACGCCGCCTGGCCTATGTCGGCGTCACCCGCGCCAAGCAAGATGCGCGTATCTCATTCGCCGCCAACCGTCTGGTCTACGGCCGCTGGACCTCGCAACTGCCCAGCCGCTTCGTCGACGAACTGCCCATCGCCCACGTCGATCCGCAATCCGACACCGGCTACTACGGCGCCTCCGCCGGCATGAAGGAGGCCAAGAGCCGCTGGGACGACGCGCCCTCCTTCGGCAGCGGCTATTCCTCCCCCGGCTGGAAACGCGCCCAAACCTTCACCGCCGCCCAGACCCCGAACAAGATCCCCGCCCGCAAGGCCGTCATCGAAGGCGACGGGCGCCTGATCGCCACCGCCGATCCCAAGTCCAGCTCCGGCTGGAAAAAGGGCGAACGCGTCTTCCACCAGAAGTTCGGCTACGGCCACGTCCGCGTCATCGAGGGCAACAAACTACTGGTCGATTTCGAAAAGGCGGGCGAGAAACGGGTGATCGACAGTTTCGTGGAGAAGGCGGGGTGAAACGGCTTGTCTGGGCCCTTGCGATTGTCGGGATCTTCAGCGTCCCCGCACAGGCCCAGACCCTTCGGTCAGATACACCGTTGTGGACTTATCAGAACGAACCCGACCAGGGCCTGTATCCCGAGCACTTCACCGACGCCGAGTCTTTCGGCTGCTCGATTCCTCTTCAACTTGGCGTCTATCGTCGAGATTGGAACACCGACGGCGAGGATGACGCCTTTGTGCGTCTTCAAAACTATGGCGTCTTCCACTGCGCTCTGCTCTACGGCGAAGCCTATGACCGCGCAGATGCGGACACCGCGTTTGAGGATTACGCCTGGCTCATCATACTGGACAAGAGCCGGCGACCTGACGGCCGCGAGGATCAACTTTTGGCGTTGCAGATCGGGGTGCGGGCGGGAAGCCGCTACGTGCTTCTTAGACGCCTTGGAAACGAGCTTTCGGCGCCACTCGAGGAACTGGACTGGAAGTGCCCCAGCAATGCCGAGCGCCGAAAGGCGCGGCTCGACATATGGGTTCAGGACTCCTGCGTAATCGCTTCAAAGGCGGATCTCCGTCGGGTCGCCCGAGCCGCCGCTGGTCGACCGATCATTGCGACCTGGACGGCGCAGTTGGCAGACGATGAAGGCGCCTCCGCCGACCCACAGCGCTAACGCCTTCATCAGAAAGGCCGCGTCCGCCTTTGCCGCCGACCAAGCTTTAGCCTAAGCCATCGCCTTCCCGTCTACGACCGAGTCCGCCATGTCCGCCCCTGCCCGTCCGACCATTGATCGCGCCTGGCTGAGCTGGGCCATGCGGCGGATTGAGGCGGACTACAACCGCTCGGCCGACACCCATCTGATCCCGGTGGACATGCCGGCCCTGTCGGACATCGCCCTGTATCTAAAGGACGAGTCCAGCCACCCGACCGGCAGCCTGAAGCATCGGCTGGCGCGCTCACTGTTCCTCTACGCCCTCAGCAATGGCTGGATCGGCGAGAGCATGACCATTGTCGAGGCGTCCAGCGGCTCGACCGCCGTGTCCGAAGCCTATTTCGCCCGGATGCTGAACCTGCCCTTCATCGCCGTGGTGCCGCGCTCCACCGCCCAAGAGAAGATCGCCGCCATCGAATTCTACGGCGGACGCTGTCATTTCGTGGATGTCCCGGGCCAGGCCTATTCGGAAAGCCAGCGGCTCGCCGAAGAACTGGGCGGCCACTACATGGACCAGTTCACCTATGCCGAGCGGGCGACGGACTGGCGCGGCAACAACAATATCGCCGAGTCCATCTTCGCCCAGATGCGACGCGAGCCCTGCCCCGTGCCCCGCTGGATCGTGTGCGGCGCGGGCACGGGCGGCACCTCGGCGACCATCGGTCGGTTCGCCCGCTTCAATCGCCACGACACCGGGATCTGCGTCGCCGACCCGGAAGCCTCCGTCTTCCACCGTCACTGGGCCGATGCGACGGTTCAGACCAGCCTCGACCGTCCGTCCCTGATCGAGGGCATCGGCCGGGCGCGGGTCGAACCCTCCTTCGTCCCCAATGTCGTGGATCGGATGATCGTTGTGCCCGACGTCGCCTCCATCGCCGCCACTCGCGTGCTCAGTCGTCGTCTGGGTCGCCCCTGCGGCGGATCGACCGGCACCAACCTGTGGGCCTGCGTCCAACTGGCCCAGGAAATGGCGCGCGCGGGCGAAGGCGGATCGATCGTGTCCATCCTGTGCGACCACGGCGACCGCTACGCCTCGACCTATTTCGACGACGCCTGGATCGCCGCCCAGGGCCTGGACACCGCCCCGTGGGAAGCCCGCCTGGACGCCTTCTTTGAAACAGGCGTCTTGCCGGAGGCCTGAACCGCCTGTTCCGTCGAGGCGGACGGGGCTAAGAAGGCCCAAGCGGCCGGAAACGGTCAAAACTTCCACAGGAGCCGACCATGGCGGGCCTCAAGGACAAGCGCGGCTTCATCGACAAGGACCGCATCGACCT
>JBKBXN010000247.1:0-2808 GCA_046314055.1 Brevundimonas sp.
ATCATGCCGTTGACGGGTGTCGGAAGCGCCATGTCTCAAATCCTTTGAATGAGGGTTGAAGCGAAAATCAGGAAACGCCGGCGTGCGGCCCGACGGCGCGCAGCGCGGTCAGCAGCGACAGCATGTTGTCGGGCGTATCGGACTGGGCGATCTTCGAGGTCGCCACGGCGCCGGCCATGGTGTCGACGCTGTAGATCTGGATGACGCCCTGATTGGTGGCGGCCTGGGCCGCGATCGCCAGCTGCTGCTGCGACGAGGTGGCGTTCTCGTAGAGGATGCCCGTGGAATGGGCGAGCGACTGATAGATGGCCCCCATGGCCATGGCCGGGGCGTCGCCGAGAACCTTCACATTCGCCTGGGTGACGGCGTCGGTGATCTGCCCGTTCACCGGTGTCGGAATAGCCATGAGTTGTCTCCTTACCCGTTGGATCGAGGCCCGCTGGAAGAAGATCGCCCGGCCCCGCTGAGGACGACCTCCACAGGCATGACGTCCGAAGTCGACGGATGTGAACTACTCTTGGTTGATTTTCTTTTCCCATGCTCGTTCACGGAGCGCGCCGCCCGCCGTCATCCCCTCGGGCGATCCAGGCGCAGGGTCATGGCTTCCCGCCCTGCCGAACAGACCAGGAAGAGTTATCCATGGGGACCGCTTTCGACCTGCTGCTCCTCAGCCTCGCCGCCAAGGCGAGGCGGCAAGAGCCCTTCGCGCCTGGCGCCGCCCGCTCGCCCACCCAACCGCCGGCGGTGAAGCCGGCCCCTCATCGGAGAACTGGTCCAATGCCGCTTTCACCCCGCGATTTCCTTGCCCTGGTTCAGGGCTGGGCTGACGCCAACGTCAACCGCATCCGCAATGTCTGGCCGTTACAGGGCGGTTGGGAAGCCTGGGCCCAGGCGGAGATCGCCGGCTTCGTCAATGCTGCGGCTCCGGACGCCTGGATCCTGCGCGAAGCGCGAGTCTACCCTGACAATTCCCGCGCCGACTTCCTGATCAACGACCCGTTCCAGAACCCGCCGACGGACGAGATCGTCGTCGAGATGAAGTGCGAATCCCTGCGCAACTGGGACGCTTTCGTCGATGGTCTTCGCTACGACGCCTGGAAGCTGAACGGCGCCCTGGGGATGGAACTGGCCCCTGCGCATAAGATGGTTCTGGGCATTTTCTTCTCGCCGGAGTCACAGGCCGAACTGGCGCGGCTGCAAGGCTTCACCATCACCTATACGCCGAACCGAGAGGTCGGAATCGCCAGCATGGTGTGGCAGGCCTGACGCTGCAAACGACGGGGCGGCGCTCTACAGCCGTCCCGTCTCGGCCAGCTTGTCCAGCATCCAGACCCGGGCGGGCGGCAGAGGCTTGTTCTGGGGGTGGAAGACGAACTGCTCCAGGAAATGCCCGGTCAGGTCGAACCCCGCCTTGACGTCGCCCTGGACCAGTCCCGCCTGCGCCCCCAGCATGAAGGGCGGCAGGGCCAGCATCTTATCGGCATAGGGGGCGCCGGCCTCGCGGCTGACCGCCCGCCCGGTGCGCGGACTCACGTAGATCAGATCGTCCGCCGTCCCCGTCGCCGCGCATTTCGACAGATCGAGCCCAAAACCGAGGTCCTCCAGCAGTCCGGCTTCAAACCGCACGAAGATGGCGGGCCAGACGTCCGGCAGGGCGAAGGCTCCCATCAAGGCCTCAAAGGCCAGAAACACCCCCGGATGCGGCTCCCGCTCCGGCAAGGCGCCCTGGGCCACCCCCGCCGCCGCCGCCAGGCCGGTCAGGGCCAGGGCGTCGTCGAACAGGGCGCTCGGCCCCTCGCCCACCGGCTCCAGCCGCGCCCCGCCCAGGTGATCCGACGTCCGCGCGCGATAGTCCGCCACCACCCGCGCCCCGGCCTGCAGAAAGGGTCGCATCTTTCGCGATGCGCCCCCCGCCACATAGGCTGCGCGTCGGCCATGGGTCTCGGTCAGCAGGTCCACCACGGCGCCGGTGTCGCCATGGCTCCGCGCCGACAGGACGAAGGCCTCTTCATGGAAATCCATCAGTCGGCGGGCGCGGACTTGATGGCGTCGACAACCGCGTCGGACCGGTCGTTCGGCACCGTGAAACTGAGCACATACTGTTCGATCTTCCAGACCTCGCCCGGACCGGTCCGCCTCAGCAGCCCGGATCCCCGCAGCGCGCCATAGGAGTCGTTGTCCAGCTTCTCGTCGAACCAGGCGAAGTCGCCCGAGATGATCAGGGTCCGGTCATACGGCCGATAGGTCCACCCCTGCCCCCGCGCGAATATCGGTTCCGCATAGGCCTTAAAGGTCGGAATATCCCAATGCTCGGAAGCGTCGGTGCCGACGAACCGGGCCCCGTCGCTGAACTGGGCGAAATAGGTTGCGCCGTCCGCGTCCGCCGCCGCCTTGTGCATCCGATCGAGGGTCGCCGCCGCCTCGTCCGCCCCCCGCTGGGCGGCGATCCCGATACTGTCGTCCCGCGCGGGAACCATCGCCGCCAGCGGCGGCGCGGATTGAAGGACAAGGGCGGTGAGGAGAGCGGCGATCATGTCGCCTGTTCTAGTCCTGTTCTCCGCTTTCGGGAACGGGGTAGATGTCCGGTTTCAGCACCTTGGCCAGCGCCAGCATATTCCGCGCGGCATTGCGCCCGACCCGATCCGAATAGTCGTGCCCCTCGTCGGTCTCGACATAGTCCGCCCCCGGTCCAGGGCCCAGATGCCAATAGGTCCAGCTCTGCGCCGCCATGGTGAACCCCATGTCGATCAGGGCCTGGGATACGGTCGCCACAATATGGTGGGCGCCGTCCTCATTGCCCGTGATCAC
>JBKBXN010000248.1:0-2804 GCA_046314055.1 Brevundimonas sp.
GCTCATAGCGGGGGTCGCCTTGCAGCACGCCCAGGGAATGGGTGTTGTGCTCCTTGACCCAGGCCATGGCCCGCTCGCCCTCGACATCCTCCAGCCAGACGTAGGGATCGGTCGCCTCGCTGGTGGCGAAACCGGCGCCAGGGGCTGGGGCGGAGGCGGGAGCAGTTTGGGCCATGGATACCGTCGTCAGGCTGGTGGAGGCGAGAAGGGCCGCGAGCACGGCGGCGGATGAGCGGATCATGGACAGTCCCCGGAATGAAGCCCGGCACCTTAGCGGCGACCCGCCTCGCGGCAAGGCGGCCGAGCCGATCCTTACCGTTTTGTCATGTCCAGTCAGTCCTCGTCGGGAATACAGAGCAGGTTCCCGCAGGCCTTGCAGTGAACCGCGTCCGGGTCATGCGTCTGAAGGCCGCAGCGGTCGCAGGGAAAGCGCACCTTGTGCGGCTTGATCAGGGCTTGGGCCAGACGCAGAAACAGGGTGATGCCCACCAGCATGATGGCGATCGACAACAGTCTTCCCGTCGCCCCCGGCAGGGTGACGTCCCCGAAACCGGTCGTCGTCAGGGTCGCCACGGTGAAATACAGGGCGTCGACATAGCCGCTGATCCCGTCATGCCCCCGGAAAGTCGCATAGACGAAGCCGGTCACGACGAAGACGAAGGTCACCAGCCCTGACAGGGCCCGCACGATCGCCTCGACCCGCGTGTCGTCGAACTTGGCGCCCACGGTGCGCCAGAAGAAGTCCGAGTTTAGCAGGGTCCACAGCCGCAGCATCCTCAGGAAGCCGAGGTTGAACAACCAGATGGGGAACAGCAGGGTCGCCAGAATAAAAAGATCCAGCCAGACGATCGGCCGCTTAAGCCAGTCCCGGATGTCAGAATAGGCATAGGCTCGGGCCGCCAGATCCGCCGCCAGAAGGGCCGCGATCAGATAGTCGAGCACATAGAAGGCGACCCCCATATTCTTCAGAATGGGCGAAGCCAGGAAAAAGGCTATGATGGCGAAATCGACCGTGATCACCATCAGCCGAAACCGCACCGCCGGCGGCTGGCTGCCATGGTACAGATAGCGCAGCCGGGCCTTCAGCCTCAGGCCGCCGTCCTTGTCGGCCGGGACGGTCGGCTCAGGTTCCGTTTGAGACACTCTGTTTTCCGCTTATTCCGGCCGGGCCGGATCCAGGGGGAGCCGCCACTCAACCGTTTACCGTCTCAACTGTCCAACGGTTCCGGACGGCAAGGCGCGATACGGCCGTTTCGCCGCACGGCCGGCTGGCCTATATCCCCGACATGACCCGTCCCTTCGTCAAGATGAACGGCGCCGGCAACGACTTCGTCGTGGTCGACGCGCTGGAACAGCCGTTCCGTCCGAGGGAGGATCAGATCCGCGCCCTGGCCGACCGCGCCTCGGGCGAGGGCTTCGACCAGCTGATCGCCATAGAACCGTCCGACAAGGCTGACGCCTTCATGCGGGTGTGGAACGCCGACGGCTCCATGGTCGAGACCTGTGGCAACGCCCTGCGCTGCGTCGGCTGGCTGCTGATGGAAGCGGGCGGCGGCGACAGGGTGACGATCGACACCGCCGCCGGCCCCACCACCGCCACGCGCGCCGGCGACCGCCGGGTCACGGTCGATATGGGCAAGCCCCGCCTCGACTGGACCCAGGTGCCCCTGGCCGAAGAGATGGACACGCGCGGCATCGAGCTTCAGGTCGGCCCCATCGACGCCCCGCTCCTGCACACGCCCGGCGCCGTCTCCATGGGCAACCCCCACGTCGTCTTCTTCACCGACCGCCAGGACGACGGCTTCGTCACCGGCTCGGGCTCGCTAATCGAACATCACCCGCTCTTTCCCGAGGGTGTGAACGTCGGTTTCGCCCATGTGCTGGACCGCGACCATATCCGCCTTCGGGTCTGGGAACGGGGCGCGGGCCTGACCAAGGCCTGCGGCACCGGCGCCTGCGCGGCTCAGGTCGCGGCCGCCCGGCGCGGCCTGACGGACCGCAAAGCCACCGTCGTCGTCGACGGTGGCGAACTGGTCATCAATTGGGATGTGGCCACCGACCATGTCCTGATGACCGGACCGGTCGAAATCGAACGCACGGGCGCGCTGACCTTCTAGGCGATTTAGCTGGTTGACGCTGACGCGAACGGAAGCTTCGAAACAGGTCTGTACGCCTTACGGAGCGTCAAGGCTTGGCGTGGCCCTTCCCACACTCTAGGACACGAACGGTTACAGCCCCGCCGACGCCCTGGACCTTCCGATGCCTGATCAAACCGAAAAACAGACCTTCTCCGACCAGGAAGCGCTGGACTTCCACAGCATCCCGACGCCGGGCAAGATCTCCATGGCGCCGACCAAGCCGATGGCGACCCAGCGCGATCTGTCCTTGGCCTATTCGCCGGGCGTGGCCGTGCCGGTCCTGGCCATCGCCGCCGATGCGGACAAGGCCTACGACTATACGGCCAAGGGCAATCTGGTCGCCGTCATCTCGAACGGCACCGCCATCCTGGGCCTGGGCAATCTGGGCCACATGGCCTCCAAGCCGGTGATGGAAGGCAAGTCGGTCCTGTTCAAACGGTTCGCCGACGTCGATAGCTTCGACGTCGAGGTCAAGACCACGGACCCGGACGAATTCATCACCGTCGTCAAGAACATCGGCGACACCTGGGGCGGGATCAATCTGGAGGACATCAAGTCCCCCGAATGCTTCGTCATCGAGAGCGAGCTTCAGGACCTGCTGGACATCCCCGTCTTCCATGACGACCAGCACGGCACGGCCATCATCTCGACCGCCGGCCTGATCAA
>JBKBXN010000249.1:0-2763 GCA_046314055.1 Brevundimonas sp.
CGACGTCCGACGCGGCGGCCACGATCGACCAGATCCGCCAGCTGGAAGAGGCCGGCGCCGACATCGTGCGCGTCTCCTGCCCCGACGTGGAATCGACCGAGGCGTTCAAGACCATCGCCCGCGAGGCCAAGGTCCCCTTGGTCGCCGACATCCATTTCCACTACAAGCGCGGCATCGAGGCGGCCCAGGCCGGCGCCGCCTGCCTGCGGATCAATCCGGGCAATATCGGCAGCGCCGACCGCGTCCGCGACGTCATCCAGGCCGCCAAGGACCACGGCTGTTCGATGCGGATCGGCGTCAACGCCGGCTCGCTGGAAAAGGAGCTGCTGGAGAAGTACGGCGAGCCCTGCCCCGACGCCATGGTCGAGAGCGCCCTGAACCACGCCCGCATCCTTCAGGATCACGATTTCCACGAGTTCAAGATCTCGGTGAAGGCCTCCGACCCCTTCCTGACCGTCGCGGCCTATCAGCAGCTGGCCGAGGCCATCGACTGCCCGCTGCACCTGGGCGTGACCGAAGCCGGGCCGCTGCGCACCGGCACGATCAAGTCGGCCATCGGCATGGGCTCGATGCTGTGGGCCGGCATCGGCGACACCATCCGTGTCTCGCTGGCCGCCGATCCGGTCGAGGAGATCAAGGTCGGCTTCGACATCCTGAAGTCGCTGGGCCTGCGCCACCGGGGCGTCAACATCATCGCCTGCCCGTCGTGCGCCCGTCAGGGCTTCAACGTCATCGAGACCGTGACCCTGCTGGAAGAGAAGCTGGCCCACATCTCGACGCCGATGAGCCTGTCGGTCATCGGCTGCGTCGTAAACGGCCCGGGCGAGGCCCTCTATACCGACATCGGCTTCACCGGCGGCGGCAAGGGCGCGGGCATGATCTATCTGAACGGCAAGATCGCCCACAAACAGGCCAACGACGGCATGATCGACCACATCGTCGACCTGGTCGAACAGAAGGCCGCCGAACTGGACGCGGCGCGGGCGGCGGAGCTTCAGGCGGCGGAATAGGTCACGCGCCGCCTTGCTGGGGTCTCAGATCACCCCGAACAACCGCAGCGCCTGATACCCGGCCGACAGCAGCACCACGGCGCCGACGCCGTAGGTCAGGACCCGGCGCGGGGCGATACGGGCGATGACCCCGGCAAAGGGGGCGGCGATCAAGCCGCCCAGGATCAGCCCGCCGACCGAGGCGGCGTGGGTGGCGATCCCTTCGGCCTGTTCCCAATGGCCGGTCAGCAGGGCGGCCAGGAAGGTCGCCGAAATGGCCGAGGTGACGAAGAACTCCGCCGTATTGGTGGTGCCGATCGAGGCGCGGGGGTCGCCGCCCGACCCCACCAGGGTGGTGGTGACCGTCGGTCCCCAGCCGCCGCCGCCGACCGCATCGAAGAAGCCCCCGACCACCCCCAGCGGCCCCGCCAGCTTCGTCGGGAATATCCGCTCGCGCGTCTGGCGGGTGGCGCGCCAGATGATGACCCCGCCCATGATGGTCAGATAGGCCGTGATCCAGGGCTTCACCAGATCGCCGTCGATACTGGTCAGCACGAAGGCGCCCAGGCTGCCGCCGACCACCCCGCCCAGGGCCAGGGGCGTGAACAGCTTCCAGTTCACGTTCTTGTTCACCGTATGGGACCCGGCGGAGGCGGCTGTGGTGAAGACCTCGGCGGCGTGGACGCTCGCGGACGCTGTCGCGGGCGGCACGCCGAACGCCAGCAGAACCGTCGATGAAATCACCCCGTAGGCCATGCCCAGGGCGCCGTCGACGGACTGGGCTAGGAAACCGACGATGAGGAAGATGAGGAAATCTTGCATGGCGCCCCCCTGAGGTTCGTCGTGACGGTGCGGGTTATTTCCCTAGTTGGTCAATAGGAGAAGAATTCACCGCCGCTTGCAGCAGGGTTCGCGCCTCGAACACCGCGGCAATGGCGTCGCGTCCGTCCTGCAGCACGGGTTGAAGCGGACAGGTCTCGACATCCGGGCAGGTCTCGCACGGGCCGAAGGCGGTTCGAGACGCGCAGGGCGCCAGGGCCAGCGGCCCTTCCAGCGCCCGGATCACATCGGCGAAACTGATGGCCTCCGCCGACGCCGCCAGGGCGTAGCCGCCGGTTCGTCCGCGCTTGGACACCAACAGCCCCTGACGCCGCAGGTCCAGCAATATGGCCTCGAGAAACTTGCGCGGCGCCGCCGCCGCCTCGGCGATCTCCCCGATCGTGGCGGGGCCGCCGCCCGGGAGACCGGCCAGATGGATCATGGCGCGCAGCGCATAGCGGGACCGGTTCGACAGCATGATCCGTGATCGCTTGATCGCGCGCCGGACGCAAGACATGGGACAGGGACCGGTGATCGCGCATGACGCCCTCCTCACGACGGATCGGAACATCAGCTAGTCAGCCGCCGCCCTCGGCGTAAGCCAGCCTGACGCCATCGTTATGCAAAATCACAATCCCGGCGCCGCGCCTCCGGTTCAGGCGACGATCGACAGCACGCCCCCCGGCGCGCTAAGGACGGCCCCTCTCTTTCTCCAGGATGTTCCCGCCTTGCGTCTGCCCCAGGCCCGTCTCGATCAGGTGCTCGACCGTTTCCACGAGGTGGAGGCCCGGATGGGGGCGGCGACGGACGGCGTCGAGATCGTCCGCCTGTCCAAGGAGCACGCCGAGCTCAAGCCCGTCGCCGACGCCGTCCAGGGCCTGGCGCGCGTCCGAGCTGAAATAGCGGACCTGGAAGCCATGACGGCCGATCCCGAAATGGCGGCGATGGCGCAGGA
>JBKBXN010000250.1:0-2736 GCA_046314055.1 Brevundimonas sp.
CAGGGCCAGTTCGCCCTCGGGACTGCCCAGAAAATCATAGGTGTCCTTGGCCGCATTGGCGACCAGGATCGACAGGGGGTCCGCCTCGCCGATGTCCTCGACCGCCATCCGCACGATCCGCCGCGCCAGATACAGCGGGTCCTCACCCCCGTTCAGCATCCGCGCCAGCCAGTACAGGGCCGCGTCCGGGTCCGACCCCCGCACCGATTTATGTAGGGCAGAGATCAGGTTGTAGTGTTCTTCTCTCGACTTGTCGTAGGCGGGCGCGCGGCGTTGCAGCACGCCGGCCAGTCCCTGCACGTCCAGCCTCTCGCCTTCGGGCAGGTCGAACAGCACCTCCGACATGGTCAGCAGATAGCGACCGTCGCCGTCGGCCAGGGCCAGCATGGCCTGGCGCGCCTCGGGCGACAGCGGCAGGGCCTTCTCCATATGCGCCTCGGCCCGCGTCAACAATTGATCCAGCGCCGCGTCGTCCAGCCGCTTCAGCACATAGACTTGGCTGCGTGACAGCAGCGCCCCGTTCAGCTCGAAGCTGGGATTTTCGGTCGTCGCTCCGACCAGGGTGACGACCCCCGCCTCGACGAAGGGCAGGAAGCCGTCCTGCTGGGCGCGGTTGAACCGGTGGATCTCGTCGACGAACAACAGGGTGCTTTGGCCCGCCGCCCGCCGCATCCGCGCCGCCTCGAACGCCTTCTTCAGGTCGGCGACGCCGGAAAAGACGGCGCTGATCGACTGGTATTCATAGCCTGCCGCCTGGGCCAGCAGGCGGGCGATGGTGGTCTTGCCGGTGCCGGGCGGCCCCCACAGGATCATCGAGCCCAGCCGCCCCGCCTCGATCATCCGCCGGATCGGCCCGCCCGGCCCCAGCAGATGATCCTGGCCCACCACCTCGTCCAGCGTGCGCGGGCGCAGACGGTCGGCCAGGGGCGCGTCGGGGGGCAAGATGCCGGAGGCTTCGAACAGGTCGGTCATTGCGACCTATGTAGTCGTGCCTAAAGCGGTTTTCACCCGTTAGTATGGGTCAGCGCTACAGAGATCGATCATGACCGACGCACATCCGAACCAAGGCCCGACCTCCGGACTGACGCCGCACCTGACGATTCCGTCGCGCGGAGCCTCGGCGGCCGTGGACTTCTACATCATCGCCTTCGGGGCCGAGGTGCTGGATCGCCGCCTGGCCGACGACGGCGAACGACTGATCCACGCCCATCTGAAGATCAACGGCGCCAGCCTGATGCTGAACGACGAGTTCCCGGAATACACGGGCGTTCAGGACGTGCGGCCCGCCGGCGTGACCCTGCATCTCCAGGTTCCCGACCCCGACACCTGGTGGACCCGCGCCATGACCGTCGGCGGCGCCGAGCCGGTCATGGACATGGCGGATCAATTCTGGGGCGACCGCTACGGCGTCCTGCGCGACCCCTTCGGCCACACCTGGTCAATCGGCGGGCCGACGAAGGGCTGAGGACGTTCGAACACCCCTTTGTCGCCCACCTAATTCTGCGAAATAGCGGGCGACGTATTTGCGGTAGATCGGCTCCACGGCGGCATCGAACCAAGGGTCTTCCAGCGCCATGTTCCCGCGCGCCAGCGCCGTTCGGGCGACCTGTTCGATATCGGGTGTGGCCGACAACCGGCCCGCCAGAATCGCCTCCCGATAGCGTCCGCCCGTGACGGCCTCGAACTCGCACCATTCATCGTAGAGATAGCAGAGAATAGCGACCGCGGAACCGCCGCGCAGCAGGTCAAGATCGACCAGAGGCGCATGGCCGGGCGGGGTGTCCAGCACAGCATCGACAAACCGCAGCGGATCGAAGCGCACGTCCGCGTCTACGGCATGACCGAACCCGACATAGGATTCGGCCATGTCTACATAGAGCAGCAGGATATTCCGGATCGCATCGATCGCCTCTGGCCGGTTTTCGTTCGTGATTGTGGGACGCAACGCCCCCACCCTATCTCAGCACGCCCCGGATCTGGCGGCCGCCGCGGTTGACGACGATCTCCCACGGCCCGCGACCGGCGGCTTCGACGTCGCGCGCCGAGACTATCGCGCGGCCGTTGATGCTGACGATCAGGTCGTTCTGGCGGAAGCCGGCGCGGGCGGCGTAACCTCGGCCCGAGACGCCGGTGACGATCACACCCGTCGCGAACGGATCTCCGCCCAGCCGGTCGGCCAGGGCGGGATTCAGGGCCACCACCTCGGCGCCGGCGAAGGGGCCGGACTGGATCGTGACGCCCTGGTCCGGATCGGCGTCCCCCGGCAGGGTCTGGACCCGCGCGGTCAGAGTCTCGGCCCGACCGTCACGCAGGACGGCGACCTGGACTTGGTCGTTGGGGTTCCGGGAGCCGATACGATAGTTCAGCCCGTTCTGGTCGTTGATCTCCTGACCGTCCACGGCCGTGATCACATCGCCTTGGCGCAGGCCGGCGCGGGCGGCGGGACCGTTGGCATAGACGTCGGTGACGACCAGCCCCTGCGGTCGGGTCAGGCCCAGGCTGCCGGCGATGTCGCCGGTGACGGTGTCGCCCTTTACGCCCAGCCACGGCCGGACCACCGCCTTGGCCCCGCCCAGAGCCGAATCGACCACCCGCTTGACCATGGCGGCGGGCACGGCGAACCCGACCCCGGCCGACGAGCCCGAGCGTGAGAAGATGGCGGTGTTGATGCCGATCAGGTCGCCGTCCATGTCCACCAGCGCCCCGCCCGAATTGCCGGGGTTGATGGCAGCGTCG
>JBKBXN010000251.1:0-2711 GCA_046314055.1 Brevundimonas sp.
CTACCCCGCGATCTGACCGAAGTCCGCCACCTGGCCCATCACATCCCGCACCTGACCCAGCAGCTTCAGCCGGTTGTCGCGTTCCTCGGCCACGTCGGAGTTGACCAGCACGTCCTCGAAGAACCGGTCCACCGGGGCGCGCAAGGCCGCCAGGGCCGTCATGGCGGCGGCGAAGTCCTCGGTCTCCAGCGCGGCCTCGACGGCGGTGCGGGCGGCGCCGACGGCGAAGGCCAGGACGGTCTCGGGCTCGGGCTGGTTCGGCAGGCCGGTCTGGACCATGCCGGTGGGGAGCGGGCCCTTCTTCTCCTCGGCGCGGAGGATGTTGGAGGCGCGCTTGTAGCCGGCCAGCAGATTGGCCCCGTCGTCGGTGGCGAGGAAGGCGGCCAGGGCCTCGACCCTGCGGACGATGCGGACGAGGTCGTCGTCGCCCAGGGCGAAGACGGCGGCGACGAGGTCGTGGCGCTGGCCCTGGTCGCGGAGGAGGACGGTCAGGCGGTCGGCGAAGAAAGGAACGGCACCGTCATCATCTTCTACCCCCCAACCAAGTTCTGGATCGTTCAAAGCACGGGCAGCTTGAGAAATCAGATCCTCCGACTTCTTGAGATTTTCTCTCAACTTATCGACTGACGGCCCAGCCAACTCTTTAGCGTTCGTCTCCACAGAAGCCGCTGCAAGCGTCCTAGATATAGAAATGCGAATACGCATAACCTGTCTGTTGACCAAGACGCGGAGACTCGCCCGCACCCCATTCTCCAGCACCAGCCGGATCACGCCCAGCGCTGCTCTCCGCAGCGCGAACGGATCCTTCGACCCCGTGGGCTTTTCGTCGATGGCGAAGAAGCCAACCAGGGTGTCCAGCTTGTCGGCCAGGGCGACGGCGACCGTGACGGGCGCGGTCGGGACCGTGTCGGCGGGGCCTTGCGGCTTGTAGTGGTCGCGGACGGCGTCGGCGACGGCGTCGGAATGGCCGGCGAGACGGGCGTAATAGCCGCCCATGATCCCCTGCAGTTCCGGGAATTCGCTGACCATGCCCGACAGCAGATCAGCCTTGGACAGGCGGGCGGCCGTCTCGGCTTCGTCGGCGTCGGCGCCGACCAGGGGGGCGATCTCGCGGGCCAGAGCGGCGATACGCTCGACCCGCTCGGCCAATGTGCCCAGTTTGGCGTGGAAGGTGACGCCGGACAGTTTGGCGTTCCAGGCGTCGAAGCCGACCTTCTGATCCTCGTCCCAGAAGAAGCGGGCGTCGTTCAGGCGGGCGGACAGGACGCGGCTGTTGCCGGCGGCCAGGGCCTTGCCGCCGTCGGTCGCCTCGACATTGGCGACGACCAGGAAGTTAGGCGCGAGCCCCTCTTTCGAGGGATCGCGGACGGCGAAATACTTCTGGTGCACCTTCATCGACAGGCGCACGACCTCGGGCGGCAGGGCCAGGAACTGCGGATCCATGTCGCCCAGGATCGGGGTCGGCCATTCGGCCAGGCCCGCCACCTCGTCCAGCAGGCCGTCGTCGTCGACCAGGCTCAGACCACGCGCGGCGCAGGCGGCCTTGGCCTGTTCCAGGATCCGCAGCTTGCGGTCGGCCACGTCGATCAGGACGAAATTCTTTTCCAGCTGGGTGCGGTAGTCGACGAAATCGCTGACCTTCAGCAACTGGCCCGAGCCGAGGAAGCGGTGCCCCTCGGTGATCGCGTCGGATTGAATCCCGTCGATCTCGAACGGCACGACCTTGCCGTCGAACAGGCACAGGATGCGCTTGATCGGCCGGACCCAGCGCAGGGTTCCGGAACCCCAGCGCATCGACTTGGGCCAGGGGAAGGTGCGGATGACCTGGTCCACCGTCTCGGCGACCAGATCGGTGGTCCCCCTGCCCTTGGACGACAGGACGGCGAACAGCACGCCGTCGCGCTCGGTCAGTTGATCGCGGGTCAGGCCGGTCTTGCGCAGGAAGCCTTCCAGCGCCTGTTCGGGCGCCGAGGCGCGCGGGCCCTTGACCTCTTCCTCGCGGTCGGGCGTCGCGGCGGGCAGGCCGTCGATGACCAGGGTCAGGCGACGCGGCCCGGCATAGGTGGTCAAGGCGTCCCAGGTCAGGCCGGCGGCCTTCAGCCGGTCGGAGACCATGCGCTCCAGGTCGCGCGCGGCGCCCTGCTGCATGCGGGCGGGGATTTCTTCGGAGAAGATTTCGAGAAGAAGCTGGGGCATCAGGCGGCGGACTCTTCGGTCGTGGCGGCAGACCGCATCAGGGTAAGGGCGACGTCCCGCAGGGCCAGCGGCGCGTCCGCCGCACCCGGCTCTGCGTTGAAGGCGATGTTCAGCAGGAAGGGCCGCGGGGCCAGGAAGGCGTTCTGCAGGATGCCGAACCACTCTTCGCTGACCACCACCACGCCGCGCCAGCCGCCCGGCTGCGAGGTCAGGTGGCTGCTCAGGTCAGCGGCCTGACGGAGGATGCGAACCTCGGCCCACGACTCCTGGCCTTCGATTTCCACGCGGCCGCTCGAGAACAGCGAGATCGGCTCGCCGGGGTGCTGCTCCAGATTGATGTCGGCCAGATCGAAGGAGAGGATTCCAGAAACAGTGCTCACGACGCGGCCTTCTCATGTTCGACATAGGCCAGGGCGCAGGCTTTGCAGAGTTCGCGGATGCGGCCGATGTAGCTTTGGCGTTCGGCGACGGCGATGGCGCCGCGGGCGTCCATCAGGTTGAACAGGTGGCTGGCC
>JBKBXN010000252.1:0-2655 GCA_046314055.1 Brevundimonas sp.
CGCGGCACGCGCCCCGTGGTCAGGGTCATCAGGGGCGCGCCCAGCATGACGCCCAGCGCATAGGCGCTGATCAACAGACCGGCCGTGGGGATGGAGACGCCCAGGTCCGTGGCGATGACGGGCAGCAGGCCCATGGGGGCGAACTCGGTCACGCCGATGCCGAAGGCCCCGGCCGCGAGTGCGAGGAGGGGAGGATTGAGTTTCATTGGAGGAGGAGACCTTTTGGACCTTCAGACCAGCGGCGGATTCAGGCGGGCGAACCCTTCCTGCTGGCGATAGGGGGTGTGGGGATAGGGCGGTAGGACGGCGCTGGCGGCGTCCAACGTCGCGACCTGGTCCGGTGTCAGTCGCCAGCCGACGGCGCCCAGATTCTGGCGCAGCTGTTCCTCGTTGCGGGCGCCGATGATGACCGAAGAGACGGTCGGGCGTTGCAGCAGCCAGTTGATGGCGATCTGGGGCACGGTCTTGCCGGTCTCGGCCGCCACGGCGTCCAGGGCCTCGACGACGCGGTACAGGTGCTCGTCCTCGACGGGCGGGGCGAAGGCGGCGGTCTGGTGCAGGCGGCTGCCATCGGGGATCGGCGCATCGCGGCGAATCTTGCCGGTCAGGCGACCCCAGCCCAGCGGGCTCCAGACCAGGGCGCCGACGCCCTGGTCGGCGCCGAGCGGCATCAGGTCGGCCTCATAGGCGCGACCGATCAGGGAGTAATAGACCTGGTGGGCGATGAAGCGGGGGCGGGCGTCACGCTCGGCGACGCCTTGCGCCTTCATCAGGGCCCAGCCGGGATAGTTGGAGACGCCGGTGTAACGGACCTTGCCCGAGGTCACGAGCATGTCCAGCGTGGCCAGAAGCTCTTCGACCGGGGTCGAGGCGTCGTAAGCGTGCAGTTGCAGCAGGTCGATATGGTCGGTGCCCAGGCGGCGCAGGCCGGCCTCGACCGCGCGGATCAGACGGTCGCGCGACACGCCCCAGTCCGCCGGACCGTCGCCGGTCGGCAGGCCGGTCTTGGTTGAGATCAGCATCTGGTCGCGGCGGCCCTTGATCGCCTCGCCCAGAACCTGTTCCGAGGCGCCGTCGGAATAGACGTCGGCGGTGTCGAACAGATTGACCCCGGCCTCCAGGCAGATGTCGATCAGGCGGCGCGCCTCGCCGACGCTATTGCCCCAGGCGCCGAACAACGGGCCAGAGCCGCCGAACGTGCCTGTGCCGAAGCTGAGGACCGGTATGCGCAGGCCTGATGATCCAAGTTGGCGATAGTCCATGATTGTCCTCGTCTGTGTTCGGAGGCACAGATGGACGCCGCGCCTCAGCGGCGGTAGGCAGGTTCTGGGCCAAGGATTTTTGATCTGGACGCAAAGATGCAGATGAATGGGGCGGACCGGGCGCGGGAGATGGAGATCTTCGTCGCCGTGGCTAAAAGCGGCAGCTTCTCCGCCGCCGGGCGGATCCTGGACCTGACACCGTCGGCGGTCAGCCGGACTATCGACCGGATTGAGGCGCGGCTGGGGGTGCGGCTGATGTTGCGCACGACGCGCGTATTGACCCTGACGGCCGAGGGCCAGACCTATCTGGGCGCCGCGCGTCGCATCCTGGCCGACCTGGACGACGCCGAGCAGAGCATCGCCGACCAGGGAGCGCCGCGAGGGCGGGTGCGGGTCAGCGCCTCACTGGCCCATGGACGCCAGCATGTCGTGCCTCTGCTCGGGGATTTCGTGCGTCGCTATCCGCATATCCTGATCGACATCAATCTGACGGATGTCGTGGTCGATGTGGCGGCGGGGCAGGCGGATGTGGCGATCCGGTTCGGGCCGCTGGCCGACAGTCCGCTGACAGCGCGGCGTCTGGGCGACACGGGACGGACCATCGTCGCCTCGCCCGACTATCTGGCCCGACGCGGGACGCCGACGGTTCCCGAAGACCTGCACGACCATGATTGCCTGAACTTCAACTTCCGCCGCGCCGAGCCCGTCTGGCCGTTTCGCCGTGACGGTCGCGACTACGCCCTGACGGTGCGGGGGCCGATCGAGGCCAACAACGGCGAGACCCTGACCCAGCTGGCGGTGGCCGGGGTCGGGGTGACGCGGGTCGGTAATTTCAGCGTGGCCGACGCCATTGAGGCGGGGCGGCTGGTTCCCTTGCTGGAGGACTTCAATCCGGGCGACCGGGAGCCGATCCATGCGGTCTTCGTCGGCGGCGCCAATATGCCGGCGCGCGTGCGGGTGTTCGTGGACTTTCTGGCGGAACGGCTGCGCTGAAACGAAAATCGCCGGACGGGGCGAACCGTCCGGCGACTTCAGTCGGGTCTGTGACCCGTGATCAGCGCTTGCCGAAGATCATGTCGCCGAGCTTGGCGAAAAAGCCCTTTTCCTCAGCCTGGGGCGCTGGCGCGGCGGCCGGCTTGGGCTTGGGCGTTTCGATCGGCTTGGGCGTCGGCGCGGGAGCAGGTGCAGCGGCGGCGGGCTTGGGCGCCGGAGCGGCGACGGGTTCAGCCGGCTTGGACGCCGGTGCCTTGGCCGCGACCGGCTTGGCTGCGGCAGGCTTGGGCGCAGATGTCTTTGGCGCGGCCTTGGCGGCGGTCTTCGTCGTCGCCTTGGGCGCGGCGGCCTTTACGGGCGCTGACTTGGGAGCGGCGGGAGCGGCCGGCTTGGCGGCCGG
>JBKBXN010000253.1:0-2640 GCA_046314055.1 Brevundimonas sp.
GCGGTCTTGCGCGCAGGCATCAACGGATTGACGGCGGCCCTGGTCGTCGGGGTCGTGATCGGCCTGATGCTGACGCCGGACGGGCGTAACTGGCTGCGGCATCCGACCTTGATGCTCGGCGGGTCGGCCAACGCCTCGGCCAGTCCGCCGACGCCGATGGCGCCGGTCGAGAGCCTGGCGCCCGCCCCGGTCGCGAAGGCGATGGTGACGCCGCTGAAGGCGCGCGCGGCCGGCGGCGCCTTGAGGATCGGGGTGTTCGGCGATTCGATGGCGGACGGTCTTTGGACGGCCCTGTATCGCGACCTGAACGGCAAACAGGGGGTCACGGTGACTCAGTTCAGCGCGGTCTCCACCGGTCTGTCGCGCTATGACTACGTCGACATTCAGGCCAAGACGGCGCGGCAGTTGAGCGAGACGCCCGTCGATGCGGCGGTGGTGATGTTCGGGACCAATGACGCCCAGGGCATCAGTCTGGATGGGGTGATCCATGATTTCGGCACGCCGGGCTGGAAGGCGGCCTACGCCAAGCGGATCGACGATCTGGTGGGCCTGCTGCGGGCTAATGACGTGGCCGTCTATTGGGTCGGCCTGCCGAAGATGAAAAGGGCCGGGTTCGACGCCAAGATGACGGTCATCAACGCCGTGGTGCGCGAGCGGATGGCGGCCCTGGACGTGCCCCTGATCGAGACGGCTGGCGTCACGGCCGATGCGGCGGGCGAGTACGCGGCCTATCTGCCCGGCGCGAACGGGCGGCCGCAGCTGATGCGGGCCAATGACGGAATTCACATGACCATGGCTGGCTATCGCCGCATCGGCGCGCCGGTGGCGGAGCGGCTTAAGCGCGACGCTGGCCTGGATGCGGCGGCGGCTCGACCGCAGACGACCGGCTGACCATGAGCCTGGGGGCCGTGGGGGCGGCGATGCTGATGCTAGGGATGCAGAGCGGGACCGAGATTCCCTATGCGCCTTTGCCTACGCCGGCGCCGGGGGCGTCAGTCTGTCCAGAAGGGATCTGCGGCTTCGAGGCCTTGGATGGGGTGTTCGAGGCCTTGCAGGCGACCGAGACGGGAGGGGTCGAACGGCCTGTCCATATCGTCCAGATCGGCGACAGCCATACGGCAGGGGACCGGATCACCGGGGCGTTGCGCGCGCGATTGCAGGCCCGGTTCGGGGCGGGCGGGCGCGGGGTGTTGCCGCCCGGCGTGCCCTATGTCGGTTATGGCCCGTTGCAGGTCGAGGCGACGGCCGACGACTGGCCGATCGCGGTCGCGCCCCTGACCGGGCCGGACGGGGCGGCGACCCTGAGGGCGGGGTTGAGCGGCGCCCGGTCCGAGGCGGGGGATGGGGCGGCCCTAACCCTGGCCACCGAGCCGGGCGCGGCGTTCGACCAGGTCGGCCTGTGTGGGGACGGCGGAGCCGAGGCGGGCGGGCTGATGCTGACGACGCCGCAAGCGACGCTGGAGGCGGATTTCCGGGCGCCTGACGACGGACCTCTTTGCCGGACATGGCGGTTGGCGGCGCGGACGCAGACGGTGACGCTGCGTCCGACGGGCGCCGTAACCTTGCACGATGTCTGGATCGAACGGGACGGGCCGGGCGTGGTGGTGTCGAACCTGGGCGTGGTCGGGGCGACGTTGCGGGATCTGGCGGCGCGGGATCAGGCGGTCGTCGCTGCGGAGCTCGAGGCGTGGCGGCCGTCGCTGATCATTCTGGCCTATGGCGTCAATGATGGATTCGAGGACGGGGTGGAGGCCGAAGCCTACGCCGCCCTGCTGCGGGCGCAGATCGGGCGGCTGCGCGGTCTGACGCCGGGTGCGTCCCTGCTGATCCTGGGGGCGCCGGACGGGCTGAAACCCGGTCAGGCGGGCGGGTGCGGGGCTGACGGGGCTCGGGCCGCCCCGGCCGCGCTGGCGGTGGTGCGGGATGTGCAGCGCAGGGTGGCGGGCGAGACGGGCGTCGCCTTCTGGGACTGGCAGGGACGGATGGGGGGCGACTGTTCGGCGGAGCGGCTGGCGACGATGCCCGAGCCCTATATGCGGCCCGACCGGGTGCATTTCACCTCCCTCGGGGCGGAGTGGATCGGCGGGGTGCTGAGCGACGATCTGATGCGGGCCTATGACCGCTGGAAGGCGGCGAAGGGGGAGGCGAACTGATGCTGTTTCCGACCCTGGCCTTCGCGGTCTTCTTCCTGTTCGTTTATCTGGTCAGCTGGAGTCTGGATCGGGAGAACGGGCGGCGCAAACTGTTCCTGCTGCTGGCCAGCTGGTTCTTCTACGCCCAGTGGGACTGGCGGTTCGTCGGCCTCCTGATCGCCTCGGCCGTTCTGAACTGGGGCGTGGCGGCGCTGATCGCGCGCAGCGACCGTTCGGGGCGACGCAAACTGTGGGTCGGCCTGGGTGTGGCCGCCAATCTGACCATCCTTGGCTTCTTCAAGTATTACGGCTTCTTCGTCGAACAGGCCGTTGATCTTATTGCACAATTCGGATGGGAGCGCGACCTGCCGCTGTTGCAGGTGGTGCTGCCGGTGGGGATCAGCTTCTTCACCTTCCAGGGCATCAGCTATGTGGTCGACGTCTATCGCGGCAAGACGGCGCCGGCCGAGAGCCTGCTGGACGTCATGCTGCTGATGAGCTTCTTCCC
>JBKBXN010000254.1:0-1097 GCA_046314055.1 Brevundimonas sp.
GCAAAAAAGAACCCGACGCGAGCGCCGGGTTGAAAAAGGTTCGGTGATGGTGCGTCCCAAAAAGGGACAGGTCCTTCATTCGATGCTTCGGTTAACAACGTCCTAAGAACGACGCTCTAGGAACCGCGATCCGGAAGCCAAACCGTCTGGCGGCCGCTGGGTCCCGTCGGCCAGGTCAGTCGCCAACCTGCGCCGGCCCGCACCGGGGTGAAATCCGACTGGGCGCACAATCCGGGAAAGGCGAACCGCGTCCCGCCGACGTCGATCGTCGCGGGACCGCCGCCCGGCGCCGTGGCCCGCCAGCGCCCGCCGGGTCCGCTCATGACATCCGCGCGTTCCCCGTCGATCAGAACGACAGGGCGCGCGCCGTTTGATCGGCCGGACAGAATGACGGCCGATCCGTCGGAATCGACCGCATCCAGCGCGCCTTGACCATCCAGCCGTACCGTCGGCTCGCCGGCCGCGACCAGCACGATCGGGCCGGCCCCGCCCCTGATGAGCACCAAAGTCTCGGGAGACGGCGCAGCGTCCTCTCCGACCTGAACCTCGGGTGTCAGCCGGATGTCGCCGGGTGCGGCCGGAACGCGCAGCTCGAATCGCCCCGCAGCGTCAGCGCCGACCGCCACCGCCGCCCCGTCGGCGCCGCGCAGCACGACGCGGGCGTCCGGCCCCGCCCGGCCCTGAACCAGGATCGTGGCGCCGTCGCGCCTGGCGGTCTGAACATGCGGAGGCTGCACCCAGGGCGAGGCCGCCTCGGCGTTCGCCGGTCGTGGCGCGCCCTCGCCGTCTCGTGAACAGGCCGACAGGGCCGCGACCATAGTCACGGATACGGCGGCCATGACGATGATCCGACGTTTCATCCTGCGTCCCGACGATATAAGGCTTGCGGCCAAGCGACCGGGGAATCTGTTACCCCGACCGCCGCCGGTTTGGCCATGGGCCGACCCCGCATTCGTTCAGTTCGAGGCTCCATGTCCCTGCCCCCCGTTTCGATCCAGCCTTTCGACGGCCCATCCGTCTGCCTGTTCTGCGGCTCTTCCGACCGCGCCGATCCCGCCTATACCGAGGCCGCCCGCGCCTTCGGCAAGGCCACCGCC
>JBKBXN010000254.1:1107-2625 GCA_046314055.1 Brevundimonas sp.
GGCGTGGGCCTGATGGGCGCCTCGGCGCGCGGGGCCCATGACGCCGGCGGCCGCGTCGTCGGCATCATGCCGGCCTTCCTGCGCAGCCGCGAACGTTTGTTCGACGAGGTCGAAACCGTCGTCGTGACCTCGATGCACGAGCGCAAACAGCTCATGTATGACGAATCCGACGCCTTCGTCGTCGCCCCCGGCGGCATCGGCACCCTGGAAGAAGTGGTCGAACTGCTGTCGTGGAAGCGGCTGGACCTTCATCAGAAGCCGGTCGTCTTCCTGAACCTGAACGGCTTCTGGGAAGGCTTCTTCGCCCTGATGCGTCACAGCGTCGAAGAGGGCATGACCCCCGCCTCCTTCCTTGACGCCTGGACCGTGGCGGACTCGGTGGAAGAGGCCATGGTGCTGATTCAGGGCGACGCCGATGCAACCCTGCAGAAATATGATCGCCGATAGGTGATCGCCGCTAACAAATAATCGCGGATCGCCTTGACAGTTTTTATCGAAAACTGACATTGGCGCGACGGCACGACGCCGTTCGTCAAATCCGGAGACTTCATCATGCGCGTCCTGCTTGTCGCCGCCGCACTCTTCGTCGCCGCTCCTGCGATCGCCGACACCCCCGCCGCCACCCGTCTGACCCTGGCCGATGCGGCCAAGGCCCCGGCTCGCGCCACCATCATCGACGGCGCCCGCTGGTCCTGCGAAGGCGCGACCTGCACCGCCGCGGGCGGCACGGAACAGCCGGCCACGCGCGCTTGCCGCCGCGTGGTGCAGAAGTTCGGTCCCGTGACCGCCTTCGCCTACAAGGGAACTGAACTGAGCGCCGAAGAACTGGCTGTCTGCAACGCCTGATCCAGGCCGAGGCGGCTTAGGCCGCCTCGCCTTTCAGACGCCGCTGGAGGGTTTCGCGACCGATCAGCGGCGCCATGGCCGCCATGTCCGGTCCATGCGCCTGACCCGTCAGCGCCAGACGCAGCGGCATGAACAGCGCCTTGCCCTTGGCCCCCGTCTCCGCCTTGACGGCGTTGGTCCAAGCGGACCAGGCGGTCTCGTCGATCACTTCAGGCAGCAGGGCGGCGGCGGCGTCAATGAAGGCCGCGTCCTCGATCACCGGCTGGATCGGGCCGCGTACGATCTTCGCCATTTCAACGACATCGGCGAACTTGTTAAGGTTGCCGCGCACGACAGCCCAGAAGGCCTCGCCCAGGTCGGCGTCCAGCGCCTGCAGCCGCGGCTGGGCCGTCGCATAATCCATGACGTGCAGCGCCTGGGCGTTCAGCCGGTCCAGGTCCGCCGTGTCATAGCGCGCCGGTGAACGGCCCATCTTGGTGAAGGCGAAGCTGGCGCCCAGGGCCTGAACCGACTCGCCCACTTCCAGCGGATCCGAGGTGCCGATCCGGCCCAGGTGGCTGGTGATGGCGATGGGCTCATAACCCTGGTCGCGCATGTCGCTGATCGACAGCGAGCCCAGACGTTTCGACAAGGCCGCGCCGTCGGCGCCGACCAGCAGCGGCATATGGGCGA
>JBKBXN010000255.1:0-2611 GCA_046314055.1 Brevundimonas sp.
AGATGCGAGCCCATCAGGACGGCGGGCGCGGTGGGATCGCTACCGCGCCAGGTCGCATAGGTGTTCATCGAGGCGTCGGTGGTGACCGTGAGGCCGGCTGCCGCGGCGGCTTCCGCGAAGACGCGATGGCCGAAATTCTCGCCCGCGCCATAGGTGTCGCGCATGATGCCGGGGTTGCCCGGGCTGCCCTCGGCCAGCGTGGCGAACAGCCGCTCGGCCAGGCGCGGCGGAATGCCCGGCCCGTCGTCGGCGATGCGGATGACGCACAGCCGGTCCTCGCCGAAGGCGCTGACCGTGATCGCCCCCTTGCCGCGCCGCTCGGCCGGCCGCCCGGCGTCGGCCTCGATCGCCTGCCGCGCATTGCGCATCAGGTTGACCAGGATGCGATAGAGTTGATCCGGATCGGCCTCGACCGCGAACCGGGCCGGCAGTTGCTTGACCAGCCGCACCCCGTCCGGCTCCAGCCCCGCATCCTCGGCCGCCAGGGTCAGGGCCTTGGTCAGGACCACGCGGGTCTTCTGGGGCGCCGGCTCCTCGCTGCGGCCATACTCCAGCACATTGCGCGACAGGCTTGCGGCCCGGCTCAGCGCCCGCTCCAGTCGCGGCAGGGCCTTGGCCACCTGGGGATCGGCCGAGGTCGCCAGTCGCTCGGACGCCATCTGGGCCGAGGTCAGCATGTTGCGCAGGTCGTGGTTGATCTTGGCCACCGCCTCGCCCAGGGCGACCAGACGGGCGCGCGAACGCAAGGATTGACGGACCTCCTCCTGCATCCGCGACAGCTCGCGCTCGACCCGGCCGATTTCGTCGTGGCGATCCGACGGCGTCTCGGCCTCGCTCTCGGGATCGGCGGCGAACCGCTCCATCGACCGGGTGACGCGCCGCAGGGGCCGCAGCACCAGCAGGGCCAGCCCGCCGTACAGGAGGGCGCCGGCCGTCAGGGACACCAGCAGGGACACCAGAAGACTGTTCAGCAGGAAGGCCTTCAGTTCGAGCTTCAGCGGCTGGGCCGGGGTGACGATCTCGATGAAGTCGCCGGAGCGATAGCGGGGCTTGGCCTGGACCCGCAGCGACCGGTCGGGATGGCCGAACAGGGTGCGCCAGGGGTCGGTCAGTCGGGCCCAGCTGTTCTGCTGGCGCAGGTCGATCAGCTCGGGCGCGCGGGGCAGATTGGGCGCCTGGAGCAGCAGACGTCGGACGCCCTGTTCCGTCAGGGCCACGGCCTGGACCCCGCCGATCCGCATCAGCTCGGCCGCCGTGTCGTCCTCGACCGCGCTATAGGGCAGGGCCTCGACCCCGACCGAGGCCAGTTCCGCCGCCTGGAGCCGGTCGCGCAGCCAGCGCTCGTGGAAGGCGGCCAGGTTCGGCCCCATGATCAGGGCCTCGACCGCCAGGGTGAAGGCCACGGTCAGCAGCAGCAGTCGCGCCGACAGGCCGTCGGGCGCACGGGGCCGCAAGCGCTCGCGCCAGGTCTCCACCGCCTCGGGCGACAGTTTCAGCGCCGTCGCCGCCTTGTCGAACAGCGCGGTCATGCCGGGGCGGTCTCTGCCCGTCGGGCGCGGATCATCTGGACCAGTTTGATGCCGATGGGCAGCAGCAGGGACAGGAAGGCCACACCCATCAGCGGCCAGAAGAACTGGCGCAGCAGCATCGGCAGATCGGGCCTAACCCCTGCGCGCAACAGGTCGCCCAGCTGCGATCCGATCCAGGTGTAGATGAAGGTCGAGGGCAGCAGGCCGATGAAGGTGGCGATCACATAGGGCCGCAGCGGCACGGCCATCATGCCCGCCGTGGCGTTGACCAGGACGAAGGGCACGCTGGGGATCACGCGCAGGGTGAACAGGGTGGTGAAGGCGTTGCGATCGATGCCCTTGGCCAGCCGATCCATGAAGCCGGCGTCCGCCTCGAACTTGGCGCGCAGCCAGGTCCCGATCGAGGTGCGATAGACAGAATAGATCACGACCGAGCCGATTGTGGCCCCGCTGGCCTGGGCCAGGGCGCCGACATAGGGGCCGAACATCATCCCGCCCAGCAGGGTCAGGAAGACCGGACCGGGAATGGTGGAGGCGGTGGCGAGGGCGTAGACGGCGACAAAGGCGACCAGGGCGATCCACCAATGGGCCTGGGCATAGGCCTGAAGGTTCAGCCCGTGTTCGCGGATCAGATCCATCGACAGATAGCGGTTCCAGCCCAGGGCGAAGAAGGCGACCACCAGGCCGGCGATGACCGCCAGCGGCAGCAATCGCAGGCCCCATTCCTTCGCCGTTCGTTTCGCCATACGCTCTTCATTCCCGAAATGCCGTCCGAGCGTTGACTCACGCGGACATGCGACTTATACGCCCGCCCTTCCTGCGACGGACGCCTCTTGCCCCGTCGCCCAACCTTTTAACGTCAGGAGCCGACCGTGAAGCGGACCTATCAGCCGTCGCGACTCGTGCGCAAGCGCCGTCACGGCTTCCGCAGCCGGATGGCCACCAAGAACGGCCAGAAGATTGTTGCGCGCCGTCGCGCCAAGGGCCGCAAGCGCCTGACGGCGTAAGCGGCTTAAGCGTCCGGACCTTTTGGACGCATGAGCGACCTTTTACAGATCAAACGTCTGTTGCGGCGGCCCCAG
>JBKBXN010000256.1:0-2564 GCA_046314055.1 Brevundimonas sp.
TCTCGCGCCAGAGGTGCTCGACCGCCTCGGCGTTCTCGGGCTGGGCCTTGGACAGCATGCGCGACAGGACGGTTTGTTCGCGGTCGGGACGCAGCTTGGTGTGGGGGCCGGTGGGGGCGTCTTTGGCGCGGCCGACGGTGGCGGCGACGGCGAGGCGTTGCTCGAACAGGGCCAGGATCTGATCGTCGATGGCGTCGATCTCGGCGCGCAGGGCGGCCAGGGCCTGTTGTTCGGGGGTCAGTTCGACCACGTCAGACCACACTTTCTGAACGTTGGAATTGGGCATGGGATTAGGCTTTCGGCAAAGGGGGGATTTCGATGTGCAGGGGCGGACAGCCGCTCTGGTCCAGAGCGGTCGCCGGCGAGACGGTCAGGGACGAAGAGCGCCCGACGCCTCAGCCGGCGTATCGAAAGCCGTAAAAGCCGTAGCCGAAATAGAGGCCGGAAACCGCGCGCGAACGGTTGAAAGAAACAGAAAGAACGCGCTGGCGGGACATGGGTCCGGGTCCGGTTATGCGGATCGATTGCGATCCGTGGGGCCTTAAAGCACGCAAAGACCGTGCGCCGTCAACCCCTTCAGGCCGACAACAGGACGAAACGCGTCCGGTTATCGCTGGAATCCTGAAGATCGTTGCGCAGGATCGACAGGCCATAGACCTCGGCCGCACCCACCGGCGCTATGGCCGCCTGGGTCGGATCGCCCGCTTCGGCGACGTCGCGGGCGGCGCCGGCGGTGTCGAAATGCTCGACGACGTTCAGCCTCAGGCCCTTCAGCGTCTGCTCGCACTGGGCCAGGGCGATGGGATGGCTGAGCACCTGCTTAAGATCGGCGATCCGCGCCCCGTCCAGCCCCATCAGGGCATGTCTGATCGGCCGCCAGGCCTCGGCGACGACCTTAAGGCCCGACTCGCGCACGAGAGTCGCCGCCGGCTCCACCACGCCGATGGACGAGTTTTCGACCGGGATCAGGGCGCAGTCGCAATCGCCGCTCTTCAAGGCGTCCAGAGCCGCCGCAAACGTCTCGAACGGCACGGCGACATCCCAGGGCCGCAGAACCGCGCAGGCCTCGTGGCTGAAGGCCCCCGGCGCGCCCTGATAGGCGACCCGGCCGGGCTTGTCGTCTTGGTGCGCAGGCGTATCCATGTCCGTCACTTCCGGGTTCTCGCCCGAAAGCCTTCCTTATCGTTCCGGCTCGATCAGACGGAACGTCCTTGTCCGAGCCGTGACCGTTTCGAAGCGTATCTGAGGCGCCGCCCCGTTTCCGACAAGCCGAATGTGACGGGCGCCCGCTATCGAACGGCCTATGGTCGCGCTAGCCTGATTGTTCCCATCCCTTCGGAGGCCTCATGTCCGTTGTCTCGATCGCCAGTCGTCGGGCTGTGCTGACCGGCTTGGCGGGAACCGTGGCGGGCTGTGCCGTGACGCCGGCGACGCCCGTGACGGGTTTTGCGCCGCGCCGGCTCTCGCCAATCCTGATGGCGCCCGAGCGGATCATCCGCATCACCGTCTGCACTCGCCCCTTCCGACCGACCGGGCCACGCATGGACGTGGAAATGGTCGGTGAGACCAAGGTGGTGCACAACTACGGCCACGGCGGCAGCGGCTGGTCCCTGTCCTGGGGCTCCAGCGCCATCGCGGCGCGCAAGGCCATGGCTCTGGCCGGTCTGGCAGGAGGTCAGTCCGCCGTCGCGGTGATCGGCAGCGGCGCCCTGGGCCTGACTTCGGCGCTTCAGCTTCAGCGGATGGGCGCGCGGGTGACCATCTATGCCCGCGAACGGGCCGCCTTTACCCGATCAATGCGCGCGACCGGCAGCTGGACGCCGGACAGCCGCATCGCCGACGTCGACCGTGTTGGGGCCGAATTCCCGGCCTTGTGGGAGCAGATGGCGCGCGAGACCTATGCGACCCACCAGACCTATCTGGGCACAGAAGGCGACCCGGTTGTCTTCAGTGACCGCTATATTTTATCGGGTGGGTCGGACCCGCTCCGCACGCCTGAACCGCCGCCGATCCGAACCGGGGCCGGCGTGAAGCCGATCCGCTTCGCCGAATACAGGCTGAACGAGCTGGCGCCGCGATCCATCCCCCTCCCCGCCTCGGCCTCGCCCTTTCCGGTCGGGGAGACCCGGATGGTCAGCGCCATGCAGTTCAACGTCGCCGAACTGGCGCACCGGTTGGAGGCTGAGTTCCTGGCCCATGGCGGGCGGATCGAGACCCGCACCTTCAACACGCCGGCGGATCTGACGACCTTGCCCGAAAAGATCGTCGTCAACTGCAGCGGCTATGGCGCCAAGGCCTTGTTCGAAGACAAGGAGCTGATCCCAGTGCGAGGTCAGATCGCCTGGCTCGCGCCCCAGCCCGAGGCGAACTACGGCCTGCATTTCCGGGGCGTGACCGTCCTGTCGCGACCGGACGGGATCGTGGTTCAGGCCACGCGCAACGACATGAACGGCGTCGGCATAGACGACGAGACTCCGGACCGGGCCGAGGCGAACGCGACCATCGGCCTCGTCGCCCCGCTGTTCCCGTCGATCAGGCGGCTTCCGAGCGGCTGATCCGGCCCG
>JBKBXN010000257.1:0-1891 GCA_046314055.1 Brevundimonas sp.
GGTGCGACGCGACAAGTCGTCCGAGGCGGCGGCGATTTCGTCCGAGCCCGCGCGCAGGCCGCTTGTGGACGCCGCAATGGCGGTCATGGCTTCGCGCAGGCTGTCGATGGCGGCGTTGAAGTCGTCCTTGATCTGCTGGTAGCGCCCGTTGAACGGGGCCGAGATCCGCGCTGTCAGGTCGCCCTGAGCCAATCGTTTCAGACTGTCTGCGAGGGCGGAGACCACCGCGCTCTGCTCATCGGCGACCAACTGGCGTTCCGCTTCGACGATCGCCCGCTCCTCGTCGGCCTTGGCGTTCAGGATCTGAAAATAGTTGAACATGACGACACTGGCGTCGGAGAAGACCGACCGCATCAAGCTGAGCATCAGCTCATCGGAATTCTTCTCGTTCCAGCGCTTTTCCTTCATCAGACCGGACGCCAGTCCTGCGGCGTAGGCGGCGTAGGTCTTGCTGAGATAGGTCGCGTAATCCAGGCTGCTGGATATGTTTTCCGTAATCACGGCCTGCTGTTCGAAATACTCGTCAGGAAAATTGCCCCGCGCGATGAAGGCGAATTTCTTCTTCTCATTCTCCCAGACATCATGCGGTAAGGCGGTCAGGGACGGATCGATCACCTGATAGGCGCCGAGCAAAGCCTTTTCTAGATGTTTTCCCGCGCGCTTGTGAACAAGCTCTCCGATTTCCCTGTCATGCGTATTCCAGGTCGTTATCTTGGTTTTTATGTCAGACACAGCAGCCCCCTATTTTGTATCAGCTATAGTTAGAAGACATTTTCTACTAACTGACTGAAGTAGACTGGAGCCTCGCGCTTCAATGACTAACGCGACATGAACGACATCAGCATTATGCAAAGCGGCAAAAAGTCCGCAAACCAATGTTGTCGCAGAAGTGCGACACCTGGCCGATTTTAAGCCGCACGCGTCGCTGACGCGCATCGGCGGCAACCAAACGCCCCCTGTCGTCGTATCTCCTGAAAACCGCTCGAGGACGCCATTCCCATGCTTCGCGCCAGCCTGTTCGCCGCCGCCATCACCTTGCTGCCCTCCGCCGCCCTCGCCCAGTCGCGCGACGTCGATCTGGACCGGTTCGACGGCCGCTGGTTCGAGATCGAGCGCAGCCACAACGACGTCCAGAAGGACTGCAGCCGGGCGCAGATCGACTTCACCCCCCAGGACCGGGCGGACCGCTACCGTCTGACCGTGACCTGCACCCGCCGCGCCGACGGCCAGAACGAGGTGCTGCGCGCCAACGCCCGGATCGCCGACACCACGACCAACGCCAAGTTCCGCTTCACCCTGCCCGGCCTGCTCAGCTTCGGCGGCCTGGCGGGCCAGAACTACTGGGTTTGGGACCACGATCCCGAGTACAATTGGGCGATCCTGGCTCTGCCGAACAAGTCGGACTGGTGGGTCTGGCACCGTAATCAGAACGCCTCGGCCGCGGAACGCACGCGGCTCCTGGCCCGCGCCCGCGCCCTGGGCATGGATATGAACCGGGTGGTCAGCACGGGGCGGTAGGGCTCCAGACCGCTTGCAACCGGAACGTATCCGGAACATAAATCCGGCATGGCCGCACCCGCCGTCTCCCTCGAACTCGTCTTCAGCCGCCCGGAAACCACCCTGTCGGTCACGCGGGGGACGGCTCGGCTGATGCTGGATATGGGCTATGCGCCCCTGCTGGAGGTCTGCCTGCCCAATGGGCGACGGGCCGACGTCATGGCGGTCGGCCCCAAGGGCGACATCGTCATCTGCGAGGTCAAGTCAGGGATCGAGGACTATCGCGTCGACCGCAAATGGCAGGAGTATGGGCCCTTCTGCGACGCCTTGTATTTTGCGGTGGCGCCGGAGTTTCCGCAAGAGGTTCTGCCGGACGCGCCGGGGCTGATCGTGG
>JBKBXN010000257.1:1901-2555 GCA_046314055.1 Brevundimonas sp.
TTCTACTGGGCGCTCGCGGCGGGGCTCGACCCCGCGATACTCGACACGCCGGATTACCGCCCCGAAAGATCGGGCCTGATCGTCGCCGACCGTTATGGCGCCGCGATCGTGCGCGAAGCTGCAAGCTGCAACCTCGCGCCGGCGCGCCGCAAGGCCCTGACCCTGGCCTTCGCGCGGCTGGGGGCGATGCGGACGATGCGGGATTAGAAATCAGAGACGGCGGAAGACGGCGGAGGCGAAGCCTTCGGCGGTCAGGCGCGCCTCGACCTCGGCCAGCATCTCGATCACCACCCCGCCCTTGTCGCCGGTGGCGTGGATGATCCGTTCGGCGTCGATCATCAGGGCCGAATGGCCGGTCCAGTCCTGGTCGCCGCCGGGCGCCAGCCAGACCACGATGTCGCCGCGCAGGCGCGGACCGACGGGCGCCGCCTGACCCAGTTCGGCCTGGGCGTCGGAGCGGCGCGGACCCGGCAGACCGCAGGCCAGCAGGGCCTGCTGCACCAGGCCGGAACAGTCGGTGGAGACGGAGGAGCGGGCGCCCAGTTCGTGCGGGCGGCCCAACAGGCGTTCGGCCACGGCGGCCAGGTCGCGTTCGAAATCGCCGACGGGTTGCAGATCCGTCTCGGCCAGCCCCTCGGCCGTCTCGACCACCAG
>JBKBXN010000258.1:0-540 GCA_046314055.1 Brevundimonas sp.
GAAGGATCACGGCGGCCCCACCAGCTCTTTGGATGGGGGACGTCCTCTTAAGTCGCGCGGGGTGGCGCGAACGTCGTCGAGACGGGACTGCAGCGACTGGGTCGCCTCCTGCAGTTCTTCGATGGTGCCGCTCAGTTGCGGCAGGCTGTTGGTGGTGAAATCACCAAGCGGCTGCTCCAACCCGGTGATCGAGCGGTTGGCCGAAGCGATGGCGACGCGCGCCTCCGCCGTGGCCTGATTGATATTGGCGATGGCCTCGCGGCCGTCGGTGTTGACGACGGCGCGCATGTCGGACGCCAGCCCCTGATATTCCAGAATGGTGGCGTTGGCGTTCTTCACCGCCGCTTCCAGCTCGGCGAAGATGGCCTTGCGCGCCTCCAGTTCGGTCGTCAGCGCCTCGACGTTCTTCACGCTGGTCGAGAAGCTGCGGATATTGTCGTCGGACATGACGCGGTTGATCCGGTTCAGGGCGTCCACCGTCTGCGCCAGCACCGTGCCCGAACCGCTCAACAGTTCGGCGATGGGCGACGGCTGGCTCTG
>JBKBXN010000258.1:550-2508 GCA_046314055.1 Brevundimonas sp.
AGCCGGCGGTGATCTGGATATAGTTCAGGCCCGTGATGCCCTGCGGCTCCAGCTGGGCGCGCGAGGTCACGCGCACCGGCGTCGTGCCGTCCACCCGCACCCGAGCGATGACCTGATCGCCCCGCTTGGTGTCGATGTTCAGGTCTGTCACCTCGCCGACGCGGATGCCGTTGAAGTGCACCTCGCCGCCTTCCGACAGTCCGTTGACCGGCCCGTAGAAGACGATGTCGTACAGGTCATAGTCGCTGTTGAACTGCAGCCGGGCCAACCAGATGGTGAACACCGCCAGCGCCGCCAGAAGGCAGACAGTGGCGATTCCGACCGCGGCGTAATGTGCGTCTCTTTCCATACTCGGCTCTCCTCAGGCCGCGGTCTTGGTGGCTGCGCGACCGCGCGGCCCCAGGAAGTATTCCTTGATCCACGGATGGTCGGAGCGCTCCAGCTCCTGCACCGTGGCCTTTTCCACAACCCGCTTGTCCGCCAGCACCGCCACCTTGTCGCAGATGGCGTACAGGCTATCGAGGTCGTGTGTGATCATGAAGACGGACAGGCCCAGGTCGTCCGCCAGTTGCCGGATCAGTTCGTCAAACGCCGCCGCCCCGATCGGGTCCAGGCCCGCCGTCGGTTCGTCCAGGAAGACCAGTTCCGGGTCCAGCGCCAGGGCCCGCGCCAGACCCGCGCGTTTCTTCATCCCCCCCGACAGCTCGGCCGGCTTCAGGTGATGATGCTCCGGTTTCAGACCGACCATGGCGATCTTCAGCTCGGCCAGTTCGTACATCACCGACTTCGGCAGTTTGGTGTGTTCGACCAGGGGCGCGGCCACATTTTCCAGAACGGTCAGGGATGAGAACAGCGCCCCCTGCTGGAACAGGATGCCCGTCCTCTGTTCGATGTCCGCCGCCTGATCGCCAGTCAGGGTGGCGCGGTCGTAGCCCAGCACCTTGACCGACCCGCCCTCGGGCTCCTTCAGGCCGATGATGGTATTCAGCAGCACGGTCTTGCCCGCGCCCGAACCGCCCACCACCCCCATGACCTCGCCTCGCTTCAGGTCGATGTCCAGGTTCTCGTGAATCGTCCGGTCGCCGAACTGGCTCAGCAGGCCGCGCACCTCGATCAGGTTCTCGTTCTTTTCTTTCGGCGCGACGGCCGACAGCGTCGCGTCGGTCATATGTCCAGCTCCAGGAAGATCAGGGCGAAGACGGCGTCCAGCAGGATGATGGCGAAGATCGCCTGCACCACCGCCGCCGTCACCCGCCGACCCAGGCTCTCGACATCCCCAGCGACCGACATCCCCTGACGGCAGCCGATGGCGGCGATCACCAGGGCGAAGACCGGCGCCTTCACCAGGCCGACCATCATATGCTGGGCCATGGACCCGTCCTCGACCAGCCGCTGGAAGAAGAAGGCCGGTCCCAGGTTCAGCGAACTCCAGCACACGACCAGACCGCCCAGAAGGCCGCCGATCATGCCCATGAAGGTCAGCAGCGGCAGCATCAGCACCAGGGCCGCCACCCGCGGCACCACCAAGGCCTGGAACGGATTGACGCCCATCACCTGCATGGCGTCGACCTCCTGGTTCATCCGCATGGACCCGATCTCGGCCGCAAAGGCCGAGGCCGACCGCCCCGCCAGCAGGACCGAGGCGATCACCACCGCGAACTCGCGGAACATGGCCACGCCGATCAGCTGGACCGCGAACACCTGGGCGCCGAAGTCGGTCAGCAGGTCCACGCCGATGAAGGCCACGACCGCGCCGATGAAGAAGGCGGTGACCGCAACGATTGGAATGGCATCAAGGCCTGCGCGTTCGATCTGGCTGACCCAGGCGGGCCAGCGGATGCGACCGGGGTGCCTCAGGGCCGCGCCAGTCGCGGTGATCAGCCGACCGAGGAAAGCCATCGACAGGAGGGCCTCTCCCCCGATGTCGTACATCCCACGACCGACCTTGGCGAACGATC
>JBKBXN010000259.1:0-2468 GCA_046314055.1 Brevundimonas sp.
ACCGTGTCGTCGGCGATTTCGCGCAGGGCCACGACCGGGTTCTTGTCGTTGTCGCGGTCGATCGTCAGGGCGGCGCCGTTAGCGATGCTGCGGGCGCGGTGACCGGCCAGCAGAACCAGGCCGAAGCGGTTCGGGACCTTCTCGATGCAGTCTTCGACGGTGACGCGGGCCATGACAATTCCTCGAACGCGGGGGAGAACCGCGTCAAATACAGATAGGGACTGTGTTTTGCAACGCCAGCGGGGCGAAAGTGCGGCGTCAGACCGGATGGGCGTCCTGCGCCACGGTCGCTGCAGCGGCCAGATCGCGCGCCACGCCGCCGTGGGGATGCACCCAGCCCGCCGCGATCTCGGCGATCGGCCCCATGACGAACCGCCGATCGGCCGAACGCGGATGCGGCAGGATCAGTCCGTCCAGATCCCCGCTCACCCGGCCATAAGCGATCAGGTCCAGATCCAGTGTGCGCGGCGCATTTCGGACAGACCGCCGCCGGCCGAACACGTCTTCGATCCGTCCCAGCGCCGCCATCAGGGCGTGCGGGTCATGGCGCGTCTGAACAACCACCACCCCGTTCAGGAACGGCGGGTCCTGCGGATCGGGCCAGGCCATCGACGACCACCAGGACGACTGAGCCACGACGTCGATCCCTTCCGCGCGGAAACGCGCCAGCGCCGCCTCCAGAGCTTCGCGGCAAGAGGACCAGACCCCCTTGTCATTACAGCCCAGCGCCACGATGACTGCGGCGTCCAGATCGGACGCCCCGTCGATTCCCACATCGACCGGAGCGCCCGGCGGGACGTCATATTCTTCATCCCTTTCGACGGCATCGACCATGTTTCATTCCACCGACCGCCTGGCGATCTTCATCGACGGGTCAAACCTCTACTCCGCCGCCCGCGCGCTTCAGCACGACCTGGACTTCAAGCGGATGCTGGACTGGTTTCGCGAGAAATCCATCCTGACACGCGCCTATTATTACACGGCGGTGGTCGAGGGCGAAGAGTTCTCGCCGGTGAAGCCCCTGGTGGACTGGCTCGACTACAATGGGTTCTCGGTCGTCACCAAGCCGGTGAAGCGGTTCACCGACGGCTCGGGGCATAGTCGGATCAAGGGGAATATGGATATCGAGATCGCCGTCGATATGCTGGAGTTGGCCCCGCACCTCGATCACGCCGTGCTTTTCTCGGGGGACGGCGACTTCCGCCGCGTGGTCCAGGCGGTTCAAGCGAAGGGCGTCCGCGTCACCGTCATCTCGACCCAGAAGACCCAACCGCCGCACATCGCCGACGAACTGCGCCGCCAGGCCGACGCCTTCCTTGATCTGAACGACCTGATGGCCGAGTTCGGCCGACCCAAGACCGGCGGCGCCCAATGAGCATGACGCCCGAGCCGCCGCGCGACTGCCCCCTCTGCCCCCGCCTGGTGGAGTATCGCCGCGACAATGCGCGCCAGAACCCCGACTGGTGGAACGGCCCCGCCCCCTCGTTCGGCGCCCCGAACGCGCGCCTGCTAGTCGCTGGCCTGGCTCCGGGCCGCACCGGCGCCAACCGCACGGGCCGCCCTTTCACCGGCGACCACGCAGGCTGGCTCCTTTACGACACCCTGAAGAAGACCGGCTTCGCTCAGGGGTCTTATGATCCGAACGGCGACGACGACCTGCAACTCGTCGACTGTATGATCACCAACGCCGTCCGCTGCGCCCCGCCGGGCAACAAGCCCCTGCCGATCGAAGAAACGACCTGCCGCCCCTTCCTGATCGACCGGTTGGCCCTGCTGCCCAATCTCAAAGTGATCGTCACCCTGGGCGACGTCTCCCGCCGTAATATCCTGAAAGCTTTCGGCCGCCCGGCCTCGGCCATGCCGGCCGGCCACGGCGCTGAAGGCGAGGCAGGCGGCTATGTGATCCTGAATTCCTATCACTGCTCACGGCTGAACACGAACACGGGCCGCCTGACCCCCGCCATGTTCGAGGCCGTCTTCGAGCGGGCGCGAGACCTGATCGCCCGCTAACCATCAACTGTTATTCGCCTGTCGCACGAATCCGCCAATCTCCAAATAAGGCGGAACAGAGGCGAGCCTTCGGCGTTCGTCTCCCAGCGGAGGGCTGGACTATGCGACGCACGAACGGGATATTTTCACGGAGCGAGCGCAGACTCGCGATCTTGGCCGCGGTCATAGTGGTTGCGGTCACTGCACTTACCCTGATCACGGGCGGTCTCGTCACGCCGCCGGCGGGAACAGGCGGTCGGGCCAGTTATGGATTCGCCGACCTGCCGGGGGTCATGGACGCTCGCCCCCTGGCTTGATCTGAACGTCGCTCGCTCAGTTCAACCCTTGTCCCGCATCAACCGGGCCTTATCCCGCTGCCAGTCGCGCTCGGCCGAGGCTTCGCGCTTGTCGTGCAGCTTCTTGCCCTTGGCCAGAGCGATCTCCAGCTTCGCCTTGCCCGCGTCGTTCAGATAGAGCTT
>JBKBXN010000260.1:0-2464 GCA_046314055.1 Brevundimonas sp.
ACCGTGTCGTCGGCGATTTCGCGCAGGGCCACGACCGGGTTCTTGTCGTTGTCGCGGTCGATCGTCAGGGCGGCGCCATTGGCGATGCTGCGGGCGCGGTGGCCGGCCATCAGCACCAGACCAAAGCGGTTCGGTACCTTTTCGATGCAGTCTTCGACGGTGACGCGGGCCATGAAATTCCTCGAACGCGGGGGAGAACCGCGTGAAATACAGATAGGGACTGACTTTTGCAACGCCAGAGCGGCGAAAGTGCGGCCTCAGACCGGATGGGCGTCACGCCCCACCGTCGCCGAAGCCGCCAGGGCCTGGGCCAGCCCGCCGTGGGGATGGACCCAGTCCGGCGCGATCTCCGCAATCGGCCCCATCACGAAGCGGCGCTCGGCTGCGCGTGGGTGCGGCAGGATCAGTCCGTCCAGATCACCGCTTAGCCGCCCATAGGCGATCAGGTCCAGATCCAGCGTGCGCGGGGCGTTGCGGACCGACCGCTGACGGCCGAAGACATCCTCGATCCGCCCCAGGGCCGCCATCAGGTCGTGGGGGTCATGGCGCGTGGCGACGATGACCACCCCGTTCAGGAACGGCGGGTCCTGCGGATCGGGCCAGGCCATGGACAACCACCAGGACGACCGCGCCACCACATCGATGCCCTCGCTGCGAAAACGCGCCAAGGCGGCGTCCAGCGCCTCGCGGCAGGAGGCCCAGACCCCCTTGTCATTACAGCCCAGCGCCACGATGACTGCGGCGTCCAGATCGGGGGCGCCGTCGATTCCCACATCGACTGCAGCGTCCGGCCGGGCGCCATTTTCTTCATTCCTTTTGACGGCCTCGACCATGTTTCATTCCACCGACCGCCTGGCGATCTTCATCGACGGCTCGAACCTCTATTCCGCCGCCCGCGCCTTGCAGCACGATATGGACTTCAAGCGGATGCTGGACTGGTTCCGCGAGAAATCCATCCTGACACGCGCCTATTATTACACGGCGGTGGTCGAGGGCGAAGAGTTCTCGCCGGTAAAGCCCCTGGTCGACTGGCTGGACTACAACGGTTTTTCGGTCGTGACCAAGCCGGTGAAGCGGTTCACGGACGGCCAGGGCCACAGCCGCATCAAGGGGAATATGGATATCGAGATCGCGGTGGACATGCTGGAGCTGGCCCCGCACCTCGATCATGTCGTGCTGTTTTCGGGCGACGGCGATTTCCGCCGGCTGGTCCAGGCGGTGCAGGCCCGGGGGGTGCGCGTCACCGTGGTCTCGACCCAGAAGACCCAGCCGCCGCATATCGCCGACGAACTGCGCCGCCAGGCTGACGCCTTCCTCGATCTGAACGACCTGGCAGCCGAGTTCGGCCGTCCCAAGACGGGCGCCGGTCAATGAGCCTGACGCCCGAGCCCCCCCGGGACTGCCCCCTGTGCCCGCGTCTGGTCGAGTATCGCCAGGAGAACGCGCGCCAGAACCCCGACTGGTGGAACGGCCCCGCCCCCTCTTTCGGCGATCCGAACGCCCGACTGCTGGTCGCAGGCCTCGCGCCCGGCCGCACCGGCGCCAATCGCACGGGGCGGCCCTTCACCGGCGATCACGCCGGCTGGCTTTTGTACGACACCCTGAAGAAGGCCGGCTTCGCCAAGGGCCAATATGACCCGAACGGCGACGACGACCTCACCCTGATCGATTGCATGATCACCAACGCCGTCCGCTGCGCCCCGCCCGGCAACAAGCCGCTGCCGATCGAAGAGACCACCTGCCGCCCCTTCCTGATCGACCGCCTGGCCTTGCTGCCGAACCTGAAGGTCATCGTGACCCTGGGCGACGTGTCCCGCCGCAACATCCTGAAGGCTTTCGGCCGCCCCGCCTCGGCCATGCCGGCCGGCCACGGCGCAGAGGGCGAGGCCGGCGGATACATCATCCTGAACTCGTATCACTGCTCCCGATTGAACACGAACACGGGCCGGCTGACCCCCGCCATGTTCGAGGCGGTGTTCAACCGGGCGCGCGAGATCATCGCCCGCTAACCATCAACTGTTGCTCGCGTGTCGCACGACTCTGCCATGTTGAAATGAGGCGGAACAGAGGCGAACATTTGGCGTTCGTCTCCCAGCAGGAGGCTGGACGATGCGACGCACTGACGGACTATTCACACGACGCGAACGCAGGATCGGAATCCTGGCCGCGATCCTCGTGGTCGTGATCACGGCTCTCGCCCTGATTACGGGCGGTCTGTTCCACCCGTCCACAGGAACAGGCGGCGCGGGCGGCTATGGGTTCGCCGATCTGCCGGGCGTGACGGACGCCCGTCCGCTGGGCTGAGAGCGAACCGCGTCGGGCTTCAGCCCTTGTCTCGCATCAGACGGGCCTTGTCGCGCTGCCAGTCGCGTTCGGCCGAGGCCTCACGCTTGTCGTGCAGCTTCTTGCCCTTGGCCAGGGCGATCTCCAGCTTCGCCTTGCCCGCATCGTTCAGATACAGCTT
>JBKBXN010000261.1:0-2341 GCA_046314055.1 Brevundimonas sp.
GGCGACAACGGGCGCTGCACCCTGACGAAGACCGGCGGGGTGGGTGCAGTCGGGATCGCCCTGGTCAAGAACGGCGTGGCGACGGCGCAGGGCACGCGCGATCAGAGGGTTCCGGCGAAAGTGACGGTGCTCTGAGCTGCGGCGCCGGTTCGTCAGACGGGCGAAGACCGAAGCCTTCGCCCGTCTGACAATTCAGCGCAGCGAAGCCGCGAAACGCTGGATGCGAGTGCAGGCTTCTTCCAGCACGGCGTCGGAGGTGGCGTAGCTGATGCGGAAATAGGGCGACAGGCCGAAGGCCTCGCCCTGGACCACGGCGACGCCTTCTGCGTTCAGCAGTTCGGCGGCGAAGGTGCTGTCGCCGTCGATGACCACGCCCGTCTCCGTCGTCTTGCCGATCAGGCCGGCGATGGACGGATAGACGTAGAAGGCGCCCTCGGGCGTCGCGCAGGTCAGGCCGGTCGCCTGGTTCAGCATGGACACCACCAGGTCGCGGCGTTTCTCGAAGGCGGCCTTGCGCTCGGGAATGAAGTCCTGGGTGCCATTCAGGGCCTCGACCGCCGCCCACTGGCTGATGCTGGTCGGGTTGGAGGTGGTCTGGCTGGCCACCTTGCGCATCAGGTCGATCAAGGGTTTGGGACCGCCGGCGTAGCCGATGCGCCAGCCGGTCATGGCATAGGCCTTGGATACGCCGTTGACCGTCAGGGTGCGGTCGATCAGGTCCGGCGCGATTTGGGCGAGGGTGGTGTATTCGAAGTCGCCGTAGACCAGATGCTCGTACATGTCGTCGGTCAGCACCCAGACATGCGGATGGCGACGCAGGACGTCAGCCAGGGCCAGCAGTTCGGCCTGGGTGTAGGCCGCGCCGGTCGGGTTGGACGGGCTGTTGAGGATCAGCCACTTGGTGCGGGGCGTGATGGCGGCCTCCAGCACCTCGGGACGCAGCTTGAAGCCGTCCTTCTCCTCGCCGACCACGGTGACCGGCTCGCCGCCGGCCAGCAGGACCATGTCGGGGTAGGAGACCCAGTAGGGGGCGGGCACGATGACTTCGTCGCCGGGGTTCAGGGTGGCGACCAGGGCGTTGAAGATGACCGGCTTGCCGCCGGGGGCGACGTGGATCTGCGACACGTCATAGGTCAGACCGTTTTCGCGCGCGAACTTGGCCACGATGGCCTTCTTCAGCTCGGGCATGCCGTCGGCGTCGGTGTACTTGGTCTCGCCGCGGTTGATCGCGTCGATGGCGGCCTGTTTGATATTCTCGGGGGTGTCGAAGTCCGGTTCTCCTGCCCCGAGGCCGATCACGTCGCGACCCTCGGCTTTAAGCTTCCGGGCCTGGGCGGTCACGGCGATGGTGGCCGAGGGCTTAACGCGGGCGAGGGCGGAAGATTGCAGGCTGGACATGGGTATCCCGTCGATCTTGGAGGTTCGTGCCGGGGAAGGCGAGGTTCCTTACGCGCCGTCGCCGTTCGGGACAATCCGCCGACGCTCGCTAATGCGCGGTCGGGGTGATAAGCGGCGCACCTGATGCGCTGGATCATCGATTTTCTGTCGAACATGGAGGCGCGTCGCTGGCGCGCCGTGCTGGCGACGGCCCTGCTGCTGGGCGCCATGATCGCCCTGTTCGCCGTGGGCAAGAGCCAGATGGGGCTGGACGCCGAGGTGAGGCTGGAGGCCTGGCTGGGCGGGTTCAGGCATGGGCCTTGGGGGCTGCCGGCCGCCATCGTCGTCTTTACGCTCGCGGCCTTCTTCGGCGCGCCGCAGTTCATCCTGATCGCGGCTTGCGTTGTGGCCTTCGGACCGTGGTTCGGGTTTCTGTACAGCTGGATCGCCACGGTCGTGTCGGCGGCGGTCACCTATTGGATGGGGCGCGGGCCGACGGCGCGCCTGCTGGAACGGCACGGCGGCAAGACGGTGGGGCGGTTGACCCGGTTCGTGGGCAAGAACGCCTTCTACGCCAGTTTCATGATCCGCAACGTGCCCTCGGCCCCCTTCATCGTCGTCAATATGGCGTTCGGCGCGGCGCGGGCGTCGTTTCCCGGCTTCCTGGCCGGCTGCGCCCTGGGGGTCTTGCCCAAGACAGCCTTGGTGGCCTTCTTCGGCGGATCCTTCATGACGGCGGTTAGCGGAGACGGGATCTGGACCTCGGCCATACTGGCGGGCGTGGCCCTGGCTTGGTTGGTCCTGATGCTGGGTGTTCGTGAATGGGTGAAGCGGCGCGAAGTCGCTCGCGGCGACTGATCCCGACAAGGGAGAGGCAGCATGTTTCACAGCCTGTTTCCCGCCCTCATGACGCTAACGTGAACACCCCCAAGCGCGGCTGTTCCACAGGGTTGGGGGCGAACTT
>JBKBXN010000262.1:0-2332 GCA_046314055.1 Brevundimonas sp.
CCGACACGTACGAAGCCTGAATTCCGGACGGTAGAGCCGGATGAGCGGCAAGCCCGAAATCTGGTTCTACCACCTGGAGCGTTCGACGCTGGACCAGGTGCTGCCGACCCTGCTCGAGAAGACCCTCGAGCGGGGCTGGCGCGCCCTGATCAAATCGTCCCACGCCCATCGGCTGGACGATGTCGACGAGCGGCTGTGGACCTTTCACGAAGACAGTTTCCTGCCGCATGGCCGGGCGGACCAGCCCCATGCGGATCGCCAGCCTGTGCTTCTGAGCGAATCGGGAGAGAACCTGAACGGCGCTCAGGCGCTGTTCATCGTCGACGACGCAGAACTGGGCGTGACGGAAGGGTTCGAACGATGCTTCATCATTTTCGACGGACGAGACGAGCCGGCGCTTCAAAATGCGCGGGCGCGCTGGAAGGCGCTGAAGGCGGACGGCGCCAATCTGGCCTATTGGCGCCAGACGGACGAGGGACGCTGGGAAAAGGCGGCCTGATCGCCCTGGTGCTGCTCGCGGGGTGTTCCACGCCCGTCGCTGAACAGCCGGCGCCGCGGACCGTGGAGCGCGCGCAACTGAACCCGCCGGTCGGCAGCCGCATGCCGACCGCCCAGACGACCGACGTCTGCAAGGCCGGAGAGCTTCAATATCTGGTCGGCAGGCAACGGACCGAGATCCCCGTACCGGTGGACGTCGTGAACCGCCGCGTGACCTGCACCACCTGTCCGGTGACCCAGGACTTCTCGGCCTATCGGCTGAACATCTTCTACAATGCCGATACCGGCGTGATCGAACAGGTCCGCTGCGGCTGAAACGCGACCCAAGGAGAGACGACCATGAAGACCGCCTTCATCCTGAGTTCCCTGCTGGCCGCCGGTCTGGCGCTGTCGGCGTGCGCGCCTACGGAAACGCCCGTGACCATAAGGACGCCGGGCGACGACGCCGCCTTCAAGGCCTGCAAGGTCGAAGACTATCAGGCCTATGTCGGCCGGAACCGCTCGACCGTTCCGAGCGCACCGGAAGGTCAGACCTTCCGCGTCCTGTGCACGACCTGCATGGCGACCATGGATTACCGCGAGAACCGGGTGAACTTCGTCTACGACGAGGCGTCCGGCGTGATCCAGCAGGTCAAGTGCGGCTGAGGCCTCAGCGGCCGGCCGTGTCGCCGGGCCACAGTGGTGCGCTGAATCTCTTCGCCAGATAGTCCATCAGGGCCGTGACCCGCGCCGGGCGCGGTCCGCTGCTGGGCGCGACCAGGTGCAGGGCGATGGGCGGCAGGCGCCAGTCTGTCATCACCGTCTCCAGTTTCCCTTCGGCGACGTCCTTCCAGTAGATGAAGTCCGGCTGAGGGAAGAGCCCCAGCCCCGCGCAGAGAGAGGCGGTCAGGGCGTCGGAATTGTTGACCCTCAGCGGTCCGCGCGGCCGCACCACCACCTCCTCGCCCGCATCATTGACGAAGCGCCAGGCGTCGGGCGTCGGCATATAGGCGTAGCTGAGGCAGGCGTGCCGCTCCAGATCGTGCGGATGGGTCGGCCGGCCGCGCTGTGCCAGATAGTCGGGCGAGGCTACGAGGAACCGCTCGACCGGCCGCAGCCGTCGCGCGGTCAGCGAAGAGTCGGGCAGGGCGGCGATCCGCAAGGCGCAGTCGAATCCGCCGCCGACCAGGTCGATCACCTCGTCCGACAGATGCAGGTCGATGGAGACGTCGGGGTGGGTGGCCAGAAACTCGGGCAGGGCGGGGGCGACATAGGCCATGCCGAAGGACATGGGGGCGGCCAGTCGCACCAGGCCGCGCGGCGTCACCGACATGTCCAGGGCCTCGGACACCGCGCCCTCGGCCTCGGCCAGCATCAGGCCCGCGCGCGCCGCCAGGGTGCGGCCCGCGTCAGTCAGGGCGAAGCGGCGCGAGGTGCGGTGGAGCAGGGTGGTCTTCAACTGCTGCTCCAGCCGCGTCACCGCCTTGGACACGGTCGCCTTGGACAGGGCCAAGGCGTCGGCAGCCCCGGAGAAGGACTGAGCCTCCGCCACCTTGGCGAAGATGGCCATGGCCTCGAGGTCGGGCAGTCGTGACATGGGGCTGGCCCTTGGAAACGATGAGTTTCAGGTGTTTCTATTTCTGTTCGGTCGCCGATCTCTATCTTGGCGTCAAGCAAATGACGCCGGGACGGCCCGGCCTGAGGATAGACCGATGATCGAGCGCAGACCGTTTGAATCGCTGGGCGGCGCCAACCATGGTTGGCTGAACGCCAAGCACCACTTCTCCTTCGCCAACTATTATGATCCCAAGCGGATGAGCTGGGGCAATCTGCGGGTCTGGAACGACGACGAGAT
>JBKBXN010000263.1:0-2304 GCA_046314055.1 Brevundimonas sp.
GCGGTCTTGCGCGCAGGCATCAACGGATTGACGGCGGCCCTGGTCGTCGGGGTCGTGATCGGCCTGATGCTGACGCCCGACGGGCGCGGTTGGCTGCGGCATCCGACCCTGATGCTGGGCGGATCGGCCAACGCCTCGGCCAGTCCGCCGGCGGCGACCGCGCCGGTCGAGGCCCCGGCGTCCGCCCCGGTCGCGAAGGCGATGGTGACGCCGCTGAAGGCGCGCGCGGCCAGCGGGGCCGTGAGGGTCGGGGTGTTCGGGGATTCGATGGCGGACGGCCTTTGGACCGCCCTGTACCGCGACCTGAACGGCAAGAACGGGATGACGGTCGCCAAGTTCAGCGAGGTCTCCACCGGTCTGTCGCGCTACGACTATGTGGACATCCAGGCCAAGACGGCGCGCCAGTTGCGCGAGACGCCGGTCGATGCGGCGGTGGTGATGTTCGGGACCAATGACGCCCAGGGCATCAGTCTGGACGGGGTGATCCATGACTTCGGCACGCCCGGCTGGAAGGCGGCCTACGCCAAGCGGATCGACGATCTGGTCGGCCTGCTGCGGGCCAATGACGTGGCCGTCTATTGGGTCGGCCTGCCGAAGATGAAACGGGCCGGGTTCGACGCCAAGATGGCGGTGATCAACGCCGTGGTGCGCGAGCGGATGGCGGCCCTGGGCGTGCCCCTGATCGAGACGACCGGCGTCACCGCCGATACGGCGGGCGAATACGCGGCCTATCTGCCCGGCGCTAACGGGCGGCCGCAGCTGATGCGGGCCAATGACGGAATTCACATGACCATGGCCGGCTATCGCCGCATCGGCGCGCCGGTGGCGGAACGGCTGAAGCGCGACGCGGGTCTGGATGCGGCGACGGCCCAGCCGCAGTCGACCGGCTGACCATGAGCCTGGGGGCCGTGGGGGCGGCGGTGCTGATGCTGGGGATCCAGAGCGGGACGGAGGTTCCGTATGCACCCATGCCCGCGCCGGCGCCGGGGGCGTCGGTCTGTCCAGAAGGGATCTGCGGCGTCGAGGCCCTGGAGGGGGTGTTCGAGGCCTTGGCGGCGACCGAGGCGGGAGATCGAGACCGGCCCGTCCACATCCTGCAAATCGGCGACAGTCATACGGCCGGTGACCGGATCACCGGCGCCCTGCGCGCGCGGTTGCAGGCGCGGTTCGGGGCCGGCGGGCGTGGGGTGTTGCCGCCCGGCGTGCCCTATGCCGGCTATGCGCCGATGCAGGTCGAGGTGACGGCCAGCGACTGGCCGGTAACGGTCGCGGCCCCTGGCGGGTTGTGGAGTGCGCTAGGCTTGCAGGCCGGACTGGCGGGGACGGTTGTACGGCTGGGCGGGGAGGCGAGCCTGACCCTGAGCGCAGAGGGGGGCGCGGCCTTTGACCGGATCGGTGTATGCGGCGACGGCGGACCCGAGGCGGGCGGGGTGACGATGACCACGCCGCACGAGACTCAAGAGGCGGACTTCCGGGCGCCTGAGCGGGCGCCGTTGTGCTGGATGGGGCGTTTGGCGCAGCCGGTCCAGACGGTCACCCTGAGGCCGAGAGGGGAGGCGACCCTGTACGACGTCTGGACCGAGCGGCGAGGGACGGGGATCGTCGTGTCCAACCTGGGGGTGATCGGGGCGACGCTGCGGGATCTGGCGGTTCGGGATGACGCCGTCGTGGGCGTCGAACTGGCGGCGTGGCGACCGTCGCTGATCATCCTGGCCTATGGCGTCAATGATGGATTTGAGGAGGGAGTGGAGGCCGAGTCCTACGCCGCCCTGCTGCGGGGGCAGATCGCGCGGCTGCGGCGGCTGGCGCCGGGGGCGTCGCTGCTGATCCTGGGGGCGCCGGATGGATTGAAGTCCGGGCTGAAGTCAGGTTTGGCGGGCGGGTGCGGGGCGGATGGATCGCGCGCCGCCCCGGCGTCGCTGGCGGTGGTGCGGGATGTGCAGCGCCGGGTCGCGGGCGAGACGGGCGTCGCCTTCTGGGATTGGCAGGGACGGATGGGGGGCGACTGTTCTGCGGAGCGGCTGACGACGATGCCTGAGCCCTATATGCGGCCCGACAGGGTGCATTTCACTTCCCAAGGGGCGGAGTGGATCGGCGGGGTGTTGAGCGACGATCTGATGGGGGCCTATGACCGCTGGAAGGCGGCGAAGGGGGAGGCGGACTGATGCTGTTTCCGACCCTGGCCTTCGCGGTCTTCTTCCTGTTCGTCTATCTGGTCAGCTGGAGCCTGGATCGGGAGAACGGGCGGCGCAAACTGTTCCTGCTGCTGGCCAGCTGGTTCTTCTACGCCCAGTGGGACTGGCG
>JBKBXN010000264.1:0-2243 GCA_046314055.1 Brevundimonas sp.
AATGGGCAAAGAGGGCCGTCTGCAGCCGGTGCGCGGCCGTCAAGGCGTCGATGCCCTGCTCCGGCACGCCGAAATAGGCCGATCGTCCGGTCAGGGTCAGATCGGCGATGAACCGACCGAAACGGGCCACGTCCTCGCCGTTCAGATAGGACAGCTTGTCCTCGGGCGAATGGATGCGCTGGAAGACCGGGGGGACGAAGCCCTCCTTCAGGCCGTTGTCCTCGCCGCCGTTGAAGGCCAGCCACATCTGATGCGCGCCGACGGCGTCCTGGGTTCCCAGCGAGACCACCGGCACGCCGGCGGCCGAGAAGACGCGGTCGTCGCTGGGCGGATAGACGGGGAAGGCGACGCAGTCGACGCCCTGTTCCGCGCACTGGCTGCGCAGGGCGGTCAGGACGAAGCCCGACTGGGCGCCGTTGTTTTCGCCATACATGACGGTGCGGCCGTAGGCGGCGACGTCGGCGTTGATCACGGCGTGGATGCGGCTCTTGTCATGGGCGTCCAGCCAGGCCTTGGCGCCGATCAGGCCCAACTCCTCCTGGTCGGTCAGGACGAAGATCAGCCGGTGGCCGGTCGTCTGGTCCTTCAGCGTCTTCATGGCCTCGATCATGGCCAGGACCGAGCCGGCGTTGTCGACGATCCCTTGCGACATCGACCCGTCGCGCAGCTTCACCGCGTCATAGTGGGCGGTCAGGACGATGTCTTTGGGGCCGTCGCCCAGGGTGACGACGACGTTCGATCCGGCCATGGGGCCGGTGCGTTGATTGCCGCCCTCGAAGGTCTGGATTTCGTGCAGCAGGCCGGCGGCGGTCAGCTGATCGACGATGACGGCCATACGCTCGGCGTTCGTCGGCTTCACGAAGGCCGCGGCGGCTGTCTGTAGGGCGGCGCCCGACTCCTGGGCGGCGGCCGGAACGGCGACAAGAAGCGCCGCAGCGGCGACAAACGAACGGAACAGCATGGCGGACCTCCCCAGGGTGATCCGCCAGAGTTAGCCGCCTAGCTCTTCAGACGCCAGCCCGAGCGGAACACCAGCCAGCAGACGACGCCCATGACGACCATCAGCACGGCTGAGCCGATCACGCCCACGGTCAGATTGCTCTCGGCATGACCGATGAAGCCGTAGCGGAAGCCGTCGATCAGATAGAAGAAGGGGTTGTAGCGGCTAATCGAGCGGAACGGCTCGGGCAGGTTTTCGACCAGATAGAAGGTGCCCGACAGGAAGGTCATGGGCATGACGATGAAGTTCTGGACCGCCGACAGATGGTCGAACTTCTCGCTCCACAGGCCCGCCAGCACGCCGGTCATGCCCATGATGAAGCTGGCCGCCAGGGCGAACCAGACGATGGCGAAGATATTGGCCACGCCCAGCGGCGCGAACGGCAGGACGCACAGGGCCGTGACCAGGCCGACCACCGCGCCCCGCGTCGCCGCGCCCAGGGTGAAGCCCAGGGTCAGCTCCAGAGGGCTGAGCGGCGGGGTCAGGAAGTCGGTCGCCGTGCCCATGATCTTGGCCTGGATCAGGCTGGACGAGGCGTTGGCGAAGGCGTTGTTCAGCACCGCCATCATGATCAGACCCGGCGCGACAAACAGCGCGAAGGGCGTGCCGTGCAGCGGCGGCCGGGCGTCCTGAAGCGCAACCACAAAGACCAACATATAGAGCAGGGTGGTCACCACCGGCGCCGCCACCGTCTGGGCTCCCACCTTCCAGAACCGCCGCACCTCGCGAAGATACAGGGTCTGCACCCCGATCCAGTTGACCCCCGGATAACGCCGCGGCTGCGGCAGGCCGGCAGGGCGGGTGGAAATCAGGTCGGGCGTATCGGTCATGGGCCGCCAGATGCGCTTTGGGGCCGGGCTTCGCAAGAGCGTGGTGAGTGGTGAATGGTCAAGCGTGACCGCCGCGACGCAGTCGCCGTGACTCGCGATTCACGCGTCACCCCTCACGCCCCCAGCTTAACCTTAACGAAGATTCAATATCTGGTTTCTGTGGACGGTTGATTCGCACATCTTGCGTCTCTTAACGGCTGGTTTACGATTAGTGGTAGGTCAAGACCCCGGAGGGGGAGCCTGGACCTAGATATTGAATCCAAACTCGCTGGAGGGTGGCATGACCGCAGGCTGGACCGACGACCGCGTAGGCGCGCTGAAAAAGCTCTGGCTTGAGGGCCAGTCCGCGAGCCAGATCGCCAAACAACTGGGCGGCGGTGTCACCCGCAACGCCGTGATCGGCAAGGTGCACC
>JBKBXN010000265.1:0-2165 GCA_046314055.1 Brevundimonas sp.
AGAAGGGGATGACGGAGGCCGACGAGGTCGACCGCGATGCCCTCGTTCAGTTCTATGCGGCCCGCTCAAACCAGCTGCTGTGGATCGAGAATGGCGCCTTCACCGGCAAGGCGCGGGCCGTGCGGTTCTCGACCCTGGACGCCCTATGCCGTGAGCTGGACTGCCAGCCCGGCGACCTGCTGGTTCACGAACCCGGTCCCGGCGACGCCTTCGACGACGACGCCGATACATGAAGCGCAAGGGCCCCGGCCGTGACGAGAACGGGCTGACGCCCGAGGACCGTCGCATCTGGGGTCGGATCACCGGCTCGGTCGTGGCCCCCCGCAGCCGCAAGCCCGCCCGCGTCACACCGGGCGCCGAAGCCCCGGCCCATGTGGCGCCCGCCTCGCTCGAGCACCCGCGCCCCCTGCCCAAGGCCTCGCCGCAACGCAGCCTGCCGACCGCGCCCCCGACCGTACGCCAGGCCGACGCCCAGCCTTCGGCGGCGCGGCCGACGGCCTCACGTGTCCGCTCCGCGCCGGAGGATCTGGAGCCCCGCCGCAAACAGCGGCTGTCACGCGAGCGCGACCCGATCGAGGCCCGTATCGACCTGCACGGCTTCGGCCGGTTCGAGGCCGAGGATCAGCTGCGGGGCTTTCTGACTTCGTGCCAGGCGCGTGGGATGCGGGCGGTCCTGGTCATCACCGGCCAGGGACGGCTGGGCGGCGGTGTAATCCGCGCCTCGTTCGGAGAATGGATGCAGTCGCCGGGCCTGCGCGGCGTGGTGTCCGGCTTCACCGTCGCCCACCAGAGGCACGGCGGCAACGGCGCCTTCTACGTCACCCTGAAGCGTAAGGCCTGAACGCGGAACGCCGGGCATGAAAAAGGCCGGGACCGCGCGGCGGCCCCGACCTTTTTTCAGGCGCTTCGATTGGATTATTTGGCGGACAGCGCCCCGGCCAGGATCACGTCGATCTGCTTGCCCATATGGTCGGACAGGGCTTGAGCGTCCCATTCGTCATAGGCGGCGCGGCGGTAGTTCGACAGATAGGCGTCCCAGATCAGCTCGACCAGCAGGCGGATCTCCGCGTCCTGACGCAGTTCGCCCTTGGCCACGGCTTCCTGGAGGATGCCGCCGATGGCCAGCAGCAGGTTCTTGGTCGCGGCGCGGGCGCGCATCTCGGCGGCCAGGGGCTGGAACCAGGACCGGGCGACGATGGCCTGGAACAGGGGCAGTTGGTCCAGCGAGGAGTGATAGCCGGCGCTGAGGGCGCCCAGCAGCCGCTGGCGAACGGGCTCGCCTTCGGGCGCGCCGGCCTCGACCACCTCGGCCAGGCGGGTCATGTCCTCGGTCAGGACGGCCTCGAACAGTTCGGCCTTGTCCTGGAAGTTGGCGAAGACCGCCCCCGTGGACATGCCGGCGCCCTTGGCGATGTCGCGGATCGTGGCCGGTTCATAGCCGCGCTCGGCGAACAGGGAGCGGGCGGCGTCCAGAACCTTCTGGCGAGTCCGGACCTTGGCGGCCTGACGGCGGTTCAGGCGGGGAGCGGCTTCGGTCGAGAGAACGGTATCGGTCATGAATTCAGGCTTTTACTCTACGCATTTCGGAAGCCCTGACGGCCCGAAGTTGACTGGGTCAGTCGCTTAGACCGCGAGGCGAGACGTTCTGTTGCTTCGCCCGCCAACCGCGCGATGATGAAGCAGGGCTTGCATCACGGAACCATGACGAAAATGGGTCGCAAAAGCCGATGACACGGTTAACGGCCCGATTTCTAAGCTTAACCGTTGTGGTTACCTGTCCCAATCTGAGGCATTCTCAACGCGCGGGTGGTTCTACTGCGTCCTCCGGCGGGTATTGCGGCCTGGAAGGTGCGGCGAAACTGATCGCGCTTCTCATGGATCGAGGCCAGCACCAGACCCATGGGCACGCCCAGGTCGACCAGTGTGTTCTCCGCCAGCTGAAGACTGGCCTCGGTCGTTTCCGGCACGGCGTCGGTGACGCCCAGGGCGTACAGCCGCGCCGCATGCTGATCGTCGCGGGCGCGGGCGATCAGGATCAGGTCGTCGCGCAGGGTGCGGGCGGTCGTCACCACCTCGTCCACCTTGGTCGGCGCATCCATGGTCACGATCAGGGCGCGGGTGGATCGCACCCCGCAGTGAACCAGCATCTCGGCGCGGCCTGCGTC
>JBKBXN010000266.1:0-2119 GCA_046314055.1 Brevundimonas sp.
GACCACCTCGGGCATCCGGCGCACGCGTGGCGCGGTTTGGCCCGGCGGGGTCTTGACCAGAACCTCGAACACCAGGTCGAAGCCCCGGTGCGGCTCCACCACCTCTTCCAGCAGGGCCTTCAGCGCCACGTCGGCATAGAGGGCGTCGTCGCCCTCGGGCTGTTGCGAGAGTTGGGTCAGTATGCCCCGGCACCGCTCGGCCTGTTGCAGGATCAGGGCGGCGTCCTCGGCCGCCTCGCTGTCGGGGGCAGAGGCGCGCTGAAGCTCCTTGGCCACGACCTGGATGGTGGCCAGGGGCGTGCCCAGCTCATGCGCCGCCGCCGCCGCCAGTCCGCCCAGGGCCGCCAGACGCTGCTCGCGCTGCAGCACGTCCTGGGTCGTGGCCAGGGCCAGTTCCAGCTTCTCGGCGTCGGCGGCCACCCGCCAGGCGTAGCCGGCCGTGAACACCACCCCTGTGACCAGGGCCATGACCATGCCCAGGCGATAGAGCAGCGGCAGGTGGAAATTCTCGCCGGGCCGCCAGGGCAGGGGCTCGGACCAGAAGAACAGCACGCCCACCGCGATCAGGGCCAGCAGGCCCAGGGTTACGGCCTGGCGGGCGGGCAGGGCGGCCGCCGCGATCGTCACCGGCGCCACCAGCAGCAGGCAGAAGGGATTCTCCAGCCCGCCGGTCAGGCCCAGCAGGACGCCCAGCTGGAAGATGTCGAACCCGAGGTGGATCGCCGTCTGGCGGCCGTCGGGCAGGCTGGCCTCCAGCCGCCGCACCCGGGCCATGGCCCCGACATTGACCGCCGCGCTGATGGCGATGACGATCAGACAGGGCCAGAGCGGCAGGGGAAAGTGCAGACCCTGCGACGCTGTCAGGATCGCCGCGCTCTGCCCCAGGATGGTCAGCCAGCGCAGGACGATCAGGGTCCGCAGCGAAAAGCCGCGCCCTCGGCGGGGCGTCTCTCGCCAACCTGCGTCTGAGAGCCCCCCCTCGGACGAGAAGGGGGGCGCATGCGGCGCGATGCGGTCTTCTGTCGATGTCACGGGCCTTCTATAGACCGGGTCCGAGGTTTTCGTCAGAGGTCGTCATGCCGCGTCGTTCCATCCTGCTGTTTGCAGGCGCCTGTATCGCCATCGCCGCCGCCCTGGCCATCGTCACCGTGGTGGTGGTGTCCAGCCGCGCCCCAGCGACGGCCGAGGTCTCCTCCACCGGCCAGCCCTTGGTCGGCGGAGACTTCCAGCTGGTGAACCAGGACGGGGCGCCCGTCGATCAGACGATGCTGAACGGCAAATGGAGCCTGGTCTTCTTCGGCTTCACCTATTGCCCGGAGTTCTGCCCTACCACCCTGGCCGAGATGGCCGCAGTGCAGCAGCGGCTGGGCGACAAGGCGGACGATCTGCAGATCGTCTTCGTCAGCATCGACCCCGAACGCGACACGCCCCAGCAGTTGAAGGACTATCTGTCCTCAGACGGCTTCCCCAAGGGGACCATCGGCCTCACGGGCGCGCCGGAACAGGTCGCCCAGGCGGCCAAGGCCTACCGCGCCTATTACGAGAAGGTCGGCGAGGGCGAGGGCTACACGATGAACCACTCCCTGACCGTCTATCTGATGGGGCCCGACGGCAAATACCGCGCCGCCGTCGCCTATGGCCTGGGGCCGGACAAGTCGACCAAGATCATCGAGGACGCGATGGCGCGGGGCTAACCCCGCTCCTTGGTCTTGGTGAAGGCGATCTTGGGGAAGCGTTCGCCGACATAGCCGGTCTCCCAGCTCGACTTGGCCAGGAAGACCGGGGCCTGGTCGATGTCGCGGGCCATCTGCGGGCGGTATTTGCCCGAGAAATCCTCGATGTCCGCGTCGCTTCCCCCCGAGGCTGGAGTGACCCAGCGCGCCTCGGCATAGGGGCTGGGCTCGAAGATGACGTCCAGGCCGTATTCCTCGCCCAGACGGTCGGCCATGACCTCGAACTGCAGCTGGCCCACGGCGCCGACGATGAAGTCCGAGCCGATCTCGGGGCGGAACAGCTGGGTCACGCCTTCCTCGGCCAGACCTTCCAGCGCCTTCTTCAGGTGTTTGGCCTTCAGCGGATCCTTGACCCGCACCCGTTGCAGGATTTCAGGCGCGAAGTT
>JBKBXN010000267.1:0-937 GCA_046314055.1 Brevundimonas sp.
GGCCTTGCGCGTGGGCGTGGATTGGGGTTGCTCGACCCGTTCAACGCTGGCCAGGGCGGCGTTCATGGCCATGCGCAAGCGTTCGGGTTTGATCGGCTTCTCGACCACGGCGGCCATGCCGATGGACAGATAGTGTTTGGCGTCTTCCGGATCGGCGTTGGCGGTCAGGGCGACGATGGGAATGCGGCTGACGGGGCCGTTCAGGGCGCGAATGGCCTGGGTGGCCTGGACGCCGTCCATGCGCGGCATCTTGATGTCCATCAGGATCAGGTCGTAGCGATTATCCTGCACGGCCTGAACCGCCTCAAGCCCATCCTCGGCCAGTTCGGAGCTGCAGCCGAACATCTCGCACAGGGCCTGGGCCACGACCCGGTTGGTGGCGTTGTCGTCAACGATAAGGATGTGCGGGGTGGACTGTAGGTTCAGCTCGGACAGGTCCGACACGTTCGACGCAGCCTCGACCTCGACCACGGCCCGTCGCGCGGTCATGTCGAAGGCGAAGGTGGCGCCGCGCCCCTGGTTGTTTTCGGCCCAGATGCGGCCGCCCATGCGGTCGACCACCTGACGGCAGATCGACAGGCCCAGACCGGCGCCGTCGGGGCCCGAGCCGTGAACGAAGGGCTCGAAGATGGAATCGACGCGGTCTGCGTCCACGCCGGGGCCGTCGTCGCGGACGCGAGCCTGCATGCGGATCTGATCGCCGTCGACCCAGGCCTTGAGCCTGGCCTCGACCATGCCGTTGCGCGCGAATTTCAGGGCGTTGCCGATCAGGTTGTTGAACACCTGTTTCAACCGCACGCTGTCGATGACGGCCGCCAGTTCGGTGTCGCCTTCATAGCCGACCATCAGGGTCACGCCGTCCTGGGACGCGCGCGGCTCCCACAGGGACTGGACGTCGTCCATCACGGCGCGAAGGGGGGTGGGGGCGGGGTTCAGC
>JBKBXN010000267.1:947-2087 GCA_046314055.1 Brevundimonas sp.
CGCGGGTCGCAGGCCAGCGCGATGGCGATCGTGACGCGCTGGCGCATCCCGCCGGACAGCTCGTGCGGGTACTGCCGGACCCGGCGCTCCGGCTCGGACAGCCCCACCGAGCGCAGCAGCTCCACCGCCCGCTCGCCCGCCTCGGCCTTGGACAGATCGACCGCGTCCTGAAGGATTCGCAGCAGGCTTTCGGAGGAATCGACGATGGTCTGGACGTGGGCCTGGGCCGCCTCGTTCAGGGGTTGGCGGCGCAGCAGTTCGGCCACGGCCAGCACGCCGTTCATCGGGGTGCGCAGCTCATGGCTCATGATGGCCAGGAACTGGCTCTTGGCGCGGGCGGAGGCGATGGCCTGGGCGCGGGTGTCGTTGAGGATGGCGGCCTGATCGGCCATCTTGGCGTCGTATTCGCGTTGGCGGTCGGTGGCCGCCTTGAGCAGGGTCGCCGCTGTGCCCACCCCGTGATAGCGGCCGTTCTTGGTGACGATGAAGCCGCGCAGCAGGGCGGCGGGACCGCCCCGCGACATGATGTCGGAGAAGGCGTCGATCCGGGTGCCGCCTTCGACGACCGCAGGTTCGGCGTCCATGGCGAAACTGATGGGGCGGGTGTCGTAAAGGGCGTGGCCGAAGCGGCCGGCGATTTTCTGAAGGAAGGCGGTGCGTTCGACCAGACCCACGGGACGGTCATTTTCGACAACCGGGATGACCAGAGTGTCAGGCTCGCGCTCGAAACGCGCAAGCACCTCGCAGCCGAGCGTCGACGGGGCGATGGGCTCGGGCCGTTCTGAAAGGGTCTCAATGGTCGGCATACTGCCTGGAACTCCTTACTCGGTGACACTCTGGACCGGTAGCGCTTGCGGATTAGTTAAGCTGGATCAAAAAGTTTCGTGGATGACATGCGGTGTCATCTTCGGACCGGCGAACCGGATTTTGCGCCGCTGTCCGCTCTGGTGTAGAAGGCCGCCCCGACCCATATGGGTCCCCATCCCTTTGTGCATGCGCGCGGCCGACCGGCCGACCGCAGATTCGTCATGAGCGTCATCCTGGAAAAGACCCCCACATCGGCCCTGGTCCTGTTCTCCGGCGGGCAGGACAGCGCGACCTGTCTGGCCTGGGCGCTGGAGCGGTTCGACCGGGTGGAGA
>JBKBXN010000268.1:0-2085 GCA_046314055.1 Brevundimonas sp.
GAAGTCGCCGGTGGCGCTGTCGATCACGTCAGGCAGAACTTCGCCGGTCGCCAGGTCCTTGACGTAGATTTTGTGGACCTCGGAGCCCTGGGCGTCCTCGGCATAGGCGAAAAGGCTGTGGTCCGGGCTGTGGCTCGCGGCCGAAACTTCCGAATAGGCCTTGCCCTCGGCGAGTGCGTTGGCGTCCAGGAGCAGTTGAGGCGTGGGCGCGACGACGAAGTTCTTCGTCACCGGCTGGCCGTCCACCATCCACGCGCCCTGACGCTCGACGCGCATGTAGCGAGGATGCTGGTCGCCCGTACGATATTCGACGTAGTAGTTCCAATCGCCGTCCGGAGCCGGAACCGAGCTGTCGTCTTCCTTGATGCGACCGCGCATCTCCGCGAACATCGCCTGCTGCAGCGGCAGGGTGGAGGCCATCATGGCCTCGCGGTAGGTGTTTTCGGCCGTCAGGTGTTCCTTGACGTCGGCCTTGATCAGGGTCGGATCGCGCAGTACGGCCTGCCAGTTGTCGTCCTTCATCCAATGATAGTCGTCGGTCCGCGTGCGGCCCAGTTGTTCGATGACGACAGGGATTTTCTTGGCGACGGGGGGCTGGGGCATCGAGTGTCCGGTAGTCTGAGCGGGCTTGGCGAGGGAGGGGGATGCGACCGCGACGGCGGTTGCGGCGGTCGAGAGGATCAGTTGGCGACGGTTCATCGGTTAGGCCCCCTTATTCGGACCCGAACCTTGTGCGTGGCCCATGGCGGCGTCAAATGAAGAAAAGCCCAGAGAGGCGCTTTGCCTTGATGTTCGACCTCCAGACCCAGCCGACAGCCTCTGTCGACGCCACGCAGAACGTGTCGCGTTCCGCCAGGGACCTGACCGTGACCATGATCCGGGCGACGGTGCAGATCGACCAGTCGAACGGCGACGGCACGCGAACCGTGGGCGCGGGCTTTCTGCTGAATGCGCCGCGGGCGGACGGCACGCCGCGCACTGTCCTGGTCACCGCCGATCATGTGCTGAGCCGGATGCCTGACAGCGAGGCGCGGATCGGATGGCGCGTCGAACTGCCGGACGGGGGATGGCGTTTCGATCCCCAGCCGCTGACCATTCGAGACGCAGACTCTGACCCGCTATGGACCAAGCCGGACGACCGCGACATTGCGGTCATGGAGATCAGCGCGCCGGCCGCCTTCGCCCACGACGCCATTCCGATCGCCTGGCTGGCGGACAGGGAGGCGTTCGACGCAGCCGAGGTCGGGCCGGGCGACGATATGCGGACGCTGGGCTTTCCCCGGGGATTGTCGGCCAACCGCGCCGGGTTTCCGATCCTGCGCGTCGGGCGGATCGCATCCTGGCCGCTGACGCCGATCAGCGCCTTTCCGACCTTCCTGCTCGATCTGGCCGTCTTTCCGGGCGACTCGGGCGGACCCGTGTTCTGGACGCCGCTGCGGCCCTCGTCGGACCTGTCGCCGGTCCATCCCTATGTCGCCGGGGTGCTGACCCAGGAAGTCATCGTCCAGGACGAGCGGCTCAGGATCGGCGTGGTGGTCCACGCCGACTATATCCGCGAGGCGGTGGCCCTGCTGGACCAGAAGGCCGCGCCGGCGCCGTGAGGCGCCGAACGCACGCCGTCTCAGCCCGTCAGGGCTTCGGCCGTCAACCGCTTCAGCAGGTCGCCGCCCTGGCCCACGGCCGCCAGGCGGCTGGAGACATGGCCCAGCACATTGGCGGCATAGACCTCATACAGGTCCAGCTTGCCTTGCAGCCAAACGGGGTCGCCCTCGCCGGCGTCCAGCCGCGCCTTGGCGGCCAGGGCGCCCTTGGCCAGCATCCAGCCGCCGACCACGTCGCCCATCAGTTTGAGATAGGCGTCGGCGGCCGCCAGAACATCGGCGGCGCCGTCGGCGTCGGCCTTGCGGTCCAGCAGCCACAGTGTGGCGTCCTGCACCGCCTCGATGCCCGTGGCCAACCGTTCGAGCGGCTTGCCGGAATAGAGAGACGCCAAGGCCACCAGGGTCGCCTTCATGTCGGCGATCACGGCCTTGGCCGCCTCGCCGCCGTCCATCGACAGTTTGCGGCCGACCAGGTCCATGGCCT
>JBKBXN010000269.1:0-1985 GCA_046314055.1 Brevundimonas sp.
GAGCGATCTCAGCCGCCCAAGGCATCCTTGAACGCCTTGGCGGGCTGGAACACCACGCGCTTGCTGGCCGCGATCTGAATGGCCTCGCCCGTGGCCGGGTTGCGGCCTTCACGCTCGGCGCGGGCGGCGGTGTCGAAGACGCCCAGGTTCGAGATGCGCACGTCGCCGCCGGCCTTCAGGCTGGCGTGGATGTTCTCGACGATGGCGGTCAGCACCTTGCCGGCGTCGGCCTGCGAGACACCGGCGTCCTTGGCGACGGCGGCGATCAGTTCGGCTTGAGTGGTCATAAGAAACATTTCCAGTGTTAGTCGCCCGATTCAGGGCGAGGACTGGGGGATCAACACGGATTTCGTCCGGTATTGCAAGCGTGTAAAAGCCGCAAAGCCTTATGGGGCGGGGATTATCCGGTTCCGGACGCCCGCTGGAAGCTCTCGACCAGGCTTCCCGCGACCAGTCTCCAGCCGTCCACCAGCACGAAGAAGATCAGCTTGAAGGGCAGGGAGACCACCACCGGCGGCAGCATCATCATACCCATGGACATCAGCACGCTGGCGACCACCAGGTCGATGACAAGGAACGGAATAAAAAGAAGAAATCCGATCTCGAAGGCCTTCTTCAACTCGCTGATCATAAAGGCCGGCGTGACCACGCGCAGCGGCAGATCCTGCAGGTTGGTCGGGGCCTCGACACGGCTCAACCGGGTGAACAGGGCCAGGTCGGAACGGTCCACCTGGGCCAGCATGAAGGTTTTCACAGGTTCCGACGCCGCATCGAAGGCCTGGGGCAATTCCATCTGCTGATCCAGCAGCGGACGGATGCCCGAATCATAGGCGTCCTGCCAGGTCGGGGCCATGACGATGGCGCTCAGGAACAGGGCCAGGGACACCAGAACCGCGTTCGGCGGCGACTGCTGCATGCCCAGGGCTGTCCGCAGCAGCGACAGGACCACGACGATTCGCACGAAACTGGTGGTCATGATCACGATCGACGGCGCCAGCGACAGCACGGTCATCAGCCCGACCAGTTGCACCACCCGCTGGGTCAGGCCTGCGCCCGTTCCCAGGTCGATGTTCAGCGACGATCCCCCCGCCGCCGCATCCTGGGCGAAGGCCGCCAACGGCCAGGCCAGGCAGACCAGGGTGGTGAACAGCGACAGCAAGGCCGCGCGCTTCAGCTCTGCGCCTGTGGGAATCGTGAAAATCCCCCTCACTTGAAGATCTCCGGCTGGCGCGGCTCGATCAGTTCGCGGCCTTCGCCGAGCAGGATCAGCCGCTCTTCCTCGTCGATCCGCACCAGGACCAGCCGCCGCGCGGGGTCCAGCACCAGGGTCTCGACCACCTGCATCCGCCGCTCGCCGCGTTGGGCGTTCAGCTTGGCCATAAGCTGCGGCGCATATCGGCGCGCCGCATAGGCGGCCAGGCCGATCAGACCCAGGGTAAAGGCCAGGCCGAAAACGGCGCGGGCGAGATCGAGGAAATTCATACGCTTAGGGCCCCGCGCTGTCGGCGCTGTTGTCCCGAGTCTTAATCATTGCAGTTAACGATCGGTTTAGATAACGGCCTGTTAACCATGCAGGCGGCATTTTCTGCCCATCGGGCGCATCTGCGCTACGGGAGATCGCCATGGGCGTCGCCGACATTCCGCTGCTGGGGCAGATCAAGGGCCGGCTGGGCTGGCTGGACGAACGCCAGCGGGTCATCGCCGAAAACGTCGCCAACGCCGATACGCCGGGCTTTGTCGGCCGCGATCTGAAACAGCCGACCGACTTCGCCGCCGCTATGCGGTCGGGCGGGGGGCTTCAGGTCGTCCGCACCAACCGCGCCCACATCGCCCCCGCCGTCAGCGCGCCGCGCTTCGACGCATCCAAGTCGCCGGACTCCGAGACCACGCTCGACGGCAATTCGGTGGTGGTCGAGGAGCAGATGCTGAAGATGGCCGAGAGCCGCATGGCCTATGACGCCGCCATCGGCTTCTACCAGAAATCC
>JBKBXN010000270.1:0-1950 GCA_046314055.1 Brevundimonas sp.
GACAGTCCCCTGATCCGCAAACTGTCCTTCACCGGTTCGACCGGGGTGGGCCGCAAGCTGGCCGAGCAATGCGCCCCGACCCTGAAGCGGGTGTCGATGGAGCTGGGCGGCGCCGCCCCCCTGATCGTCTTCGCCGACGCGGATCTGGATCTGGCCGTGGCCGAGACCATCAAGGGCAAGTTCCGCAACTCGGGCCAGACCTGCGTCTGCCCCAATCGGGTCTATGTCGAACGGTCGGTGTCTGAGGCCTATGCCGAAAAGCTGGCGGCGGAAGTGGCGAAGATCAAGGTCGGGCCTGCCTTCGAAGACGGCGTCAAGGTCGGCCCCCTGATCGAGGACAAGGCCATCGACAAGGTCGAGAAGCACGTCGCGGCGGTCAAGGCCGACGGCGGACGGGTGCTGACCGGCGGGTCACGCCATGAACTGGGCGGCCGTTTCTTCCAGCCGACCGTGACCCTCGGCGGTAACGACGCACTATTCCGGGAGGAGGAGACCTTCGGCCCGATGATCCCGGTCTTCGCCTTCGACAGCGAGGACGAGGTTCTGGAGAAGGCCAACGCCAGCGATTACGGCCTAGCCTCCTATCTGTTCACCCGCGATCTGGACCGGGCGATGCGGTTCAGCCGCCGCATCGAGGCCGGCATGTGCGGGGTCAACACCGGCCTGATCTCCACCGCCGTCGCCCCGTTCGGCGGGGTCAAACAGTCCGGCTACGGCCGCGAAGGCTCGATCCACGGCATCGACGAATATGTGGACGTGAAGACGGTGACCCTGGCGTTGCGGTGAGGAGTCAGGCGAAGGCCCAACCGGCCGCCGGGTCGTCATCCGGCGCTGGCGGGCGACGTCGGGCCCCAGGACGCGCGACCCGGGGCTTGCGATTGTCGATCCGACGCCGGACCGCGGCCCGCCACTGATCCGTCTTCGCTTCGATCATCCCTCGAATGACCCGGACGCGAGCGTTCGCCGCGATCAGTCCGACAGCCGCCAGCACCTCGACATAGGCCAGGACGTCGCCGGCCATGAAGAGCGCCATCTCCAACGGCAGAAGCTGAATCAACATCATGGAGCCCAGCACGATGAGGGCGGTTCTTAAGGCGCCGCGCGACAGCAGGCGTAGGGTCGCGCTGACGACCAGACGGCGACTGCCCGCATGGAGAGTACAGGCCAGGTCGAGGCAGACGAGAAACAGCGGCAGCAGCGGCAGTCCGCCCGCCAGCACCCCCGGCATGGCGACCAAGGCGGCGGCGATCGCCAGGCCGAACCAGATCAAACCGTCGCGATCCATATATCCCCCAGACCAGATGTCCCCATTCGATCTGGGAAACACCGATCAAACCGGCAAGGCCCCACGCTTGACCACCGACCGCATGGCCACGCTGGAGGAGACGCGGTGGACGCCGGGCAGGCGGGTCAGGGTCTTGGCGTGGACCCGTTCCAGATCGTCGACGTCGCGCACCACCAGCCGCAGCAGATAGTCGGCGCCCCCGGTCATCAGATAGCATTCCATCACCTCGGGCGCGGCGGCGACGGCCTGTTCGAAGGCGGTCAGGACGGCCTCGGACTGGGACGACAGGGTGACGGTGACGAAGACGCTGATCGGCAGTCCCACGGCCCGCTCGCTGATCACGGCGGCGTAGTGATCGACCACCCCCGCCGCCTCCAGCGCCCGCAGACGACGCAGGCAGGCGCTTTCGGACAGGGCCACATGACGGGCGAGATCGGCGTTGGTCATGCGGCCGTCCTGCTGCAGCAGACGGAGCATCTTCCTGTCGGTTCCGTCCAGTTCGACGGCGGAAACAGTCTTCATTGGGCCAATCCATCGCAGAGACTGCGCATGTATGGCGATCAGGTCGCGAAATGAACAGGATTCTGCGGCCCGCTCGGCGCTATATGTGAAGCAACGGCGATCCGCCCGCAGAGACGGACGCTCCCCTTATTTCCGGAGAGGTT
>JBKBXN010000271.1:0-1942 GCA_046314055.1 Brevundimonas sp.
TTGCTCAGGGGAGAAATCAGAAGCGGTAGTTCATGCCCACCGCGAAGGTCCGGCCGTAGCTCTGATAATCGATGGTCTGACGTTCATCGCCGTTCTGGAAGGTCTTGAACGGCTCGTCGGTCAGGTTGTTGACCTGGGCCAGGATGGATAGGCCTTCCAGAGGGCCGAACTGGAACTCGTAGCCGATCTGGGCGTCGACTACAGTTTCGGCGGCGACCGACCGCAGGGTGCGGCCGTTGCCGAAGCCGGCGACCTCGCCCAGATAATCCGACCGATAACGGGCCGAGACGCGGGTCTGGAAGCCGTAGCGCTCATAGTAGAGCGTGCCGTTCATGACGGTCTCCGACAGGCCCGGCATGGTGGTCGGGGCCTCGTTCGGGTTCGGCCGGACCTCGCTGTCCGTGGCCGAGGCGCTGAACAGGGCGCCGAAGCCTTCCAGGGCGGGATGGATGATGTCGAACGGCGCCGACACCGAGAACTCCACGCCCTTGATCCAGCCGCCGTCGCCGTTGTCCGGCCGCGACGACAGACCTTGGTTAATCACCGGCGTCACGCCGCCCGTCGGATAGCCGGTGAAGTCGACGATCTCGTTGCGGGTGTAAACATAGCTTTCAAGATGTTTGTAGTAGGCGGCGACCGAGACATAGCCCTTGCGGTTGGCGAAATACTTCTCAAGCGAGATGTCCGCCACATCAGCGATGTAGGGCCGCAGTTCGGGATTGCCGCCGCTGGCGCTCCAGGGGGACTGGTTGTCCGGCTGGGCGGTGGGGATATTGTTGGCCACGCTGAACGAATAGTTCTGCGAGGCGCGCATGTCGTCCATCCGCGGGCGGGCCAGGGTCCGGGCGACGGCGAAGCGGGCGAACAGATCGTCGCCGACTTCCAGGATGAAGTTCGAGCTGGGCAGGATTTCCAGATAGTCGACACCGCCGCTGACGGCGACGGTTTCCGACACGCCGGCGCTGACCTGACGGGCCGAGAAGCCGCTGGACATCTGGTCGGTGTATACGAACTGCATGCCGACGTTGCCGGTCAGCGGGCGTCCGAACAGCTCATGATCGATGTTGGCGCGGACATTGGCGGTCGAGACCTTTTCCGTCACTTCCCAGTTGCCGGCGGCGACATCCGCGTTGGGGTTGCGGACCAGTTCCAGCAGCCCGCTGTTGACCAGGCCCAGGGCGTCATAGCTGAGCACCTCCGAGATGCCGAGATAACCCAGGTCGGTCGGCTCCAGCAGATATTCGTCTGGCACGATCAGATCGCCGCCGCCGGGGACGCCGATGTAATACTGGTCGTTGACGAAGCTCTTGTTGCGCTCCGAATAGTTGACGCCGAAGTCGATCGACTTGAACGGGCTCTGGTGCAGTTGGCGGTTCGCGGTCAGGCGGACAGCCTTGATTTCGTCCTCGATGGACGGGGTGTTCATATAGCCGACCTGGCCGCCCGGAATGACGTCCCCGCCCCAGCCCTGGGCCGAGGTGATGCGGATCAGGGTCGGGTCGGCGTAGTCGAGCTGGCTGGTGAAACGGGTGACGCCGTCGTCAGTCAGTTCGAAGCCGAGGGTGTCCAGGGCTCCGTTGATGTTGCGGCCCGTGCCCGCGTTGGTCTCGAGGATGATGTCGTTCCGCTCGACCTTCGAATAGTTGACGTCGAGAGCCAGCGTCCAGTCGTCGTTGGCGACGAACTCGGTGTTCCAGCCCAGGGCCGTGATGTTGCTGTCGCGCTTGTTCACGTCGTTGCGGACGACGCCCTTGATGTTGTCCCAGGTGCCGGCGACGATCAGACCGTCCTCGACGGTGTAGCCGGAGCGCAGCGAGGGGGCCGGGCGGCAGAGCGACGAGGCCACGTTGACGGTGCAGTCCCCGGCCGAACCGCCCCAGGCCAGCGGGAACTCGATGCCGCGCAGGACCTGGGTGTTCTTGAACTCGGAATAGAAGGCGTC
>JBKBXN010000272.1:0-1938 GCA_046314055.1 Brevundimonas sp.
GCCAGCCTGTACGACCTGCCGGGCGTGCAGGAGATGAAGGCGGCGGGCCTGCTGGACCTGTCGCTGCCCGTAGGGTTCGAACTGCCGGATCCCAGCCGAGGCGCCGACGTCGATGACGACAGTCTGGCGGGCGAAGACGACACGCCGGAGTTCGCGCAGGACTTTGTCGGCGACTAAGGGAAACTGCCTATAGCGGCTTTAAAAGAGCTTATCTGCTGAACGGGCTAACCGTTCCATCATGAGGACAAGACTACGAAAATCCGAGTTGGCGGGATACAGGATCCTATTGGTCCTGATGCTCGCCGTCGTCATCGGCATGGTCGGCGTCCTTACCACCGTAAGCCGGGGGATCGACGACCACCACAGAAAACGCGAAAGCGACGTTGTCTCGCTGCGTTTGACGCGTGTTCTCGAAATCGTCGGCGAAGATCTGAACCCGACGACGGTTTGGGACGAGGCGGTCGCCGAAATGGCCGCCCCAACCGATGCGAGATGGTTCGACCGCTTCATGGGCGGCCTCTACACGACACGCCACGGCCACCACGCGACCTTGGGCTATGATTCGAGCGGCCGGCTGATCCGAGCCAGCCATCATGATGCGGCGCCGGATACGGAAGCCGCCGTTCCCTTCGTGCGCGCCGCCCGCCCTCTGGTGGATCAGCTTCGCGCCGAAGCTCAGGGCCGCGACAGATCGACCCACGCCAAGGGGGCGGTCCGGTTCAAATCAGCCTTCATCGACATCGACGGCGTCATCTACGTCGTCGGCGTATCGACCATCGTTCGCCATACGCCTGGCGGCCTGGTCCCGGACGCAGATCCCATGGTCGCCTCGTTCAAGTCATTCGATTCGGAACTGGATTGGCTGCGAAATCGACTGGGTGCGGCGGGGGCGCGGTTCCAGCCTGGGGCCGGGGCGCCGCCGGAAGGCATGAGCGGCGTGCCGCTCCTGGATGCGGCCGGCGCGCGCTTGGGCCAGATCGTATGGACGCCGCAGCGCCCGGGCCAGAAGATACTGACACAGGCCTTGCCGTTGGTGATCTTGATATTGGCGCTGTTGGCCGTGGGCGGCGGCGTGCTGGTGTCGCGGATGGTGGCCGATGTGCGGCGTCTGGGCGATTCTGAGGCCGCCCTGTCGGTGGCGCTGGAGCGGGCGGAGGCGGCCAATGCCGCCAAGACCCGGTTCCTGTCCAATGTCAGCCACGAACTTCGAACGCCCCTGAACGGTGTTCTGGGCATGGCCGAGGTCATGAGCATGGACATGCTGGCGCCCAAACAACGCGAGCGGCTGGACATTCTGAAAGCCTCCGGCCAGCGACAATTGAGATTGATCGAGGACCTTCTGGACGTGGTCCGATTGGGTGACGGCGAGGTGAAGTTGGTCGAGCGACCGTTCCGCCCTGAGACCTTGTTGCGACGGTTGACGTCCGACTATCGCGGAGCCGCCGGGGCCAAGGGGCTGGTGCTGACGGTCGAGGCGGTGGTGAGGGGGGAATGGCTGGGCGACGCCGTCCACCTGGAAAAGGTGATGGCCGCCCTGGTCCACAACGCAATCCGATTTACCGATTCAGGCGAGGTGATCATGCGTGTCATGGAGCGCGACGGCCTGGTGTTCGAGGTTCAGGATACCGGGCCGGGCATGGACAAGGCCGAAAGCGCGCGCCTGTTCGACCCGTTCGCCCAGCGAGACGAAAGCAGCACCCGGATCGCTGAGGGGCTGGGCCTGGGACTGACGGTCGCCAATGGTCTGGCGCAACTGATGGGCGGGCGGATCGAGGTGGACTGCACGCCCGGCGTCGGCAGCCTGTTCCGCGTGGTTCTGCCGCTTGAACCCGCAGTCAGGTCGTCAGAAGCCGAGGCAGCTTGAAGGTCACGGTCTCGCGCGCGCCGCCGTCCTCGGTGACGGTGGCGTCGAACCGTTCGGCGATGGCGTCCACCAGG
>JBKBXN010000273.1:0-1921 GCA_046314055.1 Brevundimonas sp.
ATCTCGTCGTCGTTCCAGACCCGCAGATTGCCCCAGCTCATCCGCTTGGGATCATAATAGTTGGCGAAGGAGAAGTGATGCTTGGCGTTCAGCCAACCGTGGTTGGCGCCGCCCAGCGATTCAAAAGATCTGCGCTCGATCATCGGAGTATCCTCAGGCCGGGCCGTCCCGGCGTCATTTGCTTGACGCCAAGATAGAGATCGACGACCGAACAGAAATAGAAACCCCTGAAACTCATCGTTTCCCAGCCGAGAGCGCTTCATGTCCCGCCTGCCTGACCTTGAAGCCATGGCCATCTTCGCCAAGGTGGCCGAGAGCCAGTCCTTCTCCGGCGCGGCCGACAGTCTGGGCCTTTCCAAGGCGACCGTGTCCAAGGCGGTGACGCGGCTGGAGCAGCAGCTGAAGACCACTCTGCTGCACCGGACCTCGCGCCGCTTCGCCCTGACCGACGCCGGCCGCACCCTGGCGGCGCGGGCGGCTCAGATGCTGGCCGAGGCCGAGGGCGCGGTGTCCGAAGCCCTGGACATGTCGGTGACGCCGCGAGGCCTGGTGCGGCTGGCAGCCCCGATGTCCTTCGGCATGGCCTATGTGGCCCCGGCCCTGCCGGAGTTTCTGGCGCGGCACCCCGATGTCTCAATTGATCTTCACTTGTCGGACGAGGTGATCGACCTGGTCGGAGGCGGATTCGATTGCGCCCTGCGCATCGCCGCCCTACCGGATTCCTCCCTAACGGCGCGTCGGCTGCGACCCGTCGAGCGCCGGCTGGTGGCCTCGCCGGACTATCTGGCTCAGCGCGGGCGCCCGACCCATCCGCACGATCTGGAGCGTCACGCCTGTCTCGGCTACGCCTACATGCCCACGCCCGATGTCTGGCGCTTCATCAATGACGCGGGCGAGGAGGTGTCGATCCGGCCGCGCGGCCCGTTGCGGGCCAACAACTCCGACGCCCTGACCGCATCGCTGTGCGCCGGACTGGGCGTGTTTCCCCAGCCGGACTTCATCTATTGGAAGGACGTGGCCGACGGTCATCTGGAGACCGTGATGACCGACTGGCGCCTTGCGCCCATCGCCCTGCATCTGGTCGCACCGGGCGGCGGGCCGCGACCGGCGCGGGTCACGGCCCTGATGGACTATCTGGCCAAACGGTTCAGCGGCCCTCTGTGGCCCGGCGATACGGTCGGGCGCTGACGCCTCAGCCGCACTTGACCTGCTGGATCACGCCCGAGACGTCGTCGTAGACGAAGTTCACCCGGTTCTCGCGATAGTCCATGGTCGCGACGCAGGTGGCGCACAGAACGCGGAAGCTCTGGCCTTGTGGCGCAGCAGGCACAGCCTAACTGTTACGACAGACATAGGCCTGATAATCCTCGACCTTGCAGGCCTTGAAGGCGGTCTCGCCGCCCGGCGCAGGGTCGGTTGCGGGTGTTTGGGCGCAGGCGGACAACGCAAGTCCGGCGGCCATCATGGAACTCAGGATGAAGGTGGTCTTCATGGTCGTCTCCGGGATACGTCGCGGCCTAGCCGCAGCGGACCTGCTCGATGATGCCGCTGTCGGCGTTGTAGAAAATGTTCAGACGATAGGCCGAATAGTCCTGGGTCACAGGACAGGTGGTGCAGGTGACGCGGCGGTTCACCACATCCACCGGCACGGGAATCTCGGTCCGGGACTTGCCGACCAGATACTGCATTTCGCCGGCCTTGCAGATGTCGGTCGTCTGTCCGGTCGGCATGCGGCTGCCGACGGGCGGGTTCAACTGGGCGCGTTCGACCGTGCGGGGCGCCGGCTGATCGGCGACAGGCGTCGAACAGGCCGCCAACAGACCCAGCCCCACGAAGCCGGCGATCAGGCCGCCTTTTCCCAGCGCCCTTCGTCCGTCTGACGCCAATAGGCCAGATTCGCGCCCTGTTCTTTCAGCGTCTT
>JBKBXN010000274.1:0-1856 GCA_046314055.1 Brevundimonas sp.
TCGGTGGACACCGTCGCCGCCTTCAGCACTCCGGAGGCCTGTCCGACGATGTCGGCCCCCAATCGAATAGCGCGGGCGACGTCCACCCCATCCCTTACCCCGCCTGACCCGATCACCACAGCGTCCGGGCAGGCGCGGCGCACATCGACGATGGCCTGGGGCGTGGTCACCCCCCAGTCGGCGAAGGCGGCGGCGTGGATCCGGTCTTGTGAATCGGTCGCCCGCTCGCCCTCGATCAGCGCCCAGTTGGATCCGCCCGCGCCGGCGACATCCACGGCGGCGGCGCCCATGTCGATCAGGAGGCGCGCAGTTCGGCCCGAGAGGCCAGCCCCGGTTTCCTTGACCACCACCGGCGTCTCGATCTTGCGGATCAGCGCCTCCAAGGCGGCGCCGACGCCCCACCAGTCGCGATCACCTTCGGGCTGGCAGGCTTCCTGAAGCGGGTTCAGGTGCACGACCAGGGCGTCCGCACCGATCATCTCGACCGCCCGCCGCGCCTCGTCCAGACCAAAACCCCGCGTCAGTTGCGCCGCGCCGATATTGGACAGGATGGGGGTGTCGGGCGCCCGATGACGCAGGCTCCTATCCAGGCCGCCGCTGGCCCCCTCTTCCAGGGCCGTGCGTTGCGAACCGACCGCCAGGGCGATTCCCAGGTGCTGGGCCGCCTCGGCCAGACGGGCGTTCACGGCCTCGGCCCGCGCCGGGCCGCCGGTCATGGCGCTGATCAGCAGGGGCGCCTTTAGCCGACGGCCCAGGAAATCGGCGCCCAGGTCGATCTTGTCATGATCCAGATCCGGCAGGGCCTCATGCACGAACCGGATCGCGTCGAACCCGGCGTCGCGGGCGTGGCGGCCGCGCCCGGACAGCACCACGTCGAGGTGCTGATCCTTGCGGCCAGGGGCGCCGGGCGAAATAGCGTCGGTCATTCGGCTCGCCTAGGACCGGATCGTGGCCCGGATGGGGCCATCAGGGCTGGCGTTCGACGGTCAGGGCATAGGCGCCCGTCTCATTCGGACCCAATGACCGGGCGCGGACGACGAACCAGCCGTCTTCCGGCGCGGTCCAGTCCAGCTTGGCATGGGTGTCCGAAAGACTGTCGTCGTCCGTCGCCAAACTGGTGAAGTCCTCGCCATCCTCGCCCAGGTCGATGAAGGCGTCGAAGGCGTTGGAGACCAGGGTGATCCGCAGCTTCTCGTCCTTCTTCGCCTGGAACCGATAGGCGTCGTAATAGGCGCCTTCATCGATCAGGGCGTCGGAAAGGCTCAGGGTTCCGCGCGCCGTCGCGCCGACCAGAATACTGCCGGGCTTGGGCTCGGGGCCGCGATCAATCAATTCCAGGGAATAGAGCCCCTTCTCCTCGTTCGACAGGGGTGAGGCCCGCAGGATGTAGTCGCCGGAAGACGGCAGGGTGAAGTTCAGACGGGAATCCGTGCCCTCGCCCAGTCCGTCGTCATCGCTCGACAGGGCGGAAAACTCGCCGTCGGCGGCGCTGATCTCGAGATAGGCGTCGAAATCGCCGGATCGCAGCACGGCCTGGACGCGCTGGCCTTCCTGGCCCGTGAACACATAGGCGTCATAGTGTTTGCCCTCGTCGTTCTGGGGCTTTTCGGGCGTGATCTCGCCTTCCACGGTCTGGCCAAAGGTGATCGCAGACGGCGCAGGGGGCGGGGCGACTTCGCTGATCTTGAGGGTGAAACGGCCTTCGCCGTCATCGCTCAGGGCGCGCGCCTCGATCACATAGTCGCCGGCCGTCTCCAGCGTCTGGACGATGCGTGAGTCCGTGCCCGAGCCGGCGCCGTCGTCGTCCTGGTCCAGGACCGAATTGTCCGACGCCTTGCGCAGCGTCAGATAGGTGT
>JBKBXN010000275.1:0-1787 GCA_046314055.1 Brevundimonas sp.
AACTTCGCGCCTGAAATCCTGCAACGGGTGCGGGTCAAGGATCCGCTGAAGGCCAAACACCTGAAGAAGGCGCTGGACGGCCTGGCCGAGGAAGGCGTGACCCAGCTGTTCCGCCCAGAGATCGGCTCGGACTTCATCGTCGGCGCCGTGGGCCAGCTGCAGTTCGAGGTCATGGCCGACCGGCTGGGCGAGGAATACGGCTTGGACGTCATCTTCGAACCCTCCCCCTATGCGGAGGCCCGCTGGGTCAACGGTTCAGATGCGGACATCGAGGACTTCAGCGGCAAGTACCGCCCGCAGATGGCGCGTGACATCGACCAGGCCCCTGTCTTCCTGGCCAAGTCCAGCTGGGAAACCGGCTACGTCGGCGAACGCTTTCCCAAGATCGCCTTCACCAAGACCAAGGAGCGGGGCTGACAGTCAGTCGGGTAGACGCCCTGTCGATAAGCACACACAATGCGCTAATCCAACTCAACCATGGAGTGAGCTGATATGCGCCAATCTGTCTTAGCCGCCAGCTTCGCCGTATTGACCTTGGGATGTTCCTCGACACCGCCACTTCACCAACAGGTCAGCCAGCCGGACTGCCGCCCCCTGCGAGCGACGATCGAACTTCAATGCTGGTATGGTGGAGTTTCCCAGCCCATCTCCCAATGTAAAACGGTGGCGGAAGATCCGGCAGGATGCGCCATTGGCCCTGCCGCCGAAGCCTTTTACAATTCTGGCATAGACCTTAGCCCAACATATAAGGGCGATCATGATAGGCCGCGTTGGATACAGTTCAACGTCTCACGCGACGCATCAGGCAAAATCGGCCGGCGTTTTTGGCCTTATGGTCGAGACGATTCGTCCAAGCTCGGCGAACCCGTCATCGGCGACGAACGACGGATGGATGTGCCTCCGGCTGGATCAATCTAGCCCCGCGCCATCGCGTCCTCGATGATCTTGGTCGATTTGTCTGGGCCCAGGCCATAGGAGATGCTGGTGCGGAACTTGCCGTCCGGCCCCATCAGATAGACGGCCAGCGAGTGGTTCATCGTATAGTCTGCGCCCTCGCCCACCTTCTCGTAATAGGCGCGATAGGCCTTGGCGGCCTGGGCCACCTGGTCCGACGTGCCCGTCAGGCCGATGGTCCCCTTGGGGAAGCCGTCGGATGACAGATAGTCCTTCAACTGCTGGGGCGTGTCGCGTTCCGGGTCGATGCTGACGAAGACGATCTGAAGATCATCCGCCTTGTCCCCCAGCCGCTGCTGCACCGCCGCCATCTCGGCCAGGGTGGTGGGGCAGAACTCGGGACAGTAGGTGAAGCCGAAGAAGACCAGGCTCCATTTGCCGTTCAGCATCGTCTGATCGACGGTCGCGCCATCCTGGTTGACCAGCTGGAAGTCGCCGCCGATCAGGGGCTGGCCGGTGGAGCCGATCTCGCCGTTGGTCGGGGCCGCGCGACCGCCGACCACCACCACGGTGACGATGGCCAGGGCGGCGGCGATGGCGATACAGGCGCCCGCGAACAGCAGGATGGAACGACGCGGCATGACGACCTCTCACGAAAAACTCTGAGCCGGTCTATAGAAGCCCGGTGACATCGACAGAAGACCGCATCGCGCCGCATGCGCCCACCCCGTTGTCGGAAGCCAGCTGGCGCGAGGCGCCTCGCCGGGGCCGGGGCTTTTCGCTGCGGACCCTGATCGTGCTGCGCTGGCTGACGATCCTGGGCCAGAGCGCGGCGATCCTGACGGCGTCGCAGGGGCTGCACTTTCCCCTGCCCCTGTGGCCCTGCCTGATCG
>JBKBXN010000276.1:0-1770 GCA_046314055.1 Brevundimonas sp.
CCAGCTTGTGCTCGACCCCGACGGGGCGGAAATCGTTTCGGTCGCCCAGGGTGCCGTCGTCATTGACCGCGAACTTGGGCGCCAGGAACAGGCTGATGCCCTTGGGCCCCTTTGGGGCGTCGGGCAGGCGGGCCAGCACCAGATGGATGATGTTGTCGGTGGCGTCGTGGTCGCCCCAGGTGATGTAGATCTTCTGGCCGTTCAGGGCGTAGGTGCCGTCGCCGTTCGGCGTCGCCGTCGTGATCAGAGAGCCCAGGTCCGACCCGGCGCCCGGCTCGGTCAGCACCATGGCGCCGGTCCATTCGCCGCTGACCAGCTTGGTCAGATATTTGGCCTTCTGGTCCTCGGTCCCGACCTGGTCCAGCGCCTCGATGGCCGCCAGCGACAGCATGGGGCACAGGCCGAAGGCCATGTTGGCGGAGTGGACGGTCTCATAGGCCGCCAGCTCCAGCGCCTTGGGCAGGGCCTGGCCGCCGACCTCGACGGGAGCCGACAGGCCGGTCCAGCCGCCGGCGGCGAACTGGCGGTAGGCGTCGGCGAAGCCGGGGGCGGCCGTGACGGCGCCGTTCGCATAGTGCGAGCCCTGCTGGTCGCCGATACGGTTCAAGGGGGCCAGCACCTCTTCGGAGAATTGGCCGGCCGCTTCCAGCACGGCGCCCGCGACGTCGGAATCATAGTCCGGGAAGGCGCCGGTGGCGGCGACGTCGGCCATGCCGGCGATGGCCTCCAGGGTAAAGGCCAGGTCACGAACGGGTGCGCGGTAGCTCATGGGTTTCCTCGGTGCATATTCAGGCCTAAGTGCCTCGTCATCGCCCCTCGTCGCAAGCGGCTTGGCGCAAGGCTCTTCGTCGGGGCACAGTGGCGCCCTGCCGCCACGGAAGGGAAGTCATGGCCGAACCTCGCAATCGCTATTCGACAGTATCTCTGGCGTTTCACTGGATCATCGCCTTCGCCGTGCTGGCCCAGGTGCTGCTGATCACGGCGCATGAGAAGACGGAAGGCGCTCTGTCGGGCCAGTTCGTCATGCTGCACAAGTCGGTGGGCCTCACCATCCTGGTCCTGACCCTGGCGCGAATCGGCTGGCGGCTGGCGCATCCGGCCATCCCCCTGCCGGGCCACCTGCCGCGCTGGCAAAGGCTGGCGGCGCGGGCGACCCATGTGCTGTTCTACGTGGTCCTGATCGCCATGCCGATGACCGGTTGGTTGGCCTCGTCGGCGGCGGGGCGCGAGATCGCCTGGTTCGGTCTGTTCGACTGGCCCCTGTTGCCCGTCGGCGGCGGGCGCGAGACGGCGGGTCGGTTCATGGAGGTCCACGAGCTGGTGATGAAGGGGCTGTATGTCTTGATCGCGGTTCATGTGCTGGGTGCGCTGAAGCATCAATTCATCAATCGCGACAATGTGCTGCATCGGATGATCCCACTGATCCCGCGCCGGCCATGAAGGCGCGGTTGGGCGATACGGCCGATCAGGCGGCGACGGCCCTGCGCCGGGGCGAACTGATCCTGCTGCCGACCGAGACCGTCTATGGCCTGGGCGCCGACGCGGGCAACGCCGAGGCGGTGGCCGCCATCTTTCAGGCCAAGGGAAGACCGCGCTTCAATCCGTTGATTTCCCATGTCGGCGACGCCGTGGCGGCCGAGGCCATAGGTGTGTTTGACGCTTCCGCCCGGGCGCTGGCCGAGGCTTTCTGGCCGGGGCCTTTGACCCTGGTGACGCCGGTGCGGGACGGCGGGCGCGTCTGTGATCTGGCGCGGGCCGGGCTGGACAGCG
>JBKBXN010000277.1:0-1724 GCA_046314055.1 Brevundimonas sp.
AGTTCGCCCTTCAGTTCGTTCAGGTCGTTGCGCTCGATGGCGTCGGCGACCTCGTAGGCCTCCTCGATCGTATAGGGGGCGATGGTGGCGAAGGTCTGCTCCACGTCTTAGGGGCAGCCGCCGTCCGGGTCGCGCAGCCGCTCCATGACGCCGAGCAGGCGGTCGATGGGCCTCAAGTCCGGGCTCCGTCGCGGGCGTCCAGGGCGAGACGGATCTCGTCATGGCGCTGGGGCGTCAGGGGATAGCCCTTCAGCACCCAGGCGGCGGCGGCCAGCAGCAGGCCGGGGACCAGGATGAACAGGATCTGGAGCGTCAGCAGCGAGAACGCGCTGTTGCCCGCCGCGCCTGGCAGGGCCTTGAAGCCGACCCACTGCAGGATGAGGTAGGGGATCAAGGCCACGACATGGCCGATCTTGGTCGTGGCGGACAGGATGGAGAACATCAGGCCGGTGCGGTCCACGCCGGTCTCCAGCCGAACCTCGTCGCCCGCGTCGGCCATCATGGCCCGCAGCAGGAACAGGCCGGCGGCATAGGGCAGGCCGGCGATGAACATGGCGGCCGCCGTCAGCATGAAGTTGCCGCCGGGAACCAGGGTGGCGGCGATATAGAGGCCGGCGAAGATCAGGCTGGCGACGGCCAGGGCCTTGTCCTTGCCGATGCGCGTAGCCAGCCAGGCCCAGATCGGCGCGCCGCACAGGCCGGCGATGAAGTAAAAGAGCATGAACAGGCCAGCCTGGCTGTGGTCGTAGCCCTTCACCTGGCCGAAGAAGAAGAACAGCAGCGAGCCGGTGATGCCGGGCGCGACGCCGAGCAGCAGATCCGCGATCAGCAGTTTGCGCACCGTCGGCATCTTCAGCAGGGCCAGATAGGCGCCGGCGCCGCCATGGGGTTGATCCCCGGCGTTGACCGGTTCCGGCACGGCGACCATGGCCAGTCCGATGGTGAGGGGCAGGGCGATCAGAATGGCCCAGCCCATGATGCGCACGCCGTCGGCATAGGTTCCGACGCCGGTCTGGATCACTAGGGTCGGCAGGACCAGGATCAGGATGACGCCGATGATGTTGAACACCTGCCACCAGCCGTAGACGCGGCTGCGCTGATCATACTGGGGCGCGAGGACGGCGGCCCAGCCCAGCTGGCCCAGGGTGCCGATCGAGAAGCCGAGGTAGAGAACCAGCAGCCAGCCGAACAGATAGGCGGGCGGGGCGCCGGGCTGGACCACCACGAACATCATGAAGGCCGACAGCATCAGTATCGGGGTCGAAACCGCCATCCAGGGGCGATAGCGGCCGAGGCGGGTCCTGGTCTTGTCCATGCCCCAGCCGATGAAGGGATCGAAGATGATGTCGATCAGGCGCACGGCCATGAAGACGCCGGCGACCACGCCCAGCTCGAGCCCGACATGGGTGGCGTAGAACTCCGGCAGGGTGACGGGCAGGGCGACGCCGAAGGCCGCCAGCGGCAGGCAGGGGCCCGAGAAGGCGGCGAGCACGGCGTTGGAGCGACGGGGCGCGGAGGCGGCGGTCATGCAGCGGGTCCGAGGACAGCCCGGATGAGTCGGGCGGACGCAAGATTGCAGGTTTGGACGCGGGAGCGGAGTCGGATTGTGCGCTCACCTCTCCGCGCGCGAAGGCGGGCGGGGAGGACAGGCGGGAGCGTCAGCGAGCGCCAGGTGGGGGCGACTCGGTGTTTGACGCCGAGCCGGTCATCACCGCCGCCGGAGT
>JBKBXN010000278.1:0-1700 GCA_046314055.1 Brevundimonas sp.
TGATGTAGGCCGCCGGGGTCAAGGCCGAGAACACCGTCATCTGCGATCGGGACGGCGTCGTCTATCAGGGCCGCGAACACGGCATGGACCAGTGGAAGGCCGCCCACGCCACCGACACCCCCCTGCGCACCATGGCCGAGGCCATGGTCGGGGCCGATGTCGTCCTGGGCCTGTCGGCCAAGGGCGCGATCACCAAGGAGATGGTGGCCTCCATGGCCCCCAATCCGATCATCTTCGCCATGGCCAACCCCGATCCCGAGATCACGCCGGAAGACGTCAAGTCGGTGCGGTCCGACGCCATCATCGCCACCGGCCGCTCGGACTATGTGAACCAGGTCAACAACGTCCTGGCCTTCCCCTATCTGTTCCGGGGCGCCCTGGACGTGCGGGCGCGGCGGGTGAACCACGAGATGAAGGTCGCCTGCGCCCAGGCCCTGGCCGCCCTGGCCCGCGAGGACGTGCCGGATGAGGTCGCCGCCGCCTATCGCGGCCGCAAGCTGAAATTCGGCCCGGACTACATCATCCCCACCCCGTTCGACCCGCGCCTGATCTGGTACATCCCGCCCTTCATCGCCCAGGCGGCCATGGATACCGGCGTGGCCCGGGTCCAGATCGAGGACATGGACGTCTATCGCAACGCCCTGCGCTCGCGCGTCGATCCGTCCGCCGCCCTGATGCAGAAGATCAGCTCGGCCGTGCGCGGCGGGCCGAACAAGCGGGTCGTCTTCGCCGAAGGTGAAGAACTGGCCGTCATCCGCGCCGCCTGGGGCTTCAAACAGGCCGATCTGGGCACGCCGATCCTGGTCGGCCGCGAGGATCTGATCCGCCAGAACGCCGCCGAGGCCGGTCTGAACTTCGACGACCTGGGCATCGAAATCACCAACGCCCGCGTCTCCGAACACAATGTCGAGGACACCGACTGGCTGTACGAAAAGCTGCAGCGCCGGGGCTATCTGCGCCGCGACGTGGCGCGGATGATCAATCAGGACCGCAACTATTTCGCCGCCACCCTGGTCGCCAAGGGCCGGGCCGACGCCATGGTCGCCGGCGTCACCCGCAACTTCAACATGGCCCTGAAGGAAGTCCAGCGGGTGCTGGACGTCGAGGACACCCTGATCGGCCTGTCGATCCTGCTGGCCAAAGGCCGGACCCTGTTCGTCGCCGACACCTCAATTCACGAACTGCCGGACGCGGCGGATCTGGCCGACATCGCCGTCAAGGCGGCCGAGACCGTGCGCCGACTGGGCCGCAACCCGCGCGTCGCCTTCCTCAGCTATTCCACCTTCGGCAATCCTCCGGGCGACCGGGCCGAAAAGGTGCGCGAAGCCATCCGCATCCTGGACAAGAAGGGCGTCGACTTCGAATACGAAGGCGAAATGCCGCCCGAGGTCGCCCTGGATCCGGCGGGCCACCCCGCCTACGCCTTCAACCGCCTGACCAAGCCCGCCAACGTCCTGGTCATGCCGGCGATTCATTCAGCCGCCATCTCGACCAAACTGGTTCAGGCCCTGGGCGGCGCCACGGTCATCGGCCCGCTGCTGGTGGGCCTGGAGAAGCCGGTGCAGATCGTCTCCCTGGGCGCCTCGGTCAGCGAGATCATCACCGCCGCCACCTTCGCCGCCTATGACGCCGGTCCCGCCTTCCAGGGATCGGGCCTCACCTCGGCCCCGCGCCCGCCCGCAGCAGCGGTCGAGAAGACC
>JBKBXN010000279.1:0-1677 GCA_046314055.1 Brevundimonas sp.
TCCAGGCCCCCGACAGCACCCATTTCCACCAGGACGGCGGATTTTCCAGCGCCGCCGGATCGACGCCGCGCGTCTGGGACACGTCCACGCCGATGGTGGGGCCGCTGTTCAGCTGGCGCATCACGCTGGTGGGGAAGTTCTTCAGCACGGCCCCGTCCACCAGCACCTGGCCGTCCATGACCACGGGCGGCAGAACGCCGGGAATGGCGATGGAGGCCCGCATGGCCCGGCGCATCAGGCCGGTGCGATGCACCTCGATCCGACCCGAGGTCAGGTTGGAGGAGACGGCGAAGAAGGGCAGGCAGAGATCGGCCAGGTCCATGTCGCCATAGGCCTGCTCCAGCAGGCGGGCCACCTTGCGGGCGCGGGACATGGCGATGATGGGAAAGGCCAGATCTGAAAGGGGGTCGGATTCGACGAAGGCGCGGCGAATCTCGTGGTCCAGCCGCTCGAACGACCAGCCCAGGGCCGGGCCGGCGGCCACGACCGCCCCCATGGAGGCGCCGCCGACGAAGTCGATGGGGACCTTGGCCTCTTCCAGCGCCTTGATCGCCCCCATGTGGCAATAGGCGCGTGCGCCGCCGCCCGACAGGACCAGGCCCACGGCCGTGCCGGTGAGGACCCGGGCCATGCGGGCGGTGTCGGCCTCGACCCCCGCGACGCAGTGGAACCAGCGGTCGGGTTGCAGCGCATTGAGCCAGACGCGAGTGTTGGCCGGCTGGTTCATGCGCGGATCGCGCAGCAGGATCAGGTCGGTCAGGCGGCGGTCGTCGCCGAATCCCATCCGGCGCGGCAGGTCGGACGGCGGGACCAGAAGCCCGCTGCCGACGATGAACAGCCGATCCACCTGGCGGGCGCACAGCTCGGCCCAGGCCGGTTGGTCCAGTTCGGCGACATAGAGGACATAGTCGTGATCGTCCTCGACCCGGCTGAACCATTCGGCGGCCGAGGTCAGGGCCGACTGGTCGATGACCCGGCAGGTGAAGCCCATGGCCTGGACCGCGGCGGCGATCCGGTCGACGAAGGCGCGAATCGGGCGGGGGCGGGCCGAGACGAAGCCGAAGACGCTGGGTTCGGCGGCGCCGCTGGAGCGTTCGCGGGCGCGGTGGATCATCAGCCGCGACAGTTCGACCATCAGGTCGGGCTCGGTCCGGGCGGCCTCGAAGAAGGCTTCGCGCGGCAGGGCCAGAATCTCGGTGTCGCGCAGGGCGACGACGTCGGCCGTGTGGGGGGTGCCGCCCAGCATGGCCATTTCGCCCACCGGCTCGCCGGGGCGGACCACGCCGAGCAGATGGGGCGGCTGATTGGGCTCGGTATGGAAGACGCCCAGCCGTCCCGACCGGACCAGATAGAGGGTATCGGACGGATCCCCCGCCGCGAACAGCCGCTCGCCGCCCGTCAGGGCGAACCAGCTGGCGCGATCAATCATCGGCCCTTCGAAGATGCGCGACAAAGCGGAGGCCAGGGTGTCGGGTCGAAGCGGAGCCATGGGACGGTTGTAGGTGAGATTCCGGTCAGGGTGAATTGGCTTCGGCTTCGCAGCGGAGCGGCGAAGTTCGGGGAGGGCGTGGGACGCCGGGTCTGCACCCGGGGTTTGGACTTTTAAGTACCGTTTCGGCGCAGTCGTCGTCCCACGCGGTCGTTTTCCACACGCACTCCGGCTGGCGGCCCTCCTTT
>JBKBXN010000280.1:0-1629 GCA_046314055.1 Brevundimonas sp.
CATGGGAGATATAGAACAGGGGCTCGCCCGCAGCGCTGCGGACCAGAGAGACGGTGCGGGTGGCCCAGGCGACGCCGCCGTCCTTGCGGATATAGCGTTTCTCGATCTCGTAGGACGGAATACGGCCTGCGGTGAGTTGTTCGAACAGGACGAGATCGGCGTCCAGATCGTCGGGATGGGTCACGTCCCGGAAGTTGACCGTCCTGAGTTCGTCGCTGTTGTATCCCAGGAAGCGGCGCAGGGCGGCGTTGCCGTTCAGCCAGACGCCGTCCAGCCCGAAGACGGCCGTGCCGATGGGCGAATGTTCGACCGCCTGACAGAACTGCGCCACATCGAATGTGGCGATGTCCGTCGTCTGACCGCTCGGCATGGGCAGCTTCCCCCTGGAAGCTCAAGTCTGCCGCGAAGATATTGCAACGGGGTGAACGGAACGTCGCCGAGGGCGATCGACTTCAAGCTTCGAAGATCGTCTCGAAGCCGCCGACGACCATTCGCCTGCCGTCGAACGGCATCTCCATCTCGTGGAAACGGGGATCCTCCATCATCTTCTTCTCGGCGGCGTCTCCAGTCGCCTTGTCCGGCCAGACGATCCAGGACAGGACCACGGTCTCGTCCGGTTCGGCCTTCACCGCCATCTTGAAGTCGGTGAGCTTGCCGTCGCGAATATCGACGCCCCAGTTCTCCATGATGGAGAGGGCGCCGAACTCCTTGAAGATGGGGGCCGCCGCCTCGGCGCATCTCAGATAGGCGTCCTTGTCGCTCGTTTTCACGGGGGTCACGAAGCCGCTTACATAGGTCATGGTCGTTCTCCTCAGCTGTTCTTCTCGGACAGTTCGGCCAGTTGGTCGGCCACGGCGCCCCAGCCCTGTTCGAAGCCCATGGCGCGGTGGGTCTGCATCGCCTTTTCATCCCAGTGCCGGGCGACGGCGGTGTAGCGTGTGCCCTCGCCCTCGGGTTCGAAGGTGTCGATGCGGACGAAGTTCATCTCGCCCGCCTGCGGGACCCAGCCCTCGGTCAGCGCCCCGGTCGAGACCAGTCGGCGGCCGGGGATTACCTCCAGGAAGACGCCGGAATAGGCGTGGCGCTGGCCCTCGGGCGACTGCATCTCCACATTGGCGCGGCCGCCGGTGCGAAGGTCCCAATCGACGACGGGCGTGGTCCAGGGCCGGGGGCAGAACCATTCCCCTGTCCGCTCGACATAGATCTTCCAGACGGTTTCGGGGGAAGCCTGGATCAGGCGAGTGACGCCGAGTTCGAAACGGTCGGACATGTCAGGCCTCCCGCTCAGGCCGGTGTCAGTTCATTGGCGGCGAAGGTCTCTGGCCCGGCGGCTATGGCGGCGGGGTCTATCCACATGATCTCCCAGATGTGGCCGTCCGGGTCCGCGTAGCTGCGTCCGTACATGAAGCCGTAGTCCTGGGGCCTGTTGGGGTCCGCCGTTCCGCCTGCCGCCCCGGCCTGAGCCACCACCGCATCGACCGCCTCACGGCTGTCTCGCGACAAGCAAAGCAGCACTTGGGCCGAGACATGGGCGTCGGGGATCTGGCGATCGGTGAAGGTGCGCCATTTGTCGTGGGTCAGCAGCATGACGTGGATCACGTCCGACAGGACCATGCAGGCGGCGGTATC
>JBKBXN010000281.1:0-1586 GCA_046314055.1 Brevundimonas sp.
GTTCATGCATGCCTATCGCTATCCGGGGTGGCCGGGCCGATCGTGCGGGCCTCGGACCTGCTGCCGCAGTTCGCCAAGGCGCCGCGCCTGACGCGGGAGGCCGCGACGCTGGGCCTGCTGCTGATCGTCTGGGGCCTGTTCAAGAAGACGGTGATCGCGTCCGAGCTGGCGACGCGGCTTGTCGATCCGGTCTTCTTCGATCCGTCGGCCTATGGGACGCTCGACATAGCGGCGGCGGTCTATGCCTATGCGGTTCAGATCTATTGCGACTTCTCGGCCTATTCGGACATGGCCATCGGGATCGCGGCCCTGCTGGGCTATTCCTTCCCGCGCAATTTCGACCAGCCGTACCGGGCGCCCTCGATGCAGGCCTTCTGGCGGCGGTGGCATATCAGCCTGTCCAGCTGGCTGCGCGACTATCTGTATGTGCCGCTGGGCGGGGGACGGAAGGGGCTGTGGTCGTCGTGCCTCAATGTGATGATCACCATGCTGCTGGGCGGGCTGTGGCACGGGGCGGCCTGGACCTTCGTGGCCTGGGGCGCGCTGCACGGCGGGGCGCAGGTGGTCGAGCGTTTAGGGCGCGCGTTGGTCAAGGACCGCAAGGTCATCCCCACCTGGCTGGGCGTCCTCATCACCTTCCACGTCGTCTGTCTGGGATGGATACTGTTCCGGGCCGAGACCTTTGACCTGGCGATGCAGATGCTGGCCGGGCTGGGGCGGTTCGAGGCGTTCAGCCTGGTGACGCCGTTCGTGCTGGTGCTGATCGTCGGCGGGCTGGCCATGCATTGGCTGCCGCCGCGCGCCGTCGAGGGGCTGGCGGAACGGCTGAAGACGGCGCCGTCGCCGACCCTGGGGGTGCTGATCGGGGTGGCGATATTGCTGGTCGAGGCGATGCGGCCCGAGGGCGTGGCGCCCTTCATCTATTTCCAGTTCTGAGGCGTTGATCCGACGATGAGCGATCCCAAGGACCCGGTCGATCCCTTCCCGACACAGGCGCACCCGCCGGTGTCGCCGTTTCCGCCGCTGGACCCGCCCAGCGACTGGATCGATACGGCGGACGCCCATGACCTTCCGACGCGCGAGAACGCCCTGGTCGCCCTGGGCCGGTTCGCCTTTCCCCCGGCGCCGGCTCTGGACGAAGAAGGCGAGGCGTCGCGGGCGCGGCGCTGGACCAGCCAGACCCTGTTTATCGTCTGCGCCTTCCTGATGATCTTCAATGCGGGGTCTTTGCAGAACTGGGCGCGACAGCAGCCGCCGGGCTGGGGCCAGTCCACGGTCGATAAGCTCGCGACAGTCTGGGTGGATCAGCTGGCGCTGCTGGGCGCGAACCTGCCGGTGCAGGGCCTGCGGGACGCCTGGCGCGACGCGCAGGCGGTTCAGTTCGACGGCGCGGCCGAGGATCGCTCCTAAGCCGCAGGCCTCGAAACCGCACCGGCCGAGCCGATACGGTTTCGAGGGTGGGACGAGTCTTAGTTGACCGTCGCCTTGACGATCTTGCCCGGCGCGCGGGGCGGCTCGCCCTTGGGCAGGGCGTCGACGTGTTCCATGCCGGATTCGACTTCGCCCCAGACCGTGTACTGGCGGTC
>JBKBXN010000282.1:0-1585 GCA_046314055.1 Brevundimonas sp.
GCGGCTTGGCGACCTTCGCCTTGCGGTCGGCCTCCCAGGCGGCACGCGGTTCGCCGTCCGGCGTCTTGAAGCCGGGTGCATAGCGCGCGAGATAGGCACTGACATCATTGCCCGACCAGGCGGAGGCCCAGGCCTCGGCCGAGGTCAAGGCGGCCGCCGCCGACCTGGCCGCCAAGGCTGCGGAACAGATCTTGGCCGCTCGCCTCGCCAGCGGCGCCAAGGACCCGCTGCTCGACGCCGCCATCGCCCAGATCGGCGATCGCCTGAACTGAGCACGGCCGGCTTAGCCGAACGAAAAAAGGCCCCCGGCGTCGCTGGGGGCCTTTTCTTATGTCTTGAGGCTCGCTGTCAGTGGGCGGTGGCTCCGCCCATGAAGTGCGCCGCGTGCCGCTTCTCGCGGGTCACCAGTCGGGCATAGACATTGCCCAGCACGATGCCGAACACCGCATGGGTGATCAGCAGCCATCCGAAGGTGCCGAAGCCGGCCGCTGCGGTGAAGGTTCGGTAGTCGCCGAACATCATGATGGTGCCCATCATCACCACCCACGCCCCGACGGCGAAGACAATGCCCTTGGTTTCGGGGGTGTCAGTAGGCAGGCGGGGACACAGCACGCCGAACAGCGGCCCCAGGATGAAGACCCCGCTGACGGCATGGATCGCCCAGCCGACGGCCATATTGCCGGGCATGCCGATCATGGTGGCGATCACCCCCTGGAAGGGGTCGAACCAGTTCAGGAACAGATTGGGTATCTCAAGCAAGGAAACGGCGATGGTGGCGGCGAGACCCGCAATCATGCCCTTTTTTACGCGTGACATCATGACCTTAGCGCCTCCCAACGCATTGGTGGTTCTCTGATAACGCCCAGGCAGAATACGCCTCTAGAGGGAGAAGGGCGTTCACGATGATGTGGTTAGCAGTTGCGACAACGCAACCGCGAGAACGTCCGTCAACTAGCGGAAAAGCTTCCGGAAATAGCGACGAAGCATCTTCCGCGCTCGGATCAGGCGACGACGGGGTCTCTTAAGCACGACCTTTTCGGCGCGCAGGGCCTGCTGCCAGAAGACCGGGGCGAACTCAGGTTTCTTCCGCATGAGTCGGCGGAAGGGATAGACCCATTTCGGCCGGGCGTACTGGGCGCGGATGAATTGGCGCTTGGCCCAGAAGGAGCTCTTCAGGATCAGCATCAGGCCGACGGCGATGACGGGAATGCCGCCTGGACCGGGCAGGGGCGCGATCAGAATGCCCAGAAGCACCACGAACAGCCCGCCGACCATCAAGGCCCAACGCTTCAGCGCGCGCAGCGTGCGGCTGCGCGAACGGAAGGACGGAAGGCGGATCGCAGTTGCGAAGGTCAAGACGGCGCCAGACGAAAAGGGAGGAGACCCAGTGACAACGATCGTCACGGCCGCTCGATCCCGGTTGGGGAGGGGAAAGAGCAACCGTGGCCAACCTGCCACAGCGACCTTAAGACTGTGTGTCCATGGCCGATCCGTGTCTGCGATGTGAAGCTTTGGTCATGATTGACCAAGGGTTCAGGGTTGTTGCCGTCAGGACACGATACAGGGCGGTCGCCCTCTTACGCCG
>JBKBXN010000283.1:0-1575 GCA_046314055.1 Brevundimonas sp.
CCACCTGAGCTACAGGCCTCCAAAGCCTCAAGGCTTGAGAGGCGCCGCTCAGAGAAGCCACGCCACCCTGGGCTCGCGATCGCGCCGCCAACCCTCAACACCCCGCAGATCGGAGCGCCGGCTGGCGACGGGCTGGCCGCCTGGTCCCGGATCGACAAGGGCAAGAGCCTGAGACTGACTTTGGCGCCGGCCGATTGGACGGGGTCGCCCATGCTCGCGGGCGGCGCCGACAGCTGGGAAGCGGCCGAGGGGTTCTGGCTGCCTCGCCCGTGGTTGCGCGCCGACGGCTGTCCGGGCGTTCTGAGCAATCCGGAGACGGACGGCGCGACGGCGGCCTCGCCCCAGACCGTCGGTCTGGCGGCCGTATTCGAGGAAGACGGCTCGCGCCTCGGCCGTCGCAATGGTCGGGCCTATGAGTTCACCGTCCGCGCCGAGGGCGATCAGGCCCCGGTCGCGCCGACGAACGGGTATCGGCTGGTGCTGGAGGGGCGGATGGCGGCCTTCGCCGACGGCCGCGCCATTCGCTGTCGCGCGGACGGCCCTGATCAGCGCCCGGTCTGTATCGGCGCGGTCCAGCTTGACCGGGTCGCCTTCGAGGACGCCGAAGGCCAGGGGCTCAGCGAGTGGCGTCCGGGGTAAGGCCGGGTCTCGCAATTGTCCGGCCATAGGGCAGGGCGGTAATTAATCCTCGGGGGCGGCGCTACGGACGGACATCATCGTGGCGAGGCGATGTGCTGCGGCGGTCATGGTCTCTCGATCCGCTCGCGAAAGGCCGTCAAACCGGGTCGTGAAGTCCTGGCCCATCAGGCCCGGCGACGCCGCCAAAGCCTGGCGACCGGACTCGGTCAGGCGCGTATGAACCACACGTCGGTCGATGCTGGACCGATAACGGACGACCATCCCCTTGGCCTCCAGCTTGTCGAGAACGGCCACCACGGTGGGCGCCGACATGGAGACGTCGCGTGAAATGGCGCTGGTGCTCACCTCGCCCATCGCGCGGATCGACTGCAGCACCAGAAGTTGCGGCAGGGTCAGGCCTGTCAGACGGGCGATCTCACGCGAGCGGACGTCGATCGCCTGGGCGATCCGCCGCACCGACCGGAGCAGGGACGTGGACAGGTCTTCGGCCGCGTCGGGAGAAATATCGCTCATCCGGTTGAACTCTTTCGTGCACGAACCATTTGTACACGCTGCTTCCACAAATCAAGGAGGACCCATGTGCGGTCTTAGCGGCGAGATCAATTTCGACGGACGACCGGCCGACGCCGGCGCCGTTCAACGCATGACAGATGCGCTCTCGCCCCGTGGACCGGACGGGTCCGGCATTGTGATGCGCGGCCCGGTGGGCCTGGGGCATCGACGGCTGAAGATCATCGACCTGTCAGAGGCCGCCCAGCAGCCGATGGTGGACGCCGATTTGGGCGTGACCCTGGCGTTCAACGGCTGCATCTACAACTATCCCGAACTGCGCGAAGAGCTGCAGGGGATGGGGTTCCGTTTCTTCTCGCACGGCGACACCGAGGTCATCATCAAGGCCTGGAAGGCCTGGGGCGAGGCCTGCGTCGAGCGGTTCAA
>JBKBXN010000284.1:0-1500 GCA_046314055.1 Brevundimonas sp.
ACCAGGGCGCGCATCGCCGCCTCGTCGCCGAAATGCGGATCGACGGCCGTGAAGTCGGTGATCCAATAGCCGTGGTGGGCCGCGCCCGTGTAATTGCCGTGCGTCTGGACCGGCTTGTTCTTGAAGATGGGCGCCAGCCACACCGCCGTCGCGCCCAGGCCCTGAATATAGTCCAGCCGCTCGGTCACGCCGGCCAGATCGCCGCCGTGATAGAAGTCGGTGTCGGACGGGTCGAAGCCGCTCTTCAGCCGTTCGGGCGCATAGCCGCCGTGGTCGTTCGACGGATTGCCGTTGGCGAAACGGTCGGGCAGCAGGAAATAGATCACCTCGTCCTGCGGCGGGCGTTGGCGCAAGGCGGTCAGGACGTCCGGCGCGACTGTCTGGGCCTGGACTGGCAGGGGAGACGTCGAGGCGAACAGCGCCGCCGCCGCGATCATGGCGCGCGCCGGGGTCTTCCATTGTCGGGCGAGGGTCATCCTGTGTCGTTCTCCCTGTCCGGAAAGTGCAAAGCCTTCCAGATCGATTTGCAAGATTTTGCAGTCCAGACGTCCCCTGTCAACGCGGATTAGAATGCTGCATTGCAGCAAGTAATCAGCATGACTCTCCTGACAAGCTAGGGTTCGTGGGCTTTTTGCGGTGGTTCGGGTGGGGCGAAATTGCGCCCTTCGCATTAACTGCTTGCAAGAATGCCGGATGTTTGCATATTTTTGCGTAGGCTCCGGCCGCGACATTCAGAATCGCGGCAGCCTCAGGGAGGATGACAATGTCTCAACGTCTTAATCGGCGCGTGCGCCTGCTGTCGGGCGCCGCATTCGGCGCTGCCGCGCTCATGGCCGTCAGCAGCGCCCAGGCGCAAACCGCCGCAGCGACCCAGGCCGACGAACAGCCTGCAGAGGTCGGCGAAATCGTCGTCACCGGCATTCGCCGCTCGATCGAGGCCTCGATCTCGGCCAAGGCCAACAACACCTCGATCGTCGAAGTCATTTCGGCCGAAGACATCGGTAAGCTGCCGGACGTCTCCATCGCCGAATCCCTGGCCCGCCTGCCGGGTGTGACCTCGCAGCGCCTCGACGGCCGCAGCCAGGCCATCTCGATCCGCGGTCTCGGCCCCGACTTCACCACCGCCCTGCTGAACGGTCGCGAACTGGTTTCGACCGGCGACAACCGCGGCGTCGAGTTCGACCAGTTCCCGTCTGAACTGCTGGGCAGCGTCGTCGTCTACAAGACCCCGGATTCGGCCCTGATCGGCCAGGGCTTGGGCGGCACCGTCGATCTGCGCACTGTTCGTCCTCTGGCCTATGGCCGCCAGGCGATCGCCGTGAACTATCGTCACGAGTGGAACGACATCGGCGCCCTGAACTCGGGCACGACCGACAGCGGCGACCGCTACACCATCTCCTACATCGACCAGTTCATGGACGGCACTCTGGGCGTCGCCCTGGGCTATGCTCACATGAGCTCGCCGTATCAGTCCGAGCGGTTCAACAGCTGGGGCTATCC
>JBKBXN010000285.1:0-1490 GCA_046314055.1 Brevundimonas sp.
CGAACACCGGGTTCTTCACTAGGTCAGCCATCAGGGCGACCGTCGCCGGGAAGGCGTTGGCCGGGGCGTTGGCGTAGACATTAGTGAAGTCCACGCCGGCGCCGGCCCCGATGGAGGCGCCCAGCTGTTCGATCTGGGTCGCGATCTCGGGCGCCGACTTGGTCTTGGTGCCCTGGGTCAGCAGGGCGGCGGTCATGGAGGCGATCCCCGCCTTGCCCGCCGGATCGTCGGAAGAGCCGGCGTCGAAGTTGAGGCGGGCCGAGACCAGCGGCAGGCCGTCGGTCGGGGCCACCAGGACGCGCAGACCGTTGTCCAGACGGAAGTCGGCGACGGCCGGGGTGGTCGGCGCCACTTCGGCCCCCGGCTGTGGCAGGGCCGCGCGCTCGGCCTCCGGCAGCAGGACCGCGGGGGTTCCGGCCGGCGCCAGGTCGGCGACCTTGACTGGTGCGTCCACGTTCATCTTCTGCACCGAGGGCGGGTTCTGCTCGTCGGCGGCCAGATAGCGGATCGTCGACTGGCGCTGGGGCGTCAGATATTTGCGGGCCACCCGTTGGATGTCGGCGACGGTGACGGCCTGGATCTGGGCGATCTCGCGGTCGGCGGCGGCGGCGTCGCCGGTGTTGATCAGAGCGAAGCCCAGCGCCACGGCGCGGTCGTCCACCGTCTCGCGGCTGCGCAGGGTGTTGGCGACGATCTCGTTCTTGGCCTCCGTCAGTTCGGCGGCGGTGACGGGGGCGTCGCGCAGCTTGGCGATCTCGGCGTTCAGAGCGGCGATCCCCTCTTCGGCCGTGTGGCCCTGGGCCATGATGGCCAGGGCGGTCAGATTGCCGGCCTGCTGGGCGAAGTCGGGCGTCGAGCCGATCTGTGCGGCGATCTGCTGATCATAGACCAGCGAGCGATACAGGCGGCTGCTCTCGCCGGTCGACAATATGCCGTCCAACACGGTCAGAGCGGCGCGGTCCGCGTCGGCGTATTTGACGGTAGGCCAGCCGACCACGACGGCGGGCAGGGGGACGTTCGGCGCATAATAGGTGGCGTCACGGGGGCCGGTCGGCTCGGGCTCGACGACATTATTGGCCGGAAGAGGCGTGGTCGGGTTCTTAAGCGGGGCGAAATACTGGTCGATCCAACGGTCCATCTGGGCCTGATCGAAGTTGCCGGCCACGATCAGATAGGCGTTGTCGGGCCGGTAGTAGGTGGCGTGGAAGCGCAGCACGTCGTCGAGGGACGAGGCCTCAAGCTCTTCGATCGAGCCGATGCCGGCGCGACGATAGGGGCTCTCCTGATACAGGGTCTCGGGCACGAATAGGCCGAACAGACGGCCGTAGGGATTGGCCAGGATGCGCTGGCGGTATTCCTCCTTCACCACGTCGCGCTCGGCGAAGCGCGTGCCGCGGTCGAAGTACTCGCGCAGCGAGTTGCCCTCGACGTACTCCATCGCGATGTACGCGACCTCGGCGTCCTCGCCGTAGTCGTACACCGCGACGATC
>JBKBXN010000286.1:0-1489 GCA_046314055.1 Brevundimonas sp.
CGTCGTAACCGACGAGGCGCAGGGCCCGCGCCTTCTGGCCGTTCAGCTCGGCCCATCGCAGCAGACCCTCCTCGCGGCCGTGGGTGATCCAGACCTCTTCGGGCTTCAGTTCCTCGAAGGTGGCGACCAGTTCGCCCCAGTCGGCGTGGTCCGACACCACAAGTGGCAGTTCCACGCCGCGTTGGCGGGCCCGCGCCCGCACCCCCATCCAGCCCGAGGCGAAGGCCGTCACCGGATCGGCGAAACTGCGGGCCCACCGGTCCTGAATCGCCGACGGCGGGGCGATCACCACCTCGCCGCCCAGCGCCCCCTTGGGCAGACCCCGCGCCGGCAGGATCGGCCCCAGTTCGACCCCTTCGCGTTCATACAGGGCGTTCAGCCGCTCCATCGCCCCATGAACATAGATGGGTCGCTCCCACCCCGCCTCGCGCAGACTCATGATGATCCGCTGCGCCTTGCCCAGAGCATAGGCGCCGACCAGATGGGCCCGTTCCGGAAACTGACCCAGCGACCGCACCAGCCGTCCGATCTCTTCCTCGGCCGGCGGATGGCGAAACACCGGCAGGCCGAAGGTCGCCTCCGAGATGAAGACATGACAGGGCACAGGCTCGAAGGCCGGGCAGGTCGGGTCGCGCCGGCGTTTGTAGTCGCCCGACACCACCATGGTCAGGCCCTTCCACTTCGCCTCGACCTGGGCCGAGCCCAGCACATGGCCCGCCGGGACCAGCCGCAGGTCCACGCCGTTGATCGCGGCGGCCTCGCCGTATTCGACCGCCTGTTCGCGCCCCGCGAAATCGGCGCCGTAGCGTTCGGCCATGATGGCCAAGGTCTGACGCGTGGCCAGGACCACGCCGTGCCCAGCTCGGGCGTGGTCGGAATGGCCGTGGGTGATCACCGCCCGATCCACCGGCCGCACGGGATCGACATAGAAGTCGCCGGGCGGGCAGTACAGGCCGGCGGGCGTGGGATGCAGCAGGTCTTCGGGGCGGATCATGGCCATCGTAACGCTCTCGACGCCGTCGGGGCTCCGCTCCATACAGGAGACGATCATCGGCTTCACGGGCGTCCGTTCGCATGCACGACAGTTTCGTCGACACCATCCTGCCCCAGCTGGCGGCGGGGTCCGCCCACACCGGGGCGCTGGGCTTCGTCTTCGACGGCCTGCATGACGGCGATCCACGCATCCGCGTGCCCTGGCGGGCCGATCTGGTCGGCGATCCCGACACCGGCGTCCTGGCCGGCGGCCTGGTCACGACCCTGCTGGACCATATCGGCGGCCTGGCGGTCTGGACGGCCATGGCCGAGTTTCAGCCCATCGCCACCCTGGACCTGCGGGTGGACTATATGCGCGCCGCCCACCCGCGCTTGGACCTATTGGCCCAGGCGAAATGCTTCCGGCTGACGCCGACCATCGCCTTCGTCCGGGCCTGGGCCTTTGAGGAAGACCCGTCCGACCCGGTCGCGGCGGCCCAGTCCGCCTATGTGCTGA
>JBKBXN010000287.1:0-1452 GCA_046314055.1 Brevundimonas sp.
GTTGGACCCGGTACTGCTTGCCGCCGGTCTTGATCACCGCGTACATGTTGAAGCCTCAGCGCAAACGCAAAAATGAATACGCCCTCCGGAGAGACCCCCGGGGGCGAAGAGCGGCGACATATACGGAAGGGCGTCTCAGAGTCAACGCCGAACAGGCCGCTTTATCGTCAGTCCAGCGCGCAGATGTCCGGAAGGCCACGCAATCCGCCCGCATTGTCCAGGCCGTAGCCCACCAGGAACCGGTCCGGCGCCTCCCAGCCGACGAAGTCCGGCTCGGGCGCGCGCGGCGCAGGCCAGGGCTTGCGGGCGAAAACGCAGGTCAGGACCTCGGAGGCCCCGGCCTCGCGGGCGATCCTCCCGGCCTCGGCCAGGGACAGGCCGGTGTCGAACACGTCGTCCAGAATCAGCACGCGCCGACCGGCGATGGGCCGCTGGAACGGGGCGTAGACGTCGATCTTGCCCCGGCTGGTCTTGTCGTCGCCGTAGGAGGTCAGCCACAGGGCGTCGAACCGGACATTGCGCCCCAGCCGCGACAGGGCGCGGGTCAGGTCGGCGGCGAACCACAGACCGCCGGTCAGCAGGACGGCGGCGACTGTATCGTCGTCGATGACAGGGGCGATGCGCGCGGCCAGATCCGCCACGACACGGGCGATGTCGGCCTCGGCCAGGAGAATGGTCGGCTTGGGGGAGGGATCAGCCATGCGAGGCGGATACCGCCTCGCCGTGCCCGTTGTCCACCACGCGAATCGGCCGGGCTTCGATCGGCGCCTGGGCGTTGCGCGCGGCGACGCCCGGCGCGACCGCCGATCTCAGGCCGTTGGAGGCCGGCGCAAGCTCAGCATGAGCGTTCGCCGGCGCATGACCGCCGCCCGTTTCGGCGGGCGCGTGATCGGGCTCGTGGGCAGGCGCAGCATGAGGCGCCGCATGATCTTCGCCGTGATCGCCCGCTGGCGCAGCCTCGGCAGGGGCGGCGTGGTCGACCGGCTTGGCGTGGGGGGCGTCCGTCGTCACGAAATTGACCCCGATGTCGGCCGCATGACCGCCGGGATCGGGGATCAGGACGGCGAAGCCCTGGACCTTGCCGGGCAGAACCGGGGCGGCGTCGATGGCGACGATCTTGAACCCGACCTCGGCGCCATGCTCGTCCAGCAGGGCGACGCGGACGGGCGGGGCCACGATCTCGGCGTCACGCACATTGCGCAGCGCGCCGGACACCAGGACCATGCCGGGATGATTGGCGACCTCCTTGGCCGTCATGGCCTCGAAGTCCAGACCGATGGGATTCACGGGCGCCCCGACGGCGGCATAGGCGGCGGCGGCGCGCGGGAAGGCCTCAACCACCTCGACCCGGAACAGGAAGGCCGAGACGATCAAACCGACAAAGGCGCTGGCCAGGCCCGCCCAGACCACGCCATGGGTGGCGGCGCGGCGCAGGCGACGCTGCTGTTCGGC
>JBKBXN010000288.1:0-1444 GCA_046314055.1 Brevundimonas sp.
GGGCCAGCGGATACCGCGAGGATGTTTGGCGGCTTCGACCACGGCGGCCATCAGCCGACCGAGGAAGGCCAACGACAGCATGGCCTCGCCGCCGAAATCATAGACGCCTCGGCCGATCTTGGCGAAGGAGCGGGTGAAGGCGTCGGGTTGTTTGGGGCGCGGCGCGCTCTTGCGCTCCAGCGTTTCGATCATCGTATAGATGCGGCCCGCCTCGGGCCGATCCGCCCACGCCGACTTCGGTACCCCGCAATGCGACGCCTGCACCAGGGCCAGGGCGCCGGCGGTGTCGAACCGACCCAGATCGCGGGTGTCCAGGCTCTTGACCTTGCGCCCGGCCAGATCCTTTTCCAGCCGTTGCTGCAGGCGCCCCAGGGCCGTCGTCGTCCAGTCGCCGACCAGGCGCAGCTTCGCCGTCCCGTCGCCCGCGTCCGTGATTTCGTAATCGGTCTGGCTCATCGCGCCCCGGAAGTCAGAACGGGAATCAAGCGTTTTCCCAACCTAAGCAAGGAACAGCCGAAAACCCGACACGCCTCATGGTCAAGCCCATGGAGGAAGTCAACGCGCGATGACATTTGCACGGCGCTTTCCTTTCGCACTGTGTCGGACCTGCGTCCCCCATAGGATATTCCTCACCGCCACGCTGGCGATACAACGGCAACGCCGCCAGACCGAATTCGTTCGTTTATCAACCGATAAGGCGTCGCACGGCGGTCAGATCCTCGACGAAAGCCCGCCGCGCCTCGGCCTGGGCCGCCCTGTCCGGCAGCCGCAGCAGATAGGCCGGATGAACGGTCAACATCCCGACCGATCCATCGTCCAACGCCAGGGCCTTTCCCCTCTCCTTCGTCACCGCCGGCCTGCGGCCCAGCAAGGCCAGGCCCGCCGTCGCCCCCAAGGCCAGCACCAGCTTCGGCTTGATCAGGCGACGCTCAGCGTCCAGCCACCAGCGACAGGCCGTCACCTCGCCCGCATCCGGCGTCCTGTGCAGCCGTCGCTTGCCGCGCGGCTCGTGTTTGAAATGTTTGACGGCGTTGGTGACATAGACGTCGGCCCGGTCGACGCCCGCCTCTTCCAGCGCGTTGTCCAGCACCTGCCCCGCCGGCCCGACGAAGGGTTGTCCCGCCAGATCCTCCTGATCGCCCGGCTGTTCTCCCACGATCATCAACCGCGCCGTCCTCGGCCCTTCGCCGCACACACCCTGGGTCGCGTCGCGATACAGGGGACAGCGCCGACAGGCCTGAACCCCACGCTCCACCTCCGCCAGATCCGCCGGAACCGCCTCCGCATCGGGCCGCGCGGCGTGAAGGTCCCGCGCCACCGCCCGCACGAACCGCGCATTGGGCGCCGGCGCGGGGGTTGCGACCATGGCTTCGGTCCGGTCCTGGGATGCGGCGGTCAACCCCGGGATCAGCGCCGCCTCGGGCAGGTTCTTCCAATAGGACTT
>JBKBXN010000289.1:0-1434 GCA_046314055.1 Brevundimonas sp.
TCCTCTCGTCCGGCCTGACCGCCAACATTCCCTTGGGCGAGGCCTCCCCGGGGTCGCCCGGGCGAGGCTCGATCCAAGTCTCCGTCAGCCATACTTGGCGCCTCGCGGATCGCCTGATCATCCGCAACGACCTTCCCATGTTCGACAGGCTGGCCGGAGATGGCGGCGGCGTATCCCGCCACCAGGTCACCCTGAGGATGGACGGTCGATTTGGGCGCTGGGGCGCGAACCTGAACGCCGGCTGGCGCAGCAGCGCGAGTATTCGGCGCGACGTGGGCCAGGACGGACCACAAGACCTTCTCCTATCGCCCATGACCACCGTCGGCCTGAAGGTCAGCACCGTTCTGAAGACGAACCAGGGCGAGGCGACAGCAACGCCAGGCCGTCGCCGAAACGACGGACTTCGCCTTGAGCTTGAGATCGAGAACCTGTTCGACGCCCGACCCGGAGCCCGCCTCGGCGACGGCCTCCCAGCCCCCGGCTATGGCCGCAACGACCAGGACCCGCTGGGCCGAACCGTACGCCTCACGGCAAGCCGGCGCTTCTGAAGCCAGTTGCCGGGTTCAATGAACCGCCAGCGCGTCGCCCCTCTCAGCCTAGGGGAGGCGTTCTCGTCTCACCAGACGTCGGGAAGTTGAGTTAGAGCATTTTCCGATCAGTCTGCATCATATTCAGCGGGTCTGGGCGGCGGCCTTTCTCAGCAGGGCCTTGAGCTTGGCGAAGGCGTTCTTGATCGGATTGAGGTCAGGGCTGTAGGCGGCAGGAACAGCAAACGTGCGCCGACGGCCTCGATCGCGTCCCTGATGGGTGTGCTCTTGTGGGCCGCGAGGTTATCCATGATGACGATGTCGCCGTGCTTCAGGGCTGGGCCCAGCACCTACTGGACATAGGCCAGGAACCAAGCCCCGTTCATCGGGCCGTCTAGCACCATCGGGACGGTCATGCCGCTCAGCCGCAAGACGCCGACGAAGGTGGTAGTTTTCCAGTGAACGTGCGGCACACTGCACCTCAGCCTCTGGCCGCGCAGCGCCCACCCGTGGCGGCGGGCCAACTTGGTGGAGGCTCCGGTCTCGTCGATGAAGACGAGCCGTTCGGGATCGAGGTCGAGCTGGCTGTCGTACCACGTCTGGCTTCGGGGTGCGGAAATGGCAAAGAAAAACCGCTCGTTCGCGTCCGCCCATATCGCACCGCCTGCATGCGCCGCCCTTGTGTGAGTTCCGTATCGGCAACGAACCATCATTTCCATAATGAGATATTGTCTCAATAGATGAAACTCCTAAGATAAAACCACTCTTGGAGGTGCCCGATGAACTGTCTTGGATCACTAGGCGCTGCCTTAGCCGGAGCGTCGATGTTGCTTTGGCCCGTTGCGGCGAGCGGTGAACCGACCGCAGCCCTGCGTGACCCCTTGGACCGCGCGGCGGTCGCTGTGCC
>JBKBXN010000290.1:0-1390 GCA_046314055.1 Brevundimonas sp.
GCGCGCAGAAGAAGGCGCCGAGGCCAATGCGGCTGCGCGCGCGCAACAACGCCGCCAGAGCGACAAAATAGATAAGCGCATCTCCTGCGAGCAGAAGAACGTTCTTGATCTCAGCCATTGCGCTTTCGGCTCACGTCCCCCGACGTGAAGCCAAGCCCCCGCTCAATTCAAAACAACGCCAGCAGTATGAAACGACCAATAGCCTATGTCAGCAATCTAGCAATCGGACGACTGATTCGCTGCATGTGACGCAAAATTCCGGCGAGAAGGCCAAAAAAATTGGCCTTCTGCGCCGGTTCGGATTGCCGAATTCTAAGGCAGCTTTAATTGACCGCGAAGCAGTACAGCAGTCCGTCGCCGCCGGTTGAACGCAGATCGGCCTGGCTGCAGCCGCCGTCCGGCCCGCGCGAGGGGTGCGACGAATTCCACGACTTGGAGGGTTCGTCATCCCGCAATCCGATACGATCGGAATGGCCGACCATCGCCGTGCCGTGTGTACTCGACGTCCAGTTCTTGCAGGTGCGATCGTCGGCGCCACTGAAGGCGGTGCCGTCCGGCTGCGAGCCGGTCAGCACATCGTGGCGGTTGGGCGTGTCGCCGCGACCGTTGATCACGTCGCCCTTCTCCGAGAGCGCGGTCTGCTTGGTCAGGTTGTTGGCGCCGTGCAACTCGGCGACGTCCTTGGCGATCACCACGCCTTTGGCGTTCGCCCACGGTCCCTTGCCGATGCGGTCTCTTGCATTCACCGCGCCCGCACCCTGCGTCGACAGATAAGCGCGCCAAGTCTTGCCCCCTGCCCCCGCCGCTTGCGCGAGCCGCTGGCAGTGCGCGTCGGCGCCGGCGAGACCGCCGAGATCGGCGCCTTTGCCGGGCCCCACGCTGGTCACAAAGAACGTCATGCTCGACTGCTGTGCTTGCGCGGGCGGCCCACACAGCATGGCAAGACATGCCGCCATTAGCACACCCATCCGGCTCACAATCATATGGATACCTCCCATCGCGGCGCGGCGTGATCGCCGGCCATCGGCAGGAGACAACACTAAGTCCGCGTCGCTATTCCGACGCTCACGCAAATGCGATCAGTCCATCTTGTCGCAGGGCGCCGGCAGCTCAGCCGCCCGGTTGCGCACCGTATTGCTCATCGGTGACCGGCTCGAGCCAGGTGACGTGCTCGCCGCCTGCGTCGGCTTCCTGCATCGCGAGGTGTTCCATGGCATGATCGGGCGCCGCGCCGTGCCAATGCTTTTCACCAGGTGGAATCCAAACCGTATCGCCGGCCCGGATCACGCGCACCGGGCCGCCCCAACTCTGCACCCGGCCGACGCCGGATGTAACCGCCAACGTCTGCCCGAGCGGATGCGTGTGCCAGGCCGTACGCGCGCCCGGCTCG
>JBKBXN010000291.1:0-1382 GCA_046314055.1 Brevundimonas sp.
CGACGCGGCGGGCGGCGCCGATGTCGGGCACGGTCTCTTCAATCGCGCCGGTGGCGACGACGGTCTGGGCGGCGCGGGTTACGCCCGATCCGTCCTGGGGGTGCAGGGTCACGCCGTGGGCGCGCAGCCAGTCGAACTTATCGGGCGTGCGGCCCTGGTCCAGCGCCCGGTCGGAGCCTTCGATGGCGTGGCCTTGAGCCTGGACGATCAGGGCCAGGGGCAGCATGCCCGACCCGCCGATGCCGCAGAAGAAATAGGAGGCGTCTTGGTTCATGCCCCCTTAGAACAGGGGATCGGGCCGGTCCGCCAGAGGCGGATCGCAATTTCGACGAAGAAGACGGACGTGACCAGCAACAGCTTCAAGATCGGCGTCGTCTGCGCCAGTTCGCGCTTTTCAAAAGAGCGGGCCGAGACCGTCGAGGCCTGGATGACCGAACACCATCCCGACGGGGATGTGGCGGTGGTCTTTCACCCCGCCTGTTTCCTGAAACACGGCCATTTCGCCGGGGACGACCGGGCGCGGGCGGACGCCTTCGTCGAGTTCGCCAACGACCCGCGCATCGACGCCATCTGGTTCGCGCGCGGCGGCTATGGATCCTGCCGGATCGCCGAGTCGGTCATCCCGCGCCTGAACGCCGTGGCGCGAAAGAAGCGCTATATGGGCTATTCCGACGCCGGCAGCCTGCTGGCCGGGATGTACAAGGCCGGGTTCGAACATCTGGCCCACGGGCCGATGGCCTCGGATTCGGTGCGGGACGATGCGACGGCGAAGGGCGCCCTGGCCTGGTTGACGACCGGGCGAACCGACTGGATCGACCCCTCGTTGGCGACCGATCCGCGACCCGCCGTCGCCTTCAACCTGACCATTCTGGACCAACTGGTCGGCACGGCGTTGGAGCCTGACCTGTCCGGCCATGTCCTGATGCTGGAGGAGGTGTCCGAGGCGGCCTATCGGATCGACCGGATGATGTTTCACTTGACGGGTCAGGAGTCGATCCGACGTGTGGCCGGAATTCGCCTGGGACGTGTTTCCGATGTCACGCCAAACGATCCCGATTTCGGACAGACTCCAGAGGAGATTGTTCGATACTGGTGCCTGAGGTCCGGCATAGATTTCCTGGGAACCGCCGATATCGGGCACGATGACGCCAACAAGGTGGTTCCCTTCGGTCGCGGCTGAGGCGAACGGCCCGCGACGCAAAAGACACAGTCTTGCCTTGATCTGCCGCCGCGCCCCCGGCGCCCCCTCGACACATCCTGCGTCTGCACGTCAGATGCAGGTCCGCGAGGCGTTAGGACTTCGTTAAGCCAAGGCGTTGGGGGACGCTGCGGTTTACGCCTTCTGCGATGCGGCGGTTCGTTCGGACCTCGGGGGATGCCCG
>JBKBXN010000292.1:0-1310 GCA_046314055.1 Brevundimonas sp.
CGTCCAGCGCCTACGCGCCATACCCCGGCTTCCAGCCGACGCCGGGCACTGCGGCCGAGTACAACGGCAAGTTCATGGCCAATCAGATGGTCTTGCGCGGCGGCGCCTTCGCCACCCCGTCCGGCCATGCCCGCATCACCTATCGCAACTTCTTCTATCCCCAACAGAGGTGGGCCTTCATGGGTTTGAGACTGGCCGAAGACGCCCCGCGCGCCCGCACCGCCTCGACCGAGGACGACCAGACCGCCGCCTTCCGTCGCGACCTGGTCGCGGGCCTGTCGCGCGACCAGAAGGCCGTGCCCCCCAAATGGTTCTATGACGCCGAGGGATCGCGTCTGTTCGAAGAGATCACCGCCCTGCCGGAATATTATCCGACCCGGCAGGAGACGGCCCTGTTGCGCGACCGCGCCTCCGCGTTAACCGCCGACTTCGGCCCGGATGCGGTCCTGGTCGAGTTCGGCTCGGGCGCCAGCGAGAAGACCCGCATCCTGTTGGACGCCGTGCCCGACCTCGGCGCCTATGTGCCGCTGGATATCAGCGAGTCGGCCCTGCTGGACGCCGCCACCCGCATCCGCGCCGACTATTCCGGGCTGAGGGTTCAGCCGGTGCTGGGCGATTTCGAACACCTGGCCCCCCTGCCGGACGATTTGCCGCAGGGGCGGCGCATCGGTTTCTTCCCCGGTTCGACCATCGGCAATCTGCAGCCGGACGAGGCCGAGCGGTTCCTGGCCTCGGCGCGGCGGATGCTGGGGGAGGGGGCGCTGTTCATCCTCGGCGTCGATCTGGTCAAGGATCCCGCGATCCTCGTCGCCGCCTATGACGACAGCCAGGGCGTGACCGCCGCTTTCAATCTCAATGTCCTGGTCCGCGCCAACGCCGAACTGGACGCCGACTTCGATCTGGACGCCTTCGCCCACCGCGCGATCTGGAACCCTGACGCCTCGCGAATGGAGATGCACCTTCAGGCCCAGGCGTCCACGACGGCCCGCGTCGGCGATCAAGCCTTCCGCTTCATGGCCGGCGAGACCATCCACACCGAAAGCTCCCGCAAGTTCACGCAGGATTCGGTTGCCGATCTGGCCGCAGCCTCCGGCTGGTCGGTGGTCAGGTTCGACGTATCGCCCGAACCGTGCGTGGCCCTGGCCTTGTTGCGGGCGTAAATACCTACCCGTCACCCTCGGTATGAACCCGCGGGTGACGGATCTTAGGGGACGAGGATCAACGCGAAAAAGGGCGGCCCGTCTCGCGACAGGCCGCCCATTTTCTTGTCCTCGTTGAAGCGACTACTCAGACGCGTCTTGAGCGTCAGC
>JBKBXN010000293.1:0-1301 GCA_046314055.1 Brevundimonas sp.
GCCGCCAATCTGCGCCGCACGCCCGGCAAGGCGGCGCGCGACTATCTTGAGAAGCGCGGCCTGCCCGAGGATCAGTGGGAGCGGTTCGGCCTGGGCTACGCGCCCAATGACCGCGAGGGACTGAAACAGGCCCTGGTCCAGCGCGGGGCGCGGCCAGCCGAACTGGTCGAGGCCGGGGTGCTGATCTCGCCCGAAAGCGGCGGCCAGCCCTATGACCGGTTCCGCGACCGGCTGATGTTCCCCATCCTGGACGCGCGGGGGCGGATCGTCAGTTTCGGCGGCCGGGCGATGAACCCCGACGACCGGGCCAAATATCTGAACGGTCCCGAGAGCCCGCTCTTCCACAAGGGCGCGACGCTTTACGGCCTGCCCGAGGCGCGGCGTATCCTGGGGGCCGAGAGCAAGAACGACCAGGCCATCATAGTGGTCGAAGGCTATATGGACGTCATCGCCTGCCAGCGCGCAGGCCTGCCGGCCGTGGCGCCCATGGGCACGGCCCTGACCGAAGAACAGATGGAGCGGCTGTGGCGGGTCAGCCATGAGCCGGTGTTGTGTTTCGACGGCGACGCGGCGGGGCTGCGGGCGGCCTATCGCGCCATCGAACGGTCGCTGCCGCTGCTGAAGGCGGGGCGATCGTTCCGGTTCGCACTGCTGAGCGGCGGTCAGGACCCTGACGACATCCTGCGGGACAAGGGGGCGCCCGCCCTGCGCCAGGCCCTGGCCGACACCCACGGCTTCGCCGAGGTGCTGTTCCGCCGTGAGCAGGACGTCGAGCCGTTGGACACGCCGGAGCGCAAGGCCGGTTTCAAGGCGCGGCTACGAGCCGCCGCCTCGGCCATTCAGGACAAGGATCTTGCGGAACAGTATCGCCGCGACCTGTTCGACCGGTTCGACGCCCTGTTTCCACGCAGTCAGCCTCGGACATTTTATCAGCAAGGCCGGGGACGTTTCGGCCCGCCGCCGAAACTGGGTCAGACCGTGGAGGGCGCGCAGGCGATGCAGTCCCTGTTCCGCGCCGTCAGCCCGGTGGCGGCGGCCCTGGCCTATGCCGCCATCGACGATATCGAACGGCTGGACGACCATCTGGAAGAGGTCAGCGTCCAGGGCTTCGGCGACGCCGCGCTGGAGGGGCTGGCGCAGGAGCTGGTGCGGTTGCGGCTGTCTGGACAAGCGTCCGATGCGGCGGTGGTGCGGCATCGGCTGCGCGATTCCGGCTTCGATCCCCTGCTGAAGGAGATCGAGAAGGCGGCGTCCAAGTCGGGCGCCTCCTTCCTGTCGTCGGACCTGACCGTGGCGGAATC
>JBKBXN010000294.1:0-1245 GCA_046314055.1 Brevundimonas sp.
GTCATGGACGCCTCCAGGGCATGAAAAAAGGCGGACCCACACGGGTTCCGCCTTGGCTGGTCTTGGGGAGGAAAAGGTCGCGGCCCGCGTCACGGCGACCGCCCGGATCGACAGCTGGGCCGTCTGCAACGGGATGGACCCGCCGCCGAACAACCGAACCAGGATCCCAACGCGCCAAGCGAAAGCCCCGACAACTGACCGGATCGGGCTTGATCCGGCTTCGGATCCGGGGACGAAATGGCGAACCCCGAATCGCATCAACAGTTAGATGCTATCGTGGTTAGAAATCTGTTAAAGCCCTCGTTTTTAGAAGATTAGGCGGCGTTCTGATGACAATTTACGCCTTGGGCGACAGCAAACCTCAGTTTCCGCCGCAGGGCGAATACTGGGTGGCACCGAGCGCATCCGTGATTGGGAATGTGATTCTACACCCCAACGCCAGCATCTGGTTCGGCGCCGTGCTGCGCGGCGACAACGAGCCGATCATTGTGGGTCCTGACAGCAACATCCAGGACGGCAGCGTCCTGCACACCGACATGGGCTCGCCCCTGACCCTGGGCCGGGGCGTCACCGTCGGCCACCAGGCCATGCTGCACGGCTGCGAGGTCGGCGACTACAGTCTGATCGGCATTGGGGCGGTGGTGCTGAACGGGGTCAAGATCGGCCGCAACTGCATCATCGGCGCGAACGCCCTGCTGACCGAGGGCAAGATCATCCCCGACAACAGTTTGGTGGTGGGCCAGCCGGGCAAGGTGGTGCGCGAACGCGATCCCGACCAGATCGCCGTGCTGCAGATGTCGGCCGAACACTATGTCCAGAACTGGAAACGGTTCGCGGCGGACCTGCGTCCCCTCTAATCCCGCTCATCCCGGCGAAAGCCGGGACCCAGTTCTTTCGCAAGGCCGTGCGTTGGACGCCAAGCGGGGATTTGGAGGCGCCACCCGTCGCCCAAAGCACTGGGTCCCGGGTTTCGCCGGGACGAGCGGAAATTAGGAAGCTAAAACCGCCCGCGCCGCCGCCGCATCGGCGTTGATCTGGACCTTCAAGGCGTCCAGCCCGTCGAAGGTCTCCTCGCCACGCAGCCAGGCGACCAGTTGAGTCTCGACCGTCTGACCGTACAGATTCCCGTCGAAGTCGAACAGCCAGACCTCCAGCAGCGGGGTCTCCAGCGCATACATGGGCCGCACGCCCAGGCTGGCCACCCCGTCGACGACCCGGCCGTCGGCCAGCCGGCTGCGGGGCGCC
>JBKBXN010000295.1:0-1242 GCA_046314055.1 Brevundimonas sp.
TACCCAAACCGGCGAAGGGCGCCGTCGCCCTTCGCCGCATCGGCCGGCCTACAGCCACTTCGTGCGTTTGAAGGTGATGTAAAGGCCGACGCAGACCGCGACGATCAGGCCCATCACCAAGGCGTAGCCGTAACGCCAGTGCAGTTCCGGCATGAACTCGAAGTTCATCCCATAGATGCCGGCGATGGCGGTGGGCACGGCCAGCAGCGCCGCCCATGACGCCAGCTTGCGCGTGATGACGCCCTGCCGCTGCTGTTCCAGCAGATTGGCGACCTCGAACACCGAGGCCAGAATGTCCGTCAGCCCGTTCAACCGGCTGTTCACCCGACGCACATGGTCGGCGATGTCGCGGAAATAGGGGCGGATGTCCGGGTCGATACAGGGCAGGTCCAGCGACTGAAGCCGCCCCGCCACCTCCTCCATCGGCCCCAAAATGCGCCGGAACTTCAGCAGTTCGCGACGCAGGGTGAACAGGCGGCGGATCTCGCCCCGCGACAGGAAGGCGTCCAGCGCCCGCTGTTCCAGCTCCAACACACTGTCCTCGGCCCCGTCGACGATGGGCACATAGGCGTCGGCGATGAAGTCCAGCACCCCGTGCAGGACGAAGTCGGGACCGGCGCGAAGCTGTTCGGGCGAGGCCTCCAGCTGGGCGCGCAAGGCCGTATGCGACCGGGCCGAGCCGTGACGGATGCTGATGACGTGGTCCGTGCCGACGAAGACGTGGGTCTCGCCATAGCTGATGACGTCATCCACCTTTTCGGCGGTGCGGGCGACGACGAACAGTTCGTGGCCATAGACCTCGACCTTGGGCATCTGGTGGGCCGACAGGGCGTCCTCCACCGCCAGGGGGTGCAGGTGGAACCGCTTCACCAGGACATCGAACTCGGCGTCGGTCGGCTCGTGCAGACCGATCCAGACGAATTCGCCGGGTTTCAGCGTCAGCCCTTTTTCCGTCAGGGGCGCCGCCCGCATGCGCTTGCCGTCCTTGTAGACATAGGAGGCGACGACGGACATGGGCGGCTCTTTCGCGGGCGATTCTGATCCTGATCTAGGCCAGGTCGCGCGCAAACGAAACGGCCGACGGATTGCTCCGCCGGCCGTAAAGTTCATTCAGCCTGATCGGGCCTCAAGTCGACCCAAGGCCGATAGGCCCCAGGATTAAGATACCGGGAAGCCTCGGACCTTCAGCAGGGCCGCCACGTCCGGGTCGCGACCGCGGAAGGCGCGATAGGCTTCGGCTCG
>JBKBXN010000296.1:0-1209 GCA_046314055.1 Brevundimonas sp.
TCGCAAGACGCGGTAGTCTATCGCGCCTTCACCGCGACGGGCCGCGAACTGGACGCCTTCCGCCTGACGAAGGGCGACGACGGCGTGCCCCGGGTGGAAACGCTCACGGAAGGCGCCGCCGATACAGGACCGCTCTAGACGGAGACGCTGCAACGAGCTTGAGATGGGCGCCGCAAACACGGCGCCCACTCTTGTGCGTTCGGCTGCATTCGGTTGGTCCAGGACATCCTGACCGCTCAGCGACCCTCTCGGTGACCGACGGCTTCAGCGAATCGACAAGCCTGTAATCCTTACTTGGTTCGAGGCGTCGCTGACGCGCGAAGTCAGACGCGGTTTGATCGCTTCGATCGTGGCGGTATCTGAATAGGCCGTCCGAAGACTGAAGCTTGGCTTTTCGAGACGTAATTAAAATAAGAGCGCCGCTCTATCGTGCAGGATGAATGCCGGTTTCGGTTTAAGTCGTGTCGATGGGCGAATAATGCATGGTGATATATTTATTGCCGTCCAAATTTACCGCAACGCTTCATGTTTAATCTGCTCACAGAGATTCATGAGGCTGTTTTACGATGATTGCGAGGGGGTAATTACAAGCGTTGCTGTTCGCAGAGCTGCGCTGTTCTTCATTCTTTTCGGAACGCTTTGACGTGGTGGCCACTTCAATTCCGTATCTCGAAAGGACACGCATCATGATCAAGCCCCTCTTCGCCCTCGTCGCGGCCGGCGCCCTGCTGGCCGCTTGCGGGAACAACGACCAGACGACCGGACCGGTCGAAGGCCCGGCGGTTTCGACCTCGGAAACGCCCCGCAATCCTGCGGTCGATACGGACGACACCACCCAGACCACGGCGCTTACGCCCGGCGCCAACTCCTTCACCGAAGGCCAAGCCCGGGAAGCCATTGAAAAGCAAGGCTACACGGGCGTCGGACCTCTGATGCAAAATGAGAACGGCGTCTGGTCCGCCTCAGCCACGAAAGACGGCGCGCAAGCCACCGTCTCGGTCGACTACAAGGGCGTGGTCACCGCGCAATAGTCGCGAAGCCCCTCCCCAAATTTTCAAAACCTTAGATTTAGGAGCGCCCAATGGCGACCGTCACCCGTCTCTACGACAGCCACACCCAGGCCCTGCAGGCCGTGTCAGATCTGGAAGCCGCCGGTTTCAAGCCTGACGACATCAGTATCGTGTCCAACAACGCCGACAACTGGCATGC
>JBKBXN010000297.1:0-1198 GCA_046314055.1 Brevundimonas sp.
GACTCAAGCTGCGGCGCTTATCGGATCGGCAGACCATAGATCAAGCCGGCCGGCCGCGCGTTCCACTGTGCGTTCAAACCCCGCGCCAGGTCGAGCGGCGATTGCGAACCCAGGTTCCGGTCGAAGATCTGTCCATAGTTGCCCACCGCCAGGACGGCGTTCTTGGCCCAGTCGTCCGACAGGCCCAGCATGGCGCCATACTCCCCCTCGACCCCCAGCAAACGCTTGATGCGCGGGTCATTGGAGCTTTCAGACAGGGCCTCCGCGTTCTCGCGGGTGACGCCCAGTTCTTCGGCCAGAATCACCGCGTTCAGGGTCCACCGCACCAGGGCGATCCAGCGCTCGTCCCCCGCCTTGACCACCGGTCCCAGCGGCTCTTTCGAGACGACGTCTGACAATATCGTGTGCGCCTGAGAATCGGCCAGCACGGTGCGTGCGGCCGCCAGGGCCGAGATGTCGGCGCTGAAGGCGTCGCAGTCCTCACGGCCATAGGCGTCGCGCGCCGCCTCCTCGGTCTCCAGCACGACGGGGCGATAGGCGATGCCGCGCGATCGGAAGAAGTCGTCGGCGTTGGCCTGGGCCGTGGATCCGGCCTGCACACAAATGCGGGCGCCGTTCAGTTCCGTGGCGCTGGCCAGGCTCAGCGACCGGCGCACAAGGAAGCCCTGTCCGTCGTAATAGTTGATTCCGGCGAAGACGAAGCCCTCGCCCGCATCCCGGCTCATCGTCCAGGACGAGTTGCGCCACAGGACGTCCACCCGCCCCTCGTTCAGGGCCGCAAACCGGTCCGACGCCGACAGGGGCACGAACCGCACCGCGTTTGCGTCACCGAAAATCGCGGCCGCCATGGCGCGACAGAAGTCGGCGTCAAACCCCCGCCACTGCCCGCGATTGTCGGTATAGGCGAAGCCGACCAGCCCCTGGTGCACGCCGCAGTTCAGACGGCCGCGCCGCTTGACGGCGGCCAGGGTCGGACTGTCGGGCCGGTCCGTCGTCGCCATTGCGGTCGGGGTCGGGGTCGCAGCCTCCGGGGCCGGATCCGCATCCCGGCGTCCGCACGCCGCCGTCAGCAGCACCGCCGCCGCCAAGGCTCCGATCGTCAAGATCCGCATCGCGTTCGTATCCTCCGCCGCTTGCGCCCCGCTGACTTTAGAGGCCTTTAGGCCCTGATCCGCAACCCATCGGAGAGGCCATGTCG
>JBKBXN010000298.1:0-1006 GCA_046314055.1 Brevundimonas sp.
GGCCACTTTCAACGCCAGGTCTGGCGCGATGGCGGCGGGCGCAGTCCAGCCCTGACGTCGCCAGAAGGTGGCCGCGCCCTCCACCGCAATGAGCTCTGAGCGGGTCAGTTCCCTCGCCATCGCCGCGTCTCGTCCGGCGGCGAGCAGGATCTTCCCGAGGCCAAGGCCGCGGGCGGCCTGCGCCACCGACAGGTCGTGAATGTACCAGCACTCGGCCGGGGTCGCAGGGTCCAGGACCGCGTCCACGGGCGGCGGCGATCCGGCCGCCCAGGGATGGCTGACCAGATAGCCGGCCAGGTCCTCCCCGCGCCAGGCGGTCAGGTTGAGTTCAGGCGCCAGGGCCATGCGGCTCAGGAAGGCGGTCTCGGAGTCGTGCAGGGCCGCAGGGTAGCCGCGGGCCTGGAGGTCCAGGACAGCGGGCAGGTCCTGCGGCGACATGGGGCGCAGGACAAGATCGACCATCAGGGCCGCAGGATCAGAGATGTCCGGGTGGCCTCAAACCGGGTGAGACGGCCCAGATAGCTCATGCCCAGCAGCGAGCTCTCCAGCCCCTTTTCGATCACCAGGGCGTCGACATTGGTCACCCGGGCGCCCGCCACAGAGACGGCGGCCAGTTGCACGACAGCGGCCCGGGCCTCGCCCGAGGCGGTCATCACCTTCTGACGGTAGTCGAGTTGGTCAGGCTTGAATCCCAGGCGCTGGGCGTCTTCCAAGGTCAGGGCGACGGCGGTCGCGCCGGTGTCCACCAGAAAGCGCACCCGGGCGCCGTTGACATCGCCCTCCGCCCAGTAGTGGCCATCGCTCGCCTTGCTGATCGCCGCAGCGTGACCCGAAGAGGCCGGCGGCGGCCCCTCGCGCAATGTGGCCACCAGGGCCGAAGCGCCCCGGGCGGGATCGAAGGCCACCACCGTCTGCGCCGCGCCCACGGCGGAGACGGCGGCCACAAGGGTCATCAAAGCAAACTTGAACATGTCGACACCCGCCTCACCAAAGGCCAACGGCCGTT
>JBKBXN010000299.1:0-1000 GCA_046314055.1 Brevundimonas sp.
CCCGGCCGACCAGTTCGCCCTTCAGAGCGTCGGCGTACAGATAGAGGAAGCCGTAGGCGGAATGCAGACGGTCGGCGCCGGCCGTGTATTCCTTCATCTCGCGGTCGGCGTGGTCGCCGCCGACCTCCGCCACGGTGAACCGGCCCTCATAGCTGTCGGTCAGGGCGCGGATGCGGTTCAGGAAGCCCAGGATCTCGGGCTGGCTCTGGTTGTTGATCTTGTCCTGGAAGTCGAAGGGGCGGGTGCGTTTCTTGCCGTCGTGGATCGGCGGATTGTCGGTCAGTTTCAGGTCGTGGATGGAGAAGTTGATGGCGTCCAGGCGGAAGCCGTCCACGCCCCGGTCCAGCCAGAAACGCGCCGCCGCGATCAGGGCGTCCTGAACCACGGGATTGCGCACATTCAACTGGGGCTGAGAGGCCAGGAAGTTGTGCATGTAATACTGGCCGCGACGCGCATCCCAGGTCCAGGCCGGGCCGCCGAACACCGACTGCCAGTTCGACGGCGGCGAACCGTCCGGCTTGGCGTCGGCCCAGACGTACCAGTCGGCGTGCGGCCCGGTGCGCGAGGCGCGGCTGTCCAGGAACCAGGGGTGTTCGTCGGAGGTGTGCGAGAAGACCTGGTCGATCACCACCTTCAGGCCCAGCGCATGGGCGCGGGCCACCAGGGCGTCGAAGTCGGCCAGGGTTCCGAAGATCGGATCCACGTCGCAATAGTCGGCGACGTCATAGCCGAAGTCCTTCATCGGCGAGGTGAAGAAGGGCGATAGCCAGATCCCGTCGACGCCCAGCGAGGCGACGTGGTCCAGATGCTGGGTGATCCCCTTCAGGTCGCCGACGCCGTCGTCGTTCGCATCGGCGAAACTGCGCGGATAGATCTGGTACAGCACTGCGCCCCGCCACCATTCAGTGTGGGCGGTCGCCGGCTGGGCGGCGGTCGCAAGGTCGAGGGTGTGGGCGTTCACTGGGGCGTGCTCTTGCAGATCAGATAGTCGAGAGGGGCG
>JBKBXN010000300.1:0-893 GCA_046314055.1 Brevundimonas sp.
GCCTTCTTACCGAGGCGCTCACCGTTAGCTATCTGGTTTCCATTGGTAACTACCACAAGGACACCTCGCATGAAAGTCGCACTCCTCGGCGCCTCCGGCATGATCGGATCGCGCATCCTTGCCGAACTCGCCTCGCGCGGACATGGCGTCACGGCGCTCGCCCGCAATACCGCCAGGATCGCCGCCCTGCCCGGCGTCACGCCAAAGGCGGTGGATGCCGATGACCGTGCAGCCCTCGCCGCCGCCTATGCCGGGCATGATGCGGCGATCTCTTCGGTCCACTATCTCGCCTCGAATGCCGACACGCTCATCGGCGCTGCGAAGGAGTCCGGCGTGGCGCGCTATCTGGTGGTGGGCGGCGCCGGCAGCCTGGAGGTCGCGCCGGGCGTGAGGCTCGTCGACACGCCGCAGTTCCCGGCGCTCTATCTCGAGGAGGCCCGGGCCGGAGGCGTCTTCCTCGACAAGCTCAAGGCGGAGCCGGAGCTGAGCTGGACCTTCCTGTCGCCCTCGGCGCTGATCCAGCCGGGCGAGCGCACCGGGACCTTCCGCCTCGGAACGGACCAGCTGCTGGTCGACGCGGCCGGCAGCAGCGCCATCTCGGCGGAGGACTACGCGGTGGCGCTGGTCGATGAGTTGGAAGCGCCGAAGCACGTCCGGATGCGGTTCACGGTGGGGTATTGAGCCGCGACGGGCGGGGGGCGCATCGCGCGTTCCCGCCCTACCGGATCTTCCGCCCCGTCTCGGCGTAGGGATTGTCCGTCTTCTTCAGGTGGAAGCGGATCGGCGTGCCCTTCAGGTCGAAACTCTCGCGCAGGCCGTTCACCAGATAGCGCAGGTAGCTCTCGGGGAGCGCCTCGGGGCGCGAGCAGAACGCGACGAAGGTCGGCGGCCGC
>JBKBXN010000301.1:0-318 GCA_046314055.1 Brevundimonas sp.
ATGGTCAACCAGACGATTGACCCGGCCTCGTCCAACCTTGTGCTCACCTGGCCCGATCAGGATGAACTCTCGCTCACCCTGAAGGATCAGACAGTGGTCTGGACCAAGCGCCAGAATGCCGACCACATTTCCTTCGAGCCAAGCGATGTGGTGTTCGTGGGTTATGGCGCCGTTGCCCCGGAATATGGCTGGGACGATTATGCCGGACAAGACTATACCGGCAAGACGGTTGTGATCCTCGTCAACGATCCGGGTTTTGCCACAGGCGACGCGGAGCTCTTTAATGGCAAAGCCATGACCTATTACGGCCGCTGGACC
>JBKBXN010000301.1:328-893 GCA_046314055.1 Brevundimonas sp.
GAGGAAGCCGCGCGTCAGGGGGCCGCCGCTGCGCTGATCGTGCATGAGACCGAACCGGCCGCTTATGGCTGGGATGTGGTAGCCAATTCCTGGAGCGGCGCGCAATCTGATCTGGTGCGCCCGAATGGCGGGGCAGACCGCGCCATGATGGAAGGCTGGATCCAGCGCGATGTGGCCGTTGAAATGTTTGCCAAGGCCGGCCTTGATTTCGAAGCCATGAAGACAGCGGCCAGGACCCGCGGATTCCAGCCGGTGCCGCTGGAAGGTGTGAAGGCACGCGGCGAGATCCATCAGTCGATCGATAAGCTCACCAGCCGCAACGTGATGGGTGTTCTGCCGGTAACCAAAACGCCCGACGAGTATGTTCTCTATCCGGCGCACTGGGATCACCTTGGCATGAAACAGGGCGCGCCGGGAGAAGACTTCTACGCCGACCAGATCTTCAACGGCGCTGTTGACAACGCAACCGGCACGGCAGGCATTCTCGAGATTGCCGAAGCGATGAAAGCCCAGCCGACAGAACGATCGACGATGTTCCTCTTCTGGACCCTGGAAGAGTCGGGCC
>JBKBXN010000302.1:0-887 GCA_046314055.1 Brevundimonas sp.
AGCATCACGGCCACGATCAGGGCCAGGTTCAGTCCCAGCAGAATGAGGATGTCGGTCAGGGTCATGGGCCTGATACGGCGGCGGTGCGCCTACGGATTGTGCCATAGCCTCTTGAACACCACGTCGCAAAATCCTCAGCAAGGCGGTCGTTGACCCCAAACACCACGCCTCCGTCATCCAAGACAAACTTCAAGTCTACGGCGAGACCTACCAACCGTTGATATCCCGACTCGGAGGTTTATGCCTTACTTGGGGTGTGGGAGGGACCGTCTTGGCTTGGATTGTGGGACTGATCGCCGTTATCGGCTTCGCCTATCTTATGTACGTGAATGATAGTTTTCGACGGTTCGGCTTCGGCGTCTTGGCGCTGATCGCCGCCGGCGTCGCCCTCATTTGGTTCATGGGAGAGAAGCAAAATCGCGATTTTCAAGCCAAACTTCAGCGCGAACAAAGCGCCATTTCAGCGTCGCAGATCGTTCTGACCGACATGAGGCTCAGCGAGCACTCCTATGGCGGCTGGTGGATAGACGGTACGGCCCGGAACAACAGCACCTATCCGCTGCGCGTTCTCACCCTGACGGTTCTTCTCCGCAACTGCCCCAGCAGTTCGAGCGAACAGGGATGCGTGACGACTGGGCAGGATGACGCCCGCATCTACGTCGAAATACCGGCAGGGCAGGCCCGAAAGCTTAGCACCAGCGTCCAATTCGACAACGCGCCTGCTTTGCAACCAGGCTGGGGATGGACCTACACCATCAAGCAGATCGAAGCAGACCTAGATCCGTGATTCAAAGTGCTTAGTCCGGCTGGAGGATTGAGAAGCCATTATAATGGCGTCGAATGCAAACCGGGCGATCGCGGTCACACGTCAACCACGCTCAACTCCG
>JBKBXN010000303.1:0-869 GCA_046314055.1 Brevundimonas sp.
GCACAGCAACTGCGCAACGGGATCGTCGGTTCAAAACCGTTCAAGTCGTGAGACGGTGCAGCCAGCGTAATCACTTTAGCAGTCTGTCCTCTGCCGACCTATACGGTCGTCCCCACAAGGGCGCCGATACCTGCGGTGAGTGCCATGGCAGCCGCTCCCCAGAATGTTACACGTGCGGTTGCCTTCAGCATGTTCGCACCGCCTGCCTTGGCCCCGATCGCGCCCAGCAGCGCCAGGAACATGAGCGACGCGATCGAGACCGCAGGAATAAGCGTATCTTTTGGCCAAACGAACACCAGTGCCAGGGGTAGCGCAGCACCGATGGCAAAGGTCATAGCCGACGTAAGTGCCGCCTCGATCGGGCGGGCGGTCATATGCTCGACAATACCCAGCTCATCGCGGGCATGCGCGTCAAGCGCATTGCCGGCGGTCAGTTGCTCGGCAACCTGCCGGGCAAGGTCTAGGGTCAGACCGCGTGTCACGTAAATCTGGGTTAGTTCCTCCAGCTCAGCTTCCGGCATGGTTTCAAGTTCTCGGCGTTCACGAGCCATGTCGGCCGCCTCGGTGTCGGCCTGTGAACTGACGGAGACATATTCGCCGGCGGCCATCGACAGTGCGCCAGCAACCATTCCGGCAATGGCTGCCACAAGGACATCGGAGGATGCCGCAGAGGCGGAGGCGACCCCGACGATCAGGCTTGCTGTTGAGACGATCCCGTCATTGGCCCCGAGCACTGCAGCACGCAGCCAGCCGATGCGCGAGACGAGATGACTTTCCGTGTGCAGACGGGACATGGCGTGGTTCCATTCAGTGGATTGGCGGTGATCGAGGACTGTGGAAAGCAATGATGCGGACTGTCACGGGGACAT
>JBKBXN010000304.1:0-865 GCA_046314055.1 Brevundimonas sp.
TGCGCCCTCCCACAACCTCCCGGCCCCCCCCACCCCCCGCCCCCCCGTCGCACCCCCCCCCCCCGTCCCGCCCTTCGCCGCCGACCCGCGCGGCGGGACCGCCGCCATTCTCGGCGGCGGGGCCTATGTGCGCTATACGGCGCCCGCGTCCGGCGGCGTCAAAACCTTCACCTACACCGTCAGTGACGGTCGCGGCGGGTCGGCCTCCGCCACCGTCACCGTCACCGTGACCGCAGTCAACCATAACCCCGTCGCCTATGACGACACGGGCTCCACGACCGTCGGCGCCTCGACGCCGATCCCTGTCACCGCCAACGACAGCGATCCCGACGGCGACGACCTCATCGTCACCGCGGTCAGCCCCGCCACCGGCGGCTCCGCCTCCGTCGGCCCCGGCGGCGCCTATGTCATTACACCGCCCCCAACGCCGTCGGGCAGTACAGCTTTACCTACACCGTCTCCGACGGCCACGGAGGCTCCGCCTCCTCTAGGGTCAGGGTTGACGTTTCCAGCCTCGAACAGCCCCCATGCGGCGGAAGAACAGGAATCGCCTGCGAGGTTGAGTGACGTCGCCGACGCGGGATCGCGCGCTCTTCCGGACGCCCGGTCTCAGCCCAGAAGCGCCGCGACGCCGAGCCAGGCGAGGACGGACAGCAGGAGGACGACGGGTATGGCGACCGCCGCGCGGCGCGTGCCGGGGTGTCTGTGACGGATCTTGGAGCCGGTGTGGAACATGATCGGTCCTCGCTTGGGTCTCCAACCAACGCTCAAGCCGCCGAGATGATCCCGTCCAGCCGCGCCTTCAGCTCGGCCTCGTCCAGCCCCTCCACCTCGATCATCTTCAGCCGGGACTGGCCGCCGCGCG
>JBKBXN010000305.1:0-830 GCA_046314055.1 Brevundimonas sp.
GTGCCCAGCCGCGTCTCGTCGTCCAGTTCGACCATGACGGCCCAGGCGCGGCCCACCGCCTCGCCGGGCTCGCGCCGACCCATCTCGGCGGCGGTCGCGCTCCGCAGCCCCTTGCCGGGGGTCAGCAGGCTGACGGCCTCCAGCAGATTGGTCTTGCCCGCTCCGTTTGGGCCATGAAGCACCACCGGACCGGACGCCAGGTCCAGCCGCGCGCTCGCATAGGAGCGGAAGTCGGTGAGGGCGAGGGATTGGATCAAGTTCTTCCGCTCATCCCGGCGAAAGCCGGGACCCAGTCCTTTCGCTCGGCACGATCTAACCGAGCAGCGTCGGAAACAAATCCGCCCATGCCGGGTTCTTGCGCTCGATCAGTTCCAGCTTCCAGATCCGTTTCCATTCCTTGATCTGCCGTTCGCGCACGAAGGCCGCATGACGCGTTTCGTGAACCTCGTATCAGACCAGAAGCGCGACGCCATATCTGCGCGTAAAGCCGGGACGCAGCTTTTCGCGGTGTTCGGCGACCCTCTTGATCAAATCGTCGGTCGAGCCGGTGTAGACCGTGCCGTTTCGGCGGCTGGCGATGATGTAGGTGAAGAACGCCAAGGCCAGCCTCCGGTGCGAACGAAAGAACTGGGTCCCGGCTTTCGCCGGGATGAGCGGAAATCTCTTGCCTACACCCTCAACGGCATCAGCACATACTGGACGCCCGGATCGCCCGGATCGAGCACCAGCGTCGGCGAGGCCGGGTCGGCGAATCGGAAGGCGGCGTTTTCGCCGGTGATCTGGCCGGCGACGTCCAGCAGGTAGCGGGCGTTGAAGCCGATCTCGAACGG
>JBKBXN010000306.1:0-827 GCA_046314055.1 Brevundimonas sp.
TATTCGGTGTATTCTTCTTCGCGATACATGGTCAGGATCTTCACCCCGGCGCCGTAGCGACGCAGCAGCGACCGCTCGTTGCAATCGCGCTCGGCCTTCTCGGGCCGGCATTCCAGCTTGCCTTCGCCGCCGAACCACAGGGCCTCATGCTTCCTGCAGGTCAGGGTCGTGCCGTGGTCGAAGCTGATGTCGCCCTGATAGTCGGCGATGGTGGCCTGCAGCCAGGTCCCGGCGAGGCAACGATAAAGTTCGCCCTCGTAGCCGTCGGCGATCTCCCGGTCCGGCCGGACCTGCGACGCGGGGTGTGGCACCTGACGGTCGTCGATACAGACCGCCTGGATCACCACCCGCTTCATCGACCGACGCCAGGCGGTGAAGGGCGTCCGCACCGTCTGGGCCAGTCCATCCACGGCCAGGCCCTGGATGGTGGTCGGATAGGGCTGATCCACGGTCACATAGGCCGAGCCGCCGCCGCCCCCGCCGATACTGCCCGAAAAGCCGCCGGCCCTGGCGTTGACATAGGCCCGCGACCCGGCGTTCGCATTGGCGCTGGCGCCCGCATTGACGTTGACGTTCACATTGACGTTGGTGTTGGAGTTCCAGCCGCCTCCGCCTCCCCCGCCGCCGCACGATCCGCCCCCGCCGCCACAGGACGGGGGTGTCGGAGGCTCCGGCGGTTGGCACGAGGTGCAGGGGTCAGGCTCGCAGCTGGTGCACTGGGCCAGAGCCGCGCTCCCTGCGCCCATCACAGCCACGCCGGCCGCCAGGCCCAGCATCCAATTCCTGATCCGCTGCCGCATCGGCGGGGCTCCCGAACGAATTCTCAC
>JBKBXN010000307.1:0-826 GCA_046314055.1 Brevundimonas sp.
GACACGGGCCCCGGCATGACCGGGGCCGAGCTTTCCCGCCGGTTCATCCGGTTCGCCCAGCTGGATTCCTCCACCACCCGCCGGCACGGGGGCACGGGCCTTGGCCTCGCCATCTCCCATGAACTCTGCGCGCTCATGGGCGGGACGCTGCAGGCGAAGAGCACGCCGGGGGAAGGCTCGATCTTCACCCTCGAACTTCCCGTGGCCCGGCTCGGTGACGCTTCCGAGGCGGCGCCGGAGGGGTCAAGCGCCCCCACCGGGGCGCTGGCCGGACTGCGCGTACTGGCGGCGGAGGATAACAGCGTCAATCAGGTGGTCTTGCGGGCCCTGCTGGCGCCGCTGGGCATCGAGCCCGTCATCGTCGAGGACGGGGCGGCGGCCCTGGCCGCCTGGGAGAGCGGCGACTGGGACCTCGTGCTGATGGATGTGCGCATGCCGGTGATGGACGGACTTGCCGCCACGGCGGCCATTCGCGCCCGGGAAAAGAGCCAGAGCCGGCGGCGCACGCCGATCATCGGCCTGTCGGCCGACGCCATGGATCATCAGGTGGACGAGCTGCTGGCCGCCGGCATGGACCGCCATGTGAGCAAGCCCATCGAGGTCAGTCGCCTCTATGGGGCGCTGGAGGCCTCGATCTAGCCCCGCTGGACGCGGCCGGGCCCCGGCAGGACATCGATCAGCTCGATCCGGAAGATCAGCACGCTATTGGGGGGGATCGGCCCCTGTCCCCGCTCGCCATAGCCCATCTCTGGCGGAACGGTGATGATCCATTCGTCGCCGGGCCGCATCAGGGGCAGCACCTCAAGCCAGGCCGGGATCAGGCCGG
>JBKBXN010000308.1:0-800 GCA_046314055.1 Brevundimonas sp.
GAAGATGGATTGATCCGAGCAGCAGGCTCTGCAGCCAGACCGGACCTGCGGCGGGGTTCACGAACTGGCTTATAAGCAGGACGTAAAATGCCAGGGCCTTGGGGTTGAGCACATTGGCAATGACGCCGCGCCGGAAGCCACGCTCACCGGCGGCGGTTGCAGGCGCTGCCGTGCCTGTGTCCATCAAGGCATCTGCTGCCAGGTACAGCATGAAGGCGACGCCGGCCCAATGCAGCAAACCGAATATGGCTGGCGCGCTGACGATCAGCGCGGTCAGCCCTGTGACGGCCGCGAGAAGCTGGAGAGAAAGTCCGGACGTGATGCCCGCAACAGCGGCAAGGCCGCCTTTGCGACCTTCCCGCAAAGTCAGGGCGGCGAGCCAGCCCATATTGGGCCCCGGCGTCAGCTCGATCACGGCGACGGCAAACAGGAACGCGGCCCAGTCGAGACTGCTCAGCATGGCTCACAGACAGCCATAGGCCGCTTCCACCAGTGCCGCTGCTCGCGGATCGCCCACCAGCGAGGCCGACTGCCGGTTCATCACATAGGCCGCCGCCAGCTCCCGCGCGGGGTCTGCAATCGCCATCGACCCGCCCCAGCCCGAATGGCCCAGCGTCTCGGGATTGGGCCCAAACTTGCCATGGCTGTTGATCATGATGCCTGCGCCAAACTTGGTGTCCATGGGCAGCACAAGGTCTGGCCCGTCTACGCGCGGGCGGATCAGCGCCTCCAGCGTGTCGCCCCGGATCAGCGTCTTGCCCCCGGCAATCTGCCCGCCGCGCGCATAGGCTTCATACAGG
>JBKBXN010000309.1:0-768 GCA_046314055.1 Brevundimonas sp.
TGTGCTGCACGCCATCCTCGACTTCGTGGTCGACGGCTACACCCCCATCGTCGATCAGGCGGAGGAGGCGGTGCTGGACATGGAGCAGCGGGCGCTGGACACCTTCCTCAGCCGTGACGAGATCCGCGCCCTGTTTCAGCGGCGTCGGGAGCTGCTGCGCTTCGAGCGCATCATGGGGCCCATGGAGGAGGTGGCCAGCCGCCTGGAGCGGCTGGAGTTTCCCTGCCTCGACCCGGAGGTGCGGCCCTATTTTCGCGACATTCGCGACCATGTGCGGCGGGTCAATTCCCGGGTCGGCGGCCTGCGCGAAATCCTGACCTCGGTGTTCGAGGTCTCCAACCTGCTGGAGCAGCAGCGCCAGGGGGTGATCACCCGCCGGCTGGCGGCCTGGGCCGCCATCCTGGCCGTGCCCACGGCCATCGCCGGCATCTATGGGATGAACTTCGACTATCTGCCCGAGCTGCACTGGCGCTACGGCTATCCCACCGTGCTTGCAGTGATCGCCGCGATCTGCACCACCCTCTATTTCGGCTTCCGGCGTTCCAAGTGGCTGTGAGCAGCCTTCACGCCCAGAAAGGATCCTTCGCTCATGACCATCGATCCTGACGACCTCGCCGGGCCTGGAGACGAGCCCGAGGGCGGGGGCTATGACGCCGACGACTGGCGCCGGCTGGTCCCCTTCACCGCGGCGGTCGCCACCCTGGACGACGTGCAGGCCCGCCGGGCGGTCTTCGCGCTGGGCGACACGACAGACGCCCGGGTCCTGGA
>JBKBXN010000310.1:0-764 GCA_046314055.1 Brevundimonas sp.
CCCACCACCTGCCGATTGGTGTCATTGTCGTCCGTGACCAGAACCCGCAATCCGGCAAGCTCTGTCTCGGCGCCCGTCCCCGCCGCTGTGCCGGCGCCTTCATCGGCGGAGCGAACCGCCTGTTCAGCCCGAACGACCGCCGGCAGGTCCAGCTCGACCCAGAAGACCGAACCTTTGCCGGGGGTCGAGCGGCAGTCCATGATCCCGTCCATGGCCTGCACGATGTCGCGGCAGATCGCCAGGCCCAGACCCGTGCCGCCGAACCGGCGCGTGATCGTCGCGTCGGCCTGCTGAAACCGGTCGAAGATGGCGTTTCGCTGTTCCGGGCTGAAGCCGATTCCGGTGTCTCTGACCTCGAACCGGAACCTGTCTCCCTTGCGAGTGACATTGAGGCGAACCTCGCCCGAGTCGGTGAATTTGATGGCGTTGGCCAACAGGTTGACCAGCACCTGTTTGAAGCGCGCTGAATCCAGCCAAACCCGTTCGCCGAGGATGTCTCTCAGATCCAGCCTCAAGCCCACGCCCTTTTCATCGGCCTTCAGCCGGCACAGGTCGGCGGCGGCCCTGACCAAGGCCTCCAGGTCCACGGGGGCCGGATTGAGCTTCAGCTCGCCGGATTCGATGCGCGCCAGGTCGAGAAGGTCGGCGATCAGGCCGCTCAAATGGTCTGCGGCGCCGGTGATGATGCCGACCAGACGCTGTTGATCCAGGGTCAGGACGGAACTCGACAGAAGCCCGGCGCAGGCGGTCACGCCGTTCAGCGG
>JBKBXN010000311.1:0-759 GCA_046314055.1 Brevundimonas sp.
GGCGCTCGCTGACGCTCCCGCCTGTCCTCCCCGTTCGCCTTAGCGAACGGGGAGGTGAATGCCGTGTCGGCCTTGTGTCCTAGGTGAAATTGCCCTGAGCGGGCTTCCATTCGGAGATCGAGGCGTTAGACCCGGCCCATGTTGAACGCTTCCCCTATCGCAGAAGCCGTCGCCGCAGGGCGTCAGGCGGTCGCCGTCGACGCCGCCATGCTGGCCAAGGTCACCGACATGGCCGGCGACTTCGCCATCAACCTGACCATTGCGGTCCTGATCTTTGTCGCGACGCTGTTTGCGGCCAAGTGGGCGTCGCGGGCGTCGCGGAACGCCCTTTCGCGGGTGCGGGGTTTCCGGCACGATCCGACCGTTCTGAGTTTCGCCGTGCAGGTGGTTCGGGTCGTCGTCGTCATCATCGGCATGATCGCCGTGCTGCAGCGGCTCGGCGTACAGACGACTTCGATCATCGCTGTGCTGGGCGCCGCCTCGCTGGCCGTCGGTCTGGCCTTGCAGGGGACGCTGTCGAACGTGGCCTCGGGGATCATGCTGCTGGTGCTGCGACCCTACCGCGTCGGCGACGTGGTCGATGTGGGCGGGATGTCGGGCACGGTGCAGCGGCTGGACCTGTTCACGACCCAGTTGTCGAACGCCAACAACCACAAGATCGTCATTCCCAATTCCAAGGTCCTGAGCGATCCCCTGACCAATCTGACCGGCCAGCAGACGCGGCGGATCGAGATCAATTTCGGCGTCGGCTATGGCGAC
>JBKBXN010000312.1:0-505 GCA_046314055.1 Brevundimonas sp.
CTCGTTTTTCCCGATTCCGCCGGACGCCATGCTGATCCCGATGTCACTGGCGCGGCCCGACAAGGCCTATTCCTATGCCTTCCTGTGCACCTGGACCTCAGTCCTGGGCGGTGTTCTCGGCTATGCGATCGGCGCGCTGCTGTATGACTCGGTTGGGCAGTGGGTGATCTCGGCCTACGGCCTCGGGGCCGAAGCGGAGGCGTTCAAGGATTATTACGCCAGGTGGGGTGCGTTGATCATTCTGCTGAAGGGCCTGACGCCCATTCCCTACAAGCTGGTGACGATCACTTCGGGATTTGCAGGATACAATCTCCTGCTCTTCATTCTGTTTTCGGTGATCACGCGCGGCGCGCGGTTCTACGTGCTTGCCTTCATCCTGCATCGCTATGGCGACCGGGCCCGGACCATCATCGAGGAACGGCTCGGATTGTGGGCAACGCTCGCGGCCATCCTCATTGTCGCCGGGATCGTGGCCGCGCTTTATCTGGTCTGAAGCCGCACTCCG
>JBKBXN010000312.1:515-754 GCA_046314055.1 Brevundimonas sp.
TCCGGCTCCTCATTTTTGCCATTCAGGCATTCCAGAAGGCCGGTCGGCGACGCTCTGGCAGTGTGATAACGTTCAGCACTGCATCCGAGATTTGGGGAAAGCTTGGATAGCGCGATGGCCCAACCGTTTCTGGCAACACGATACGCATGCCCATTCGCCGCAGGCGGGTGGCTGGCACTCTGCGCCACGGGCTGGCTGTGGGCCCATCCGGGCTTCGCACAGCAGGCTCCGCAGCCGCC
>JBKBXN010000313.1:0-746 GCA_046314055.1 Brevundimonas sp.
GGGCTTCGGCCAGATGCGCGACAAAGAACTGCCGCGCGCCCTGCGCCGCCAGCATGGGCGCAATATCAGCCGCTCCCAGACCATAAGCATCTGCTTTCACCACCGCCCCGACACGCGAGGATGGATGAATCGCGCAGAGACGGTGATAGTTGGCGGCTATGGCCGCCATATTGATTGTCAGCCGGCCCGCCTCGTCCATCGAAGGGCTCCAGTCCTGAACAGCTTCTGCAGTCGTTGGCGGCGCCCGAAAGGCTGCCTCAGTGACCATCCGCCAGCAGCCCCAGAATGGCGAGTTTTTCGACCGGTGGCAGAGGACCTGCTTCGCGCACAACCTTGAAGGCATCGTCCGCTGCCTGAAGGGTTTGATCGATATCTTCTTCGGTCATTGCGGCGCAGATGAACATGTTGTGCCAGGGGTGGAAGTAGACGCCGCGCTTCAGGAGCGCCTGGTTCCACGCGTAGCCCTTGGAATAGCCCGGATCATCTTCCAGCATGATCAGGGGCATTTCCGCCGGGCCGGACTGGCGCAGGGCAAAGCCATGATGGCCCGCCGCCTCGCCCAGACCTTTGCGCAGCCGCTGGCCGAGCGCCTGCGTGCGCTCAAGATAATCTGTTTCACGAATGAGCCGCAGCGTTTCGAGAGACGCCGCCATCGGCGCGGCCGAGAACCAGTAGGAGCCGGTGGTGTAAATGGTGGCGGCAGCGTTGCGAGCCTTTTCCGCGCCGAGAAGCGCCGAGAGAGGGTG
>JBKBXN010000314.1:0-725 GCA_046314055.1 Brevundimonas sp.
TCCACCTGACGCCTTGGACGGGCAAGCTCGTCGATGATTTGCAGGCTGACGCCTTTAACCGAGGCCTGCACAGAGAGGATTTCGCGCACCTCCTCCACCAGGGCTGGCGCCTCGGTGGGTTCCAGCTCCAGCTGTATCTGCCCGGCCTCCAGCTTGGAGACGTCGAGAACGTCATTGATCAGGGCCAGCAGGGCCTCGCCGGCGATGGCGATGCGCCGGACATGGCTCTCCGCAGCCTCCGGCAGTTGCGCCTGCTGCAATAGGGCGGTGAAGCCGAGGATGCTGGTCAGGGGGGTGCGTAACTCATGGCTCATATTGGCCAGGAAGGCCGCCTTGGCCTCGACGGCCGCCTCCAGCCGCTGATTGAGCGCCAGTTGGTCGGTGACATCACGATAGACGCTGATCAGCTCCGCCGGCTGGCCAGCGGCGTCATAGACGACCGTCGAGGCGCCCTCCAGCCAGAGGGTGTGGCCTGCCCGATGCTGGGCGGGATAGGGGCGCTGTTTGATCTCTCGCGGGGAGGCGGGGTCGAAGTTGGGCGAGGCGGGATCAAACACCGTCGCCAGTCCAGAGATCACGGAATCCCGCTGATCTGGAGCCACGAAATCGGCAAGGTTTCGACCGACCACCTCGTCAGGCCGATAGCCCAGAATCTGGATCGATGGGGAGGCGTAGGAGATCTGGCCGTGACGGTCGGCGCGCACCAGGACGTCATGGCAATGGTT
>JBKBXN010000315.1:0-706 GCA_046314055.1 Brevundimonas sp.
CGGTGCCCAGTAGTTGGATCCCGGCCTCGATATTGTCTTCGAGGAAATAGTCGAACCGTGCGCGGCGATTTTCAGCGATGAGTTTCGATTTGGACTGCGGCTGCGGCGCCATCAGACGACGCCCGCATCCGCCATGGCGCGGTCGATCAACGGCTTGACTGCGTCAGCGGTCGGCGACAGCGGCAGGCGCGCCTCCTCGCTGCACAGGCCCAACCGGGCCAGGGCGTATTTGGTCGGCGCCGGCGAATTGTCGAGGAACAGCGCCTTGCACAAGCCGATCAGCCGATTCTGCCAATCGCGGGCGGTGGCGTAATCGCCGGCCGCCAGCGCATTGTGCAGGGCGACCATGGCCTCGGGCGCGACATTGGACGCCACCGAGATCAGTCCGACCCCGCCATGGGCGTGATAACCCAGATAGCTCGAATCATCGCCCGAGATCAGGTCGAACTGGCCGCTGATGTTGGCGCGCATCCAGCTGACGCGGCCCATGTCGCCGGTGGCGTCCTTGATGCCGACGATGTTCGGATGCGCGGCCAGTCGCGCCACCGTCTCATTGGCCAGATCGGCCCCTGTCCGCGGCGGCACGTTGTAGAGCAGAATCGGCAGCTGGACGGCGTCGGCGATGGCCTCGAAATGCGCCGCCATGCCCGCCTGAGAAGGGCGGATATAGTAGGGGGTGACGATCAACGCCCCGTCCGCTCCCACC
>JBKBXN010000316.1:0-703 GCA_046314055.1 Brevundimonas sp.
GATCGACTCGATGGCACCGCCCGGGTTGAACAGGATCGAGACCCAGCTGTCCGGCATAAGGCCCATCTGCGGCAGGATCTGCATCGGCACAAAGAACTGGGCGATCCCCAGCACGAGGGGCACGAACAGGGCCACCAACAACGAGCGGGTCATCACGGCGGCCAGCAGGCCCATCATGGTGAACTGCACGATCCGCAGCAGCGATAGACCCGCCAACGCGAAGAACTGTCCGACGTCACCGGCGTCCATGGTGAAGGTCAGACCGCGACTGAAGATGCCCGCCTGGATCACGTCACTAATGGTGCTGGAGATCAGCATGGCCAGCATGGCGACCACGGCCAGACCGGTAACAACGGCGACCTTGCCCAGCAGTTGGTTGGTGCGGGTGTTGCGCGCACTGATCAGGCGCCAGGTCTCCCAGCGATAGTCGCCCGCATACACAGTGGCGGCGCCGATCAGCATGAAGGTGACCACCAGCGGATTCGACAGGCTGGCGGCATTGGTGACCATGGCCTGGCCCAGATCAAGGGGCGTGGTCACCAGTATTTCGGCCAGGTCTGCCTGGATATTGGGATCGGCAGTGATCTCGGCTTCCTTGGCCTTGATGACAAAGCTGGTCAGGGCGCTCAGGCCCAACATCAAAAGGGGCGCGAAGAACACGCTCCAGAACCAGGTCGTACGGCTTTTGGAGAGGCGGAAGGCT
>JBKBXN010000317.1:0-702 GCA_046314055.1 Brevundimonas sp.
GATCGTCTCCATGCGGGCCTGCATGCCGCTCACGCACTCGCCCACCTCGGCGCGCAGCCCCGCCAGTCTCGCGCGCATCTCCTCGAAATCCGCGAGCAGGGCGACCATCGATCCGAGGTCGGCCACCAGCCCGGCGAGCGCCGTGCCGCCGTTCGCCAGCAGCGCCTCGGACTGGCTGCGGCCTTCGTCGAGCACCCGGCGCGCGTCGCTGGCAAGGCTTGCCAGCGCCCCGGCGAAGGATCCCATCTCGCGCCCGAAATCGGCGCCCGTCTCGTCGAGCTGCGCCTGCTGGAGCCGCAGCACCAGCGCTTGCGTCATGCCCGAATGCGCCCCCTCGTCGAGGCCGTGGAGCGCCTCCTCGACATGCTCGAGCCGCTGGCGGGTGATGTCGCCGATCTGCAGCGCCGACACCGCATCGCCGATCCGCGCCGAGATCGCGGCCGACATGCGCCCCGATTCGGCAAGGTCGGCCATCGCCCGCACCCTGTGGGCCTCGACCGTGGCGAGCTGCCCGCCGAGCCGCGCCGAGATCGCCGCGAGTGTCTGCCCGTGCTTCCTGCGGAACTGGTCGTTGGCGTTCGCGGCAATCTCCAGCGCGCCGACCAGCGTGCGGTGCGACCTCGAGAACTCCGCCACGATCCTTGCCGCATCCCGGCCCAGTTCGACCATCTCCGTCGCGAAGGCGGCGAAGTCCGCGCCCTG
>JBKBXN010000318.1:0-685 GCA_046314055.1 Brevundimonas sp.
TGCGTTAAGCTGTGGTCAACTGGTTTGGCGGAATTTAGTGTCAGACCGGGAAAGCCGGGGTTTGTGTGAGTTCTGGAGGAGCTGCGATGGCGCTGCTTGACTTTTCCCTGCTGTCGCGCGCTGCGGTCCTGACGATCGCCGCCAGTGCCACTGCAACGGCTCTCCCTGCCGTCGCCCATGCCGAGAAATACGCCGCCTTCGTGATGGATGCCGATACCGGCGAAGTCCTGCACAGCCGCAACGGCGATGATGCCCGCTTCCCCGCCTCGATCACCAAGGTGATGACGCTCTACCTCCTCTTCGATGCCATCAAGGCCGGCGAGGTCAGCCTCAGCGACAAGATGACGGTGTCGCGCAACGCTGCCAACCAGCCCCCCTCGAACCTGAAACTCACTGCCGGCTCCAAGATCAAGGTCGAGGACGCCATCCTCGCCCTGGTCACCAAATCCGCCAACGATGTCGCCGTTGTCGTGGCCGAACACCTCGGCGGCACCGAAGCCAGGTTCGCGAAACAGATGACCGCCAAGGCCGCCGAACTCGGCCTCTACAACACCACCTTCAAGAACGCCTCCGGCCTACCCAACCCGCAGCAGGTCTCCACCGCGCGCGACCTCGCCCTGCTCGGCGATGCGCTGCTAGACAATCACGGCGACTATTACCACTATTTCTCGACCGGCCGCTTCAC
>JBKBXN010000319.1:0-684 GCA_046314055.1 Brevundimonas sp.
CGGCCGAAGCCATCGCGCGCCAGCGCGAGCTGCCGGTGCAGACGCACCCCGGCCTGCGCGAGCGCCACTTCGGCGCCTTCCAAGGCCGCACCTGGGCCGAGCTGGAGCAGGAACACCCCGACGTCGTGCAGGCCTGGAAGGCGCGCGTGCCGGACTTCGCCCCGCCGGAGGGCGAGTCGCTGCTGGACCTGCACGCACGCGTGCAGGCCGCCTTCACCGAACTGGCCGCGCGCCACCCGGGCCAGGCGATCGCGGTGGTGGCGCACGGCGGCGTGCTCGACATCCTGTACCGCATCGCCAACCGCGTGGACCTGCAGGCGCCGCGCGCCTGGGCGATGGGCAACGCCGCTATCCACCGCTTGCTGTGGACCGCCGACAGCGGCTTTGCGCTGCTGTCGTGGGGCGACACGCGCCACCTGGAAGAGGCCGACGAAGCCGGCCCGCGCGACGAGCAGGCTGCGGCCTGACCGCGCCCCCAGGGCGGCCGGGAAACGACGCTGGTCAGGCGCCTTCGTCGTCGAACAGCGTGGCGCCGCCCTGTGCCGGTGGCGCCACACCCAGGTGGCGGTACGCCGCCAGCGTCGCGCAGCGGCCGCGCGGCGTGCGCTGCAGATAACCCTGCTGGATCAGGTACGGCTCGATCACGTCCTCGATCGTGCCCGGCTCCTCGCCGATGCTGGCGGC
>JBKBXN010000320.1:0-681 GCA_046314055.1 Brevundimonas sp.
ATATTCCGGGTCATACCTTAGCAACTGTGCTTGTGGCCCTGGGGGAATATGAGAAGGTCATTGAATTACTTGAGCGTGGCTACAACTATGATCTGAACGGTCTTGGAAGAAGATTGCAAAACCGTACGTCGATGAATAAGCGGCAAGAGATCTGGAAGCCGAGGTTGATGGCTGCGCTCGAAGCTCGTGGGGTCACCTTCCCGATTCCTCCGAGGCAGGGTCCCTAACGCCACCTGTTGAAGCTCTTCTGGAAAAGGGTGATGCGCACGGTTTCTGCCGCCCAGCTGAACCGGAGCAGCGCATGTCCACACTTCCGCGGTCATCCGGCCTCACTGGAAGCCGACCTTCAGAAGGTCGGCTTTGAGCCCGTCTCAGACGCTTCGGCGCACCTAGCCACGCCCCCGCCCTTGACGCTTCGTCCCCGCCCGCCTTTCCTCGCGCCAACAAGCGTTTGAGAGCGAGGAGGACGCCGTGGCCTATAAACCCTTCGACCTGACCGGCAAGGTCGCCCTGGTCACCGGCGGCAATGGGGGCATCGGGCTTGGCATGGCGGACGCCATGGCCCAGGCCGGCGCCGACGTGGTCATCTGGGGCTCGAACCCCGACAAGAACGCCCGCGCCGAGGCGCAGCTGAAGGCCCACGGGACACGCGTGCTCGCCCAGGTGGTCAATGTCGCCGAC
>JBKBXN010000321.1:0-681 GCA_046314055.1 Brevundimonas sp.
TGCACCCTACCGGCTGGCCAGTCTGCTCGCCGCCGCGTTGCTGGCCGTAGGACTGGTGCCCCGGCCCTCGTACGCGGTCGATCTCGGGCAGGCCTACCAGCTGGCCCGCGAGCACGACGCCCGCCTGCGTGCCGCCCGCGCCGCCACCGAGGCCCAGCGCGAGCGCTTGCCACAGGCCCAGGCGCAGCTGCGTCCACAAGTCGCCGTGGCAGCCAGCCGCCTGCACAACGACCTCAGCCGCACCTCTGCCAATTTCCTGGGCCAGCCCGCCACCGTTGACGAGCGCTATTGGAGCGAAAACCTGACGCTCTCGGTGCGCCAGCCGCTGTACCGGCCGGCGCTGGTCGCCGGAGTCGAGGTGGCGCGCGCGCAGGTCGCCGACGCCGAGGCCGTCCTGCGGGTGGAGGAGGGCAACCTCGCGGCCCGCGTCGCCGAAGCCTATTTCAACGTCCTGCTGGCGCAGGATCAGCTGGAACTCGTCCTCGTGCAGCGCCGTGCCGCCGAGGCCCAGGCCGACGCCGCCCGCAAGGCGCTGGCCGCCGGCACCGGCACGCGCACCGACGTCGACGACCTCGAGGCGCGGCTGGACCTGCTGCGCGCCGACGAGCTGCGCGCGCACCAGCAGATCGACTTCGCGCGCCGCCAGCTGGAGGTGCTGACCGGCGCCTTGCCCAGCGCCCC
>JBKBXN010000322.1:0-681 GCA_046314055.1 Brevundimonas sp.
TTCCTGGCCATTGTCGCGGGCGCGCCGAAGGCCTAGCTATTGGGTCGCGGGCCTTGACCCTATGGCCTTGCGGCGTTCGGGATGATAGAGCGCGCGCTTGGTTTTTCGGCGCGGGTTTCCGTATGGAGCCCCGCACCCAGACGTTTTGGACTTGTCCATGCTTCTCAGCATTCTGCTCGGTCTTCAGATTCTGGTCTGCCTGGCCCTCATCGGTCTTGTGCTGCTGCAGCGCTCGGAGGGCGGCGCGCTGGGCATGGGCGGCGGCGGCTCGGGCAACTTCATGAGCGCCCGGGGCGCAGGGGACTTCCTGTCCCGGTTCACCTGGATTCTGGGCGGCGTGTTCTTTGCGCTCAGCCTGACCATCACCCTGGTGTCTGGCCGCGTCAGCGGCGGATCGGCCGTGGACCGGCTGAATATCGAAGCCCTGGATCCCAGCCAGCTGAACACCGCGCCCACGCCTGCGGCGCCGGCGCCGGCCCTCCCGGCTGAAACCGGCACGAGCGGCCTGGACGCTCCGGCGGCCCAGATTCGTAATCCCTTCCTCGACGCCGAAGCCGAAGGGGAGGGCGTTCCGGCCGCGCCGGCGCCCTAAAGCCCGACCTGCCCGGGGCGTCCATGCGGCGTCCGGGCCCTGAGCTCCAGTCACCGGTCGCCCTGGCGGCCCTTCAAGACGTTTTGGCG
>JBKBXN010000323.1:0-659 GCA_046314055.1 Brevundimonas sp.
TACGCCAGCCTCCTACGAGGCGATCGCGCCGAGCTATCTCTGGCGGTTTCGCCGGACCGGCCAGTTCCGCACTGGCCGCTTCGCGTAATTGTGAGCGGCTGCGTTCAGAAGCCGACCGCGAGCAGCACCAGCCCGATCGTTCCGACGATCACGCGCCACCACGCGAACAGCCCAAAACCGTGGCGCGAGACATAGTCGAGAAACGTCTTCACGACGACGTAGCCCGCCACGAAGGAACAGCCGAACCCGATCGCGACCAGCGCGACATTATGCGACGACAGCTGATCGTGGTTCTTGATCAGATCGAGCGTGAAGGCGCCCGCCATCGTCGGCATCGCAAGAAAGAAGGAAAATTCGGCAGCCGATCGCTTGTCCGCGCCAAGCAGCATTGCCGAGACGATGGTGGCGCCGGACCGCGATACGCCGGGGATCATGGCGAAGCATTGGCAGATGCCGATGATCAGGCACATCGGCAGCGAGAATTGCATCACGTCGCGGTATCTCGGCTTGAACTCGAGCTGGTCGACCCAGAGGAGAACGGCGCCACCCGCGATCAGGGTGAAGCAGACCACCCACACGTTGAACAGATACGACTTGATGAGCGAATGCGCGGCCGCGCCGATGAGCGCAGCCGGCAAGAACGCGACCAAAACCCCGAT
>JBKBXN010000324.1:0-652 GCA_046314055.1 Brevundimonas sp.
ATTCCATGAAACGGACGCGGCTGCCAGACAGCGCAACCGCCAGATGACACCGGTTACCAGATTTCATTGAAACCTGTTGTGAACGCAGCGCTCAAACAACGATGTTCGACAGTGGCCAATTTGTGTTGTGAACGCTCTCAATCCATGTCTATTTTGACATGTGAGAGACCGAAGAGTCTCCATGACAGGGAGCGAAACATGATCGGAGGCCTTAAAGGCCGACGGTGAGGGCGTTCAGGCGCCCTATCCTCGGACATGACCAACTTTTCCCGTGAATCAACGGGTTATGACGTCGGCCTTCGCCGTCGCCAACGGTCGTGCTCGTCCTGTTCCCACTGGTGTGTCCGGCGGTCCGTCCGCCGTCTTGCGTCTGTTTCAGGGGAAATCCGTGTCCGTAATGACGAAGTCCAAATCGATCAGCAGCCTGGCTCTTGCGGTCGCCATCGGCCTCGCCCCCATGGGCGTGGCGGCGCAGGCCGCCCGCCCCGCCGCCGCACGATCCGCAACCGACGCGGACCAGAGTGCGGTAAGGGCCGACGCCCTGCTGGCGCGGATGACGCGGGACGAGAAGCTTCAACTGATCCACGGCTATTTCCCGCCGATGGCGGCGCGCACGCCCGGCGCGCCGGTGGCCGACATGATCCCCTCGGCC
>JBKBXN010000325.1:0-648 GCA_046314055.1 Brevundimonas sp.
GAACGACTCGGCCGAGGTCTATGTCGGCGACGAGTTCATCGGCATCGTCTTTGAGGACGAAGACGAGGAAGGCTCGTTCATGTTCGAGATGGCGATCCTGGCCGAAGACCTGCCGGAATAGGGTTTCGTCCCAATCGTGATCGTCCGGCCCAGACCGGGCGATCACGCTCGACGGTGGGCGGAGGCCTCTAGAGCCAGCCTGCCGCTTTCAGCACGGGGCCATGGGTCCGGCTGACCGGCGCCGTCAGGCCGCCGACGAGGCGTATTTCGCCTGTCCCGCGTCGCCAGCGCACCTCTTCCACCGCATCGGCCGCCACCCACCACGAACGATGGACCCGCCATCCGTGCGCCCGCGCCAGTTCGTCCAGCGCGTCGGCGAACCGCAGGGTGATCAACTCCGCGCCGGCGTCGGTATGGACCCGCAGATAATGGTCGTGCGCCTCGATAGCGATCAGTCGGGCGCTGCGGCGTTTGGCCGACAGTCTGCGCCGGAACACCGCCTCGGCCTCGGGCAGGGGCGGGACGACGAGGGTGCGGGTCTCGACCCGCGTGGGAAGCCGACGCCAGACCAGGGCGCGGACCGCCATGGCCGCCAGCATGATGGGCCAGACCTGCCAGAGCAGCGGCAGATAGATCGACCAGCGCTGC
>JBKBXN010000326.1:0-647 GCA_046314055.1 Brevundimonas sp.
GAATATCTCGGGCCAGATCACGGCGGCATATGAGGTGAACTCCGCGCTGAACCTCTACGCAACCTATGCAACCTCGTTCAAGCCCGTGGGGCTAAACCTCAGCGGCATTCCCAATGATCTTTCGGGAAATCCAGCCATCGAACTGGCGACGGTGAAGCCCGAGGATGTGCGCCACATTGAGCTGGGGTTCAAATCAGAGCCTCTCGATGGCCTCACCGCAAATCTCACCGCTTATGATACCGAGATCCAGGATTATCAGGTCGGTGTCGTCAATGCGCAGATCGGTGTGCTGCGCGGCTATCTGGCCAATGCCGAGAAGGTCCGTGTGCGGGGCGTGGAGTTTGATGGCCGCGCGCGGTGGACGGATAATTTTGTCACCTATGCGGCGCTTGCCTGGACGGACGGGAAATATGTGTCCTTCCCGGATGCGCCCCCCGCGCTGGAGAATACAGGTGGCCCTCAGGTCGTAGATATTTCCGGCACGCGCCTGCCGGGCATTTCCGAATGGTCGGGTTCGCTGGGCGGGGAATTTACCTTCGGAGACAGCCGGTTTCTGGGCCGGGAGGGGAAATATTTCGCTGCGCTCGATGCCTTCTTCCGCTCTGACTTTTCCTCCAGCCCTACGGAGTCCCGCTATCTGACCGTGG
>JBKBXN010000327.1:0-644 GCA_046314055.1 Brevundimonas sp.
CCTGCTGGCAAGCGCCGAAGTCCCGGACGCGGGCGAACAACAGGACGACGCAGCGGACGACGCCGACGGCGTGCCGGAAGCTCCGGCCACGCCGGTGTCCCGCGTGGGCGACGTCTGGGCCATTGGCGCGCATCGCCTGATCTGCGGCGACGCCGCCGATGCCGACGTGGTCGCCACGCTGATGGCGGGCGAGCAAGCGGCGCTGTGCTTCACTTCGCCGCCCTACGGCAACCAGCGCGACTACACCACCGGTGGCATCGCCGATTGGGACGCGCTGATGCGCGGCAGGGATGGCGAAGTCGGCGGCTGGACGCACGCGGGCCAGCCGACGCAGGACATGCGCATCCCCGATTCGGTGATCCGCGTGATGCGTCACAAGGGCAAGATCGGCGAAGGCATCGACCATCCCGCCGTGTTCCCGGTGGCACTGCCGGAGTTTGTGATCGATGCCTACACCGACGCGGGCGACATCGTGTTCGAACCCTTCGGCGGCAGCGGCACGACGATGCTGGCCGCTGAACGCACGGGCCGCCTTTGCCGCAGCGTGGAAATTGCGCCGGAGTACGTGGATGTCGCCATCAAGCGCTTCCAGCAGATCTACCCTGGTGTGCGAGTCACCTTGATCGCCACCGACCAGTCGTTCG
>JBKBXN010000328.1:0-629 GCA_046314055.1 Brevundimonas sp.
GCGCGACGGCGCCGGTGAAGGCGCCCTTCTCGTGCCCGAACAGTTCGGATTCCAGCAGATTGTCGGGAATGGCGGCGCAGTTGACGCTGATGAAGGGGCGTTCCGACCGGCGCGAGTTGTCGTGCATGTAGCGCGCCATCACCTCCTTGCCGACGCCGCTTTCGCCGGTGATCAGGATCGAGGCTTCCGAGCGCGCCACCTGGTCGGCCAGCTGCAGCACCGCCTTCATCGACGGATCGGCCGAGATCATCGGCTTCTCGTCGTCCGCGACGGCGGCCAGGACGGCGGCGATCAGTTCCGCGTCGGGCGGAAGGGGGATGAACTCTTTGGCCCCGGCCTTGATCGCGGCGGCGGCCTCGCGCGCATCGGCGTCAACGCCGAAGGCCACTACCGGCACCGTGATCCGTTCAGCCTCGTTCGCGGCGATCAAGGCGGCGATGTCGAGTTGGTAATCGACCATCAGCAGATCGGCGCCCTGCCCTCGTCGCAGTTGCTCGGTCGCCTGATCTGCACGCTCGACGTGGCTGACCTTGGCGCCGTGCGCCATGGCCATCTTCACCGCCGAAGCGAGCTGTCCGCTCAGTCTGCCTACCACCAGAAGACGCATTGTTCTTCTCCTCTAAACTTTC
>JBKBXN010000329.1:0-621 GCA_046314055.1 Brevundimonas sp.
CGCTCGCTCGGCCGGGGTGGGCGGCGGCGGGGCGGGCGGCAGGGTAAAGGGCTGCCCCAGCGTCTCGGCGGCCAGTTTTTCGTAAAAACCGGCGCTGCCGGCGATGCGGGCATACGCCTCGCGGGCGGCGGCGGCGTCTTCGGGCCGGCCGCTGGCGTGCAACGCGCGCGCCAGCCAGTAGGTCCAGGTCGGGTCCTGGCGCTGTTTGTCGCCCATGTGCTCGATGGTGCGGCGCACGGTGGCCCAGTCACCGGCGCGCAGGGCGGCGCGCACCTTCCACGCCCGCCAGTCGTCGGGCAGCAGGGCGTCGTCGGCCCGGGCAAAGTGGCGCACCGCATCGTCCGACAGCCGCAGAGCGGCCCGTTTGCCGATGGCACCCCAGATCCAGGCCCGTTCCTCGGCGGTGAGCTGGGCGCGCCAGCGCAGGTGCGCGGCCTCCTCCGCGGCGGCGGACGGGTCCTGCGTGGCCAGCCGGATCAGCGCCAGGGTGACGATTTCCTTGGTCCGGTGGCGCAAAGCGGTCACCTTGTCGTCCAGATAGCGCTGCGGGGACTGGTAGGCCCGCTCCACCAGCGGCACCCATTCGGGATTCAGCAGCCCGACCGCCTGCGTGGCGATGGC
>JBKBXN010000330.1:0-620 GCA_046314055.1 Brevundimonas sp.
CTCTCGCTCTACGACACCGCGGCGGAGGATCTGCGCGCCGCCGGGCGGCTCTACCCCTGCTACGAGACCGCCGACGAACTCGACCGGCGCCGCAAGCGCCAGCTCGCCCGCGGCCTGCCGCCGATCTACGACCGCGCCGCGCTGAAGCTCACCGCCGAGGACCGCGCGAAGCTCGAGGCGGAAGGCCGCCGGCCGCATTGGCGCTTCCTGCTGGAGCCGCGCGTCGTCGCCTGGACCGATCTGATCCGGGGCGAGGCGCATGTCGATTGCGCCTCGCTGTCCGACCAGGTGCTGATCCGCGAGGACGGCAGCTATCTCTACCATCTCCCCTCGGTCGTTGACGACGCGGCGACCGGCGTGACCCACATCATCCGGGGCGAGGACCACGTCACCAATACGGCGGTGCATATCCAGATCTTCCAGGCGCTGGGGGCGGCGCTGCCGGCCTTTGGCCACCACAACCTGCTGACCACGGCGAGCGGCGAGGGGCTCTCGAAGCGCCTCGGCCATCTTTCGCTGCGCGGCCTGCGCGAGGCCGGCGTCGAGCCGCCGGCGGTCGCGGCGCTCGCAACGCTGACCGGCTCGTCGGATGCGGTGCGCCCGGTGTCGAGCCTCGATGA
>JBKBXN010000331.1:0-259 GCA_046314055.1 Brevundimonas sp.
GTGGCTGATCGGCGCCTCGGGACTGTCCAGGCCAGAGTAGCGGTGCATGAATGAGGGCGGGCCATAGGCAGGCTCTCCCGGCAGGCCCCCATAGATGAAGAGGCTGGAACGGGACGAGAGCGGCAGGCTGTAACTGGCCGACAGCTCCATGAAGGCGTCATGGGGATGCTGGCGGTCCACCAGCAGGTTGACCCCATCAGCGGTCTCGCCGGCCGCCAGCAGCAGCGGATAGCCAGACTTGCCCATGAACGGGTCGGGA
>JBKBXN010000331.1:269-619 GCA_046314055.1 Brevundimonas sp.
CAGGTTCAGAACGCCTGGACCCAGGGGACGTTGGGCCATCCCCATGACCATGCCGGCGACAAAGGCCTTGTCGCCGCCGCGGGGACCGCCCTGGTCGACATAGACGCCGTTCAGCAGGACGTGGCCCATGGCCTGCCAGTCGCCGAGCTGGATCATCTGCCCCATGTGTGGACTGAGGTCCGGCTGCCAGGCTGTGCCCGAGGCGTCCCGGCTCATGGGATAGGCGCCCAGGGCGCTGGTCATCGCCCCGTGCTCAGGCCCGTGCTCAGGCCCGTGGCCCATCGCGGCGTGGTCCATGGATCCATGCCCCATGGCGGCGTGATCGTCGGGCGCAGCCTGGGCCGTCGGGG
>JBKBXN010000332.1:0-605 GCA_046314055.1 Brevundimonas sp.
CTTCCATCGCTTTCAGGGATTCGCCGGTGGAGACGCCTGCCGGAGTCTGGCCGTTGAGCTCGATGGCCGGGAAGATGTTGTGGCGCACCATGCGGACCGGGCCGGAGCCGTCGATGATCCGGGCGACAGCCGAGATCGGCACCATTTCACCGGTGGACGAGCGCACCTGGAACTGGCCGATGCTGGCGGCGGTTTCACGGAACGGGGCATCTGCCTGGGCGGTGACGCGGAACGTCCGTCCCAGGAAGTTGAAGTCGTTCACATAGGTGGAGCCAAGATTAGTGCCGAGGGTGGCGTAGACATCGGCGGGTTCAACGCCGAGGAGCTGGGCGCGGTCGCGGTCCACCTCCACCCGCACGGTGGGCGAGTTGGTGTCGAAGGTGGTGTAGACGCTGGTGACGCGCGGGTCCTGGGCCGCGGCGCCCATCATGGCGTAGGTGGCCTGCTGGAGGGCTGCGGTGCCAACGCCGGCGCGGTCCTGGATCATCATCTTGAAGCCGCCGCCCTGCCCCATGCCCTGCACAGCCGGCGGGGCAATGATGAAGGCGTTGCCTTCGGGAAGCGCCGCCATGAAATAACCCGTGAGACGCTGGGAGATGGCCACG
>JBKBXN010000333.1:0-302 GCA_046314055.1 Brevundimonas sp.
GACACAGGCTTCAGCGCTGAGGTCGGTCTCCAACAGGATCCGGATGCGCCCCCCGGGCGGGGAGTATTTCAGGGCGTTGTCGACCAGGTTCTGGGCCACCTGGATGACCTGATCGCGATCGCCGGTGATGGTCACCACCCCACGGGAGGGGGCTTCCAGGTCAAGACCGACACCCTTGTCCCGGGCCAGGGGCGCCAGGGCGTCGACGACATCCAGGACGGCGGCGGCGAGATCCACATCCTGCAGGGGACGGACGTGCTCATTGAGCTCGATGCGGCTCAGGGACATCAGGTCGTCAATCA
>JBKBXN010000333.1:312-605 GCA_046314055.1 Brevundimonas sp.
AGGGTCTCGATGAAGCCAGACAGGGAAGCCAGGGGGGTGCGCAGCTCATGGCTGGCGTTGGCCAGAAAGTCGGCCCGCATCCGCTCCACCCGCCGGATGTCGGTCTCGTCGTGCAGGACCAGAAGCGCCAGCTGGGCGCCGTCGCTGGCCGAGCCCAGGGGTCTTGCATAGACCCGGAAGATGCGTTCCTGCACCCCGCCGGGCTCATAGACCGCCTCGCCTTCCAACCCGCCGAACAGGGCCTCGTCCACCACCTCAAGCACGTCCGGATCACGGATGGCCGTGACCAGCAG
>JBKBXN010000334.1:0-604 GCA_046314055.1 Brevundimonas sp.
ATTTGGTCCAATGATGGTTGATCTCCGAGGGGAGGTCCGTGACCTTGACCGGAGGCCCACTGGCGCGGGTTTGTCCGTCTCGGTACGGGAAACGAACCAGAGCGTCCTGGTTCGCCACATAGAGCTGGCCGCCCACCAGGGCCAATCCATAGGGGGCGTTGAGCTTCTCGGCGAAGACCATACGTCCTTCGTAGGTTCCATCGCCGTCGCCGTCCCGGAGCAAGGTCAAGCGGTCGCCGCTCGCCACAGGAGTGGTTCCCTTGGCCTTGATGACGCCGGCGATGATGTCCTTGGGCCGCAAGGCCGGCGCGCCGCCGCCTCTCCCTTCGGCGACCAGAATGTCGCCATTAGGAAGAACGAGGGTCTGGCGCGGAATTCCGAGGTCCGTCGCGATGGGTGCGATGGTGTAGCCCTCGGGCACCGTTGGCCGCCGATCGCCCCACGACGCCGGCTGGGCGATTTTCATGTCAGGGATCAGGCCGCGCTCCGGCTCCGGGATCGGCGGATTGGTGCCGTATTGCGCGAGGTCGGCCTCGTCGCCACAGGCGCCAAGAAGCGCCGCGACCATGGCGACCGCCGGCAAGGTGAAGGTCTTCATTCCGCG
>JBKBXN010000335.1:0-598 GCA_046314055.1 Brevundimonas sp.
ATCGGCAATGCGATGCCGGTCGAATAGGCTCCACCCGCCTGACAAACCGAAACAAGGCCGCGACGGCGACGTCGCGGTCTTGTTCGTTTCAACGCTCCGTTCATCCGATCAGTGGATGCTGCGGTCTGCATCCGACGCATCCACGGTTCGCTCCTCGATGATCCCGCTCCTCCAGACCGCCCTGCTTCTCGTCTTCCCGGCCCTGGTGATCGCCGCGGCCATGCGGGACGTGACGAGCTACACGATCCCCAACTGGATGTCGGGCCTGCTCATCCTGGGCTTCTTCGCCGCCGCCCTTGCCCTGGGGCTGGCGCCCCAGGTTATCGGCCTGCACGCGGCCATCGGGGCGGGCGCCTTGGTGGCGGGCATGGCCATGTTCGCCCTCAACTGGATCGGCGGCGGCGACGCCAAGCTCTTCGCCGCAGCCGGCCTCTGGCTGGGGTGGCCGGCTAGCCTAGATTACCTGATGGTCACAGGCGTGGCCGGTGGGGTGCTGACCCTCGTACTCCTGGGTCTGCGCTCGACGCATCTGCAGGGCTACACCCAGATGGGCCCGGCCTGGTTCGGCCGGCTGGCGACCCCCGGCGAGAGCGTGCCC
>JBKBXN010000336.1:0-596 GCA_046314055.1 Brevundimonas sp.
CTTAGCCAGCTTTCCCAGAGGAGAACCTCGCCCACCGCGGGTTTGACATAGACAAACCGTTGCAACTCTTGCGGCGCAGTTCTCATCGGCACGGGGGCCAGCATCATCATGGCCAAGCGGGGGTCTTCCAGCTTCAGAGCGCTCGTCCCTTCCGGCATCGCGACATAGGTCGTGCCCGAGATCACCGAATGCGGGTGGATGTGGCTGGCATGGGTGCCGCCTTCGGGCAGGATGTTGATCCAGAGCGAATTGCACTTGAGCTTCCTGTCACCGAGGTCGAAGCCAAGGTCCTTGCAAAAGGCGGCGACGTGTCTGTCCAGCGCCTTTTCCAGGTCGCCGAAGATCGGCATCCGCCAGGGCAGGTCGTTCAGCGAGGCATAGGAGGTGTAGCCGGGATAGCCGTTCGCCTCGCACCACGCCTGCCCGGCCTCGTCATCCTCGGCCACCATGTCGCAGGTCTGACGCAGTTCGGCGTAGTCGACCTTTTTCTTCGCCAGGTCATTCAGGCCGGCGCGGTAAAGGCGGGTGACGAAGAGGGAGGTGATTTCGGGCATGTTGTCCTCGCGGGTGCCCCCCTCCCCCATCCCCTCCCCACG
>JBKBXN010000337.1:0-234 GCA_046314055.1 Brevundimonas sp.
CTACTGGGGCGACCCCTTCTGGGCCGACCGGGTGGATGTGCGCACGGTGGAGCGGTTCGAGGCCACGGCTGAAGTGGTGATGTATCGCGGCGCCAAGCCGGCCGGCGACCCCAACGCCTTCGACGCCCGGGCGGTGCTGGAAAACCTTGGTCCGAGGATCATGCGCCCCGCGCCATAATGGGCGCTGCGATCGGCGCATCGTCGGCGTGACAAAGGGGGCGGACCGCAAGGTCC
>JBKBXN010000337.1:244-593 GCA_046314055.1 Brevundimonas sp.
CTGGCGGGAAAGGTTTCCTCCACCGCCTCGTCCACCAGGGCCTCCTGGCGGGTTTCGGCCTTGCGGCCTTCGCGGTCCAACTGGTCGTGCTTCTGGCCCTCCGGAAGAGGGGCGGCCGGGCGCGAGCTCGGGGCGTTGGCGTCGTCGTCTTTGCGCTGCTCGGTCATGGGGACCTCCGTCTCTCGACCCCGCCCAAACGGCGGGACGTCTCGCGAGGGAAAATGCTGGAGCCCGGCCCTTGGTTGCAGTGGGCGCCGCAGTGACGCCGAACGCAGAAACAAAAAAGCGGCCCGCCAGGGGCCGCTTCTTTGTATCGCCACATGACCCCCAAGGGGGAAATGGAGCGGGC
>JBKBXN010000338.1:0-590 GCA_046314055.1 Brevundimonas sp.
CTGCCGCTACAGGTGCTCTACAGCTGGGCGCCGCGCATTGGGGTGCTGCACGAGTCCGAGTACCAACCCCTGCTTGATCCAGCCGGAGCCACGCCATGAGCGAACGCCATCTGCACCAGGATATGACCGACGCCGAGCGGCGGCTGAGCAACCTGGTGATGCTGGGGCAAGTCGCCGAACTCGATGCGAAGAAGGCCCGGGTGCGGGTACAGGCCGGTCCCATCCTCACGGCCTGGCTGCCGTTTGCCACCGTGCGTGCCGGACCGGATCGCACCTGGCACGCGCCGGAAGCGGGTGAGCAGGTGGTGCTGGTCGCGCCAGGCGGCGATCTCAACCAGGCGGTGGTGGTGGGTTCGCTCTACCGCGACGCCTATCCTCCGCCGGCCGACAGCGCCGACATCAGCTGCACGGTGTGGGACGACGGCGCGTTCGTGCGGTACGACCGCCGCCAGCACCACTGGCACCTGTCGGTGCCATCCGGCGGGCGCATCGTCATCGAGGTTGGCCCCAGCAAGATCGAGATGAGTGATAGTGGCATTCGCCTCACGGCACCGCGCATCGATCTGAACTGAGGTGATGGATGGCAACCT
>JBKBXN010000339.1:0-583 GCA_046314055.1 Brevundimonas sp.
ACACCATCTTCAACACGCGTCTCGCCACCGAGATGGGCCGTCACGCCTTCACGGTCGGTGGTCAGTGGTGGGAGGCCGAAATGGTCGATGGCGTGGCCGTCGACACCTATGAGCACACCCAGTGGGCGGTGTTCGCCGAGGACGAATGGCGGCTTGCGGACAATCTCGCCCTGACGGTTGGCGTGCGACATGACGACCATTCCACCTTTGGCGGCCAGACCAGCCCGCGGGCCTATCTGGTCTGGACCGCCAGTCCGGCCTGGACGATCAAGGGGGGGATCAGCCGTGGCTTCAAGACCCCGCGCCTGGATCAGATCGCCTCGGGCATCACTGGCTTCACGGCCCAGGGCACGGTTCCAACCATCGGCACGCCGAGCCTGAAACCCGAGACCAGCACCACGGCGGAGATCGGCGTCTATTTCGACAACGGCGCGGGCTTCAGCGCCAATCTTACCCTGTTCAACAGCGCGTTCGAGGACAAGATCGCCTCTGGTCCAGGCCTGCCCAACTGTTCTTTCACCGGCAGCCCCAACCGTCCCTGTTGTGTGGACTATGGGAACTTCCCCCGGGTCGATCTCTATGG
>JBKBXN010000340.1:0-581 GCA_046314055.1 Brevundimonas sp.
GCTAGCAAACCGCCAGGCGCTGGCACACATGTCGTGCAAGGTACGGGTGGCCTGCCCCAGCATTTGACGCACCTGAGTGGGATCGGCCCAATAGGCGGCCACGTCACCGGGGCGGCGGGTGGCGATAGTGTAGGGCACCGCGCGGCCGCTGGCCTGCTCGAAGGCGCGCACCATCTGCAGCACGCTGGTGCCTTGGCCGGTGCCCAGGTTGAAGGCCTCGCACGGCTGTTCGGTGTGCGCTAGGTGGTGCAGCGCGGCGCGGTGGCCATCGGCCAGGTCCATGACGTGGATGTAGTCGCGCACGCCGGTGCCGTCTGGCGTGTGGTAGTCGATGCCCCAGATGTTGAGTTGCGGCAACCGCCCCGCCGCCACGCGGGCGATGTAGGGCATGAGGTTGTTGGGGATGTCGTTGGGGTCTTCGCCAACCAGGCCGGAGTCGTGCGCCCCCACGGGGTCCGCCCGCGACAGAATAGTTGTCGCTTCCATAGAGCCCGGTTGTTCCTGACTTCTTGTTCAGGAACATGGTGGTGAGAGGCTATGGAGCTTGTGGGCGAAGGTCGGCGCGGTGGGCAACGCGGCAG
>JBKBXN010000341.1:0-577 GCA_046314055.1 Brevundimonas sp.
GGTGTCGAGGCCGGAGGCGATGGGGCCGGAGCGGAGGGCGGAAGCCTCGGCGAAGGCGCGGGTGGCGTCGGCGGCGGCGGAGGCGGCGAGGCGGCGGGCCTCGACGGCGGCGGTCTGGCCGGCCTGGGCGCGGGCCTGGACGGCGGCGCAGGAGGCCTTGAGGCTCTCGCGGCGGCTGGCGAGGAGGTCGATGGCGCGGCGGGCGTCGTCAACGGCGGGTCGGGCGAGCGCGGCCTGGGCCTTCAGGTCGGCGGCGCGGACATCGAGGGCGTCGGCGGCACGGGCGATGGCGGCGGCGCGTTCGAGCAGGGACAGGGCCTCGGTCTCGGAGGTGTTGGCCATCTGCTGGCGGAGAGCGGCGGCGTCGGTGCGCTTGGCGCGGGACTGTGCGATGAGGGCGTCGGCGTCCTTTTCGAGGGAGGCGACGCGGGCGTCGGCGGCGCGCTGGGCGTCGGCGGCGGCGCCTGTGGCGGCCTCGACGTCGGCGGCCTGGCGGTCGATGGCGGCGAGGTCGGCGTCTGGCTTGTAACTCTCGGCGATGGCCGCGCGGGCGTTCTGGGAGGCCCAGATGCCGAGG
>JBKBXN010000342.1:0-572 GCA_046314055.1 Brevundimonas sp.
TCGACCGGCAGGCCGAGCCGGTCGCGGCAATCGGCGACGAAGGCCTCGGCCGCCGCCGGGGCCACCCCGGCCTTCTGCGGCTCTTCGCCGGTAGTCACCTGGACGAAGCAGGGCAGGCGCCGGCCGGTGCGGGCGAACTCCGCCGCCAGCGCCGCCGCCAGTTTCGGACGGTCCAGGGTCTGGACCACGTCGAACAGGGCCACCGCCTCGCGCACCTTGTTGGTCTGCAAGGGGCCGATCAGATGCAGCGACAGATCCGGATAGGCGGGCCGGCGGTGGGCCCAGCGCGCCACCGCCTCCTGCACCCGGTTCTCGCCGAACACCCGCTGCCCGGCGGCGAGCGCCGCCTCGATGCGGTCGTCAGGCTGGGTCTTGCTCACCGCGACCAGGGTGGTGCCGGGGGGCAGGCGGGCACGTATGGCGGCAAGCTTGCCGGCGACATCGGTCATTGGAGTTGCTCGGCGGTCATGCGCGGCGGTCCTCAAGATCGGCAAGGATGGTGGACATGATGGCGTCAGCATCCTGCACCAGGCGGCCGACGCAGGGTACCGGCGTGTCGATCAGCAGGCGCC
>JBKBXN010000343.1:0-557 GCA_046314055.1 Brevundimonas sp.
CCCAGCGCAGCAAAGGCGGTGAGAGGCGCGACAAGGCGGGCAAGCAGATTCTGCATCGGTCGGACGTCCCAAAGGCGTTTCATTCATCATGATGCGAAGATCGTGCCGTGACCCAAGTTGTTGAAAAGGCGAGATTGATGCTGTGAGAAGGGTCGAGGTGGCGGCAGTTTTTGCCTGGGCGTTAACCAAAAGGTCATTCCGTTCGCCAAAGGGTGGCTTCATGAGACGGAGCCTCCGCCGATGAAGGTCACAGGGACTACGGGACCCAGCGCGCCGACGGGCGGCAAGTCTGCGCGCTCCAGCGCCGGATTTTCGCTGGGCCAAACCGGCGCGACCGCCGCGCCGTCCGCCGCCTCCGCCAGTGCGGCGACATCGGGGGTCAATGACGTCTCGGCCTTAATGGCGCTTCAGGGGATCGAGGGACCGCTGGAGAAGCGACGTCGCGCGGTGAAACGGGGCGCGGGTCTGCTGGATCGGCTGGACGAGATGAAGATGGCCCTGTTGTCCGGCGAACCGGACGAGGCCGTGCTGCAGCAACTCTCCCGGACGTTGCGCGA
>JBKBXN010000344.1:0-553 GCA_046314055.1 Brevundimonas sp.
CGGTGGATATGGGCGACATATTCTCGGTAGCGCGTATCGCCGAGCCTGCCGTAGAGCTCGAGGTTGAGCACTTCGGAAAAGCCCAGGATGGCATTGAGCGGTGTTCGCAGTTCATGGCTCATATTGGCCAGGAAGTTGGATTTGGTGCGATTGGCGCGCTGCAATTCGATGTTTCGATTCTGCAATGCCAGTTGCGCCGCCTCAATCCGGCGCTGGGAAATGCCGATCCGGGCTGCCATGCCGTTGAATGCGTTCGCCAGGCGTCCGATTTCGTCGCGGTTGTCGATAGCAGCGCGGCTGTCGAAATCCCCGTTCTCGAAGCGCTGCACCGAACCGGCCAGCGCCCGCAGCGGCCGGATCACGCGTCGCTGCAGCAACATATGGATGACCAGCGCGACGATCACGAAGGCGATCAGCGTGACGATTGCCGAACCGATGAAGGCCTGCGAGACGCGGCCGGACACGCTGCTGACCGGGACCAGGTGGATCAGTCGCCAATGCGGTTCGCGAATTTCACTGGCGACGGCCAGAAAGGGCTGATCCAGGTATTCGG
>JBKBXN010000345.1:0-552 GCA_046314055.1 Brevundimonas sp.
CTTCCACGCCGTGGTGCCGCCGCCGCACACCATCCTGAAGGGCGTGAAGAAGTTTCCGCCGGCGACGATCCGGGTGATCGAAGCAGACGGGACGGCGAAGGACCGGCTGTACTGGCAGCCGGACATGACTCGCCATGCCGAGGACGCGGCCCTGACGGCCGAGGACTGGCGCGACCGAGTGATGGACAGCCTGCGCGAAGCGGTGAAGCGCCGCATGGTCGCGGATGTGCCGGTCGGGGTCCTGCTGTCGGGCGGGGTGGATTCCAGCCTGATCGTCGGCCTGCTGGCCGAACTGGGCCAGAAGGACCTGATGACCTTCTCGGTCGGCTTCGAAGAGGCCAATGGCGAGAAGGGCGACGAGTTCGCCTATTCCGACCTGATCGCCAAACACTATGGGACCAAACACCACCAGATCTTCGTGCCGCACCAACGTCTGATGGAGGCCCTGCCGGGGACCATCGGCGCCATGTCGGAGCCGATGGTCAGCTACGACAATGTCGGCTTCTATCTGCTGAGCCAGGAAGTCTCGAAACATATCAAGGTGGTGCAGTC
>JBKBXN010000346.1:0-555 GCA_046314055.1 Brevundimonas sp.
ATTGATCTCTGGGACGCCGACTTCGGCGGCGAAGTAGCGCACCGTGCCGATGAGGGTGTTGCGTCGGTCATGCACGATAACCTGAGCGTCCCCGCCGGCGGCGGCGATCAGCTGGGCCAGGCTCCGGGCCTTGGCCTCAGCCTGAGCGCCGGAGATAAACATCAGGGGATGATCGGCCAGGCTGCTGGTGACCGACCATCCGCCCTCAACTGGCGTAACCGCCACCACATTGTCCGTGGCTCCGCCCGCCTTCGACAGCCAAGCCATAGGTCCTCCGGTCCAGCCCCATTTCGTGGAGGCTACAGGCCGGTATCTGATCCCGCCGTCACGGGCGCGTCTGTCGCTCAGTCGACACTTCTCAAACGCGTGAACACGGTCAAGGTCGATTTCAGGTTGCGTGCAGAATGGCGCGCCCTGCAGGACTCGAACCTGCAACCGTCCGCTTAGAAGGCGGATGCTCTATCCGGTTGAGCTAAGGGCGCCTGTAGGGGCTTCGGCCCTAGTGGGTCCAGGGGACCTTGCGACCGAAGGCGAAATTGTCGGCGTAGGCCTTGA
>JBKBXN010000347.1:0-551 GCA_046314055.1 Brevundimonas sp.
GAAGCCACAGGCTTGGACGATGCCACAGCAGAGGTGGAGATGACAGGCGTTGGTTTCTGCAATGAAGTCGGCGCAGCGGCCGTGGCGACGCGCTGTTGTTGTTGTTGTTGCAGTGGCCTTGATGTGGAGGCATGCGAAGGCTTGAGCCGATTGGGGTCGATGAATGCTACAGGCTGCTGCATCGGTGGTTTCAACGTCGCCTGGGTCACTCGAGTCGTCTGTTGTTGTTGGTGGACCATCACTGGCGCTGCTGCTGACGGCGGCGGCGGCGGCGGAGGAGGAGGAGGAGGAGTAGGAGTTGAGCGCAAGACAGGTGTGGTCGATCCGGATGATCGACCACCATTGTTGCTTGCTGTCGTTGCAACGCGTGCATGTTCATCTTCATAAGAGTCCGGCGTCTCACTTCCACCAATTAGATGCAAAATCTCTCGCGCCGTTGGTCGCTCTGCGGGGTCTTTGGTCAACATCTTGGCAATCGCTGTTTTCCAAATACGAGGAACATCGTCACGCAGCGGCCGCGGTGCCGAAGTCGCAATGTTGCGCTTGAGCTG
>JBKBXN010000348.1:0-546 GCA_046314055.1 Brevundimonas sp.
TATGAGGGCGATCCTGCCGCTGCGGCCCTTGTGGACGCCCACCGCCTGCATCAGGTCTTTGACGGACTGATCGGCCAGGCCATCTCCGCTGTCCGACGGGGCGCGGTGGAGGCCTCCCTGGAGGTCAAGCCGTCTGCGTCTGGAACCCTGAGTCTGGTCGGCCGCGTCCGGGGGGCTGGCGAAGTCATCGACGGCAGCCTGTCAGGTAGCATCGAGGAGGTGGCCGCCCGCTTCGGGCTGGAGACCGCCCTTGGGGCCGCCCTCGGTCAGCGCATTCTGAGGGCCTTCAATGGGCAGGCTCGCACCGAACTGAACGCCGGAGGCGGCGAGACCGCGGTCTTCACCCTGACCGCGCCCTGCGCGCCCGACATCGTGGCCGAGCCCACCGAGGCCGCCGCAGACCGCGCCGCTCACGTCCTGATCGTCGATGACAACGCCACCAACCGGATGGTGGCCGAGACCCTCTGTGAGATGTTCGACTGCACCGCAGAGACGGCCGTCGACGGGGTGGAGGCGGTGGAACTGGCCCGCTCGGGCCGGTTTGAT
>JBKBXN010000349.1:0-545 GCA_046314055.1 Brevundimonas sp.
ATGCTGGCGAGCCGGATGCGGGAGGCGTTTACCGCCAATCTCAGCTCGAAGATCGGCGCGGCGCTGGCTATGGGCGGGCTGAAGCGGCTGAAAGACTTCATGGACCCCAGCAATGTGAATGGCGGGGTTCTGATCGGACTGGGCGGGGTTTCGGTGAAGAGCCATGGCGGGGCAGATGCCCGCGGCTTTGCGCGCGCCTGCACATTGGCCGCTGACCTGGCGTTGAGTGATTACCGGACCGAGATTGCCGTCAATCTGGCGCGCGTCGGAACCGGCGGTCTGGCAGCAGAATAACGGCGCCCGGGCGCCAGACGAGGATATGTAGAATGGGAAGGCGTAGCTTTATCCGCGGAACCGGCAGTTATCTGCCAGAGCACATTCTGACGAATGAGGCGCTTTCGCTCATGGTCGCCACCGATGATGCGTGGATTCAGGAACGCACCGGCATCAAGCAGCGCCATGTGGCCGCCGAGGGTGAGCTGACCTCTGACATTGCCGTACATGCGGCGCGGCGTGCGCTGGACGCGGCGGGCATGCAGGCCAGC
>JBKBXN010000350.1:0-543 GCA_046314055.1 Brevundimonas sp.
GTGCGGGTGAACTCCCGCCCGTCGAGGCCCAGGGCGGTGATGGTGATGGTGGGGGGTCGGAGGACGTCGCCGCGGATGTCGGGCAGCGAGAGGCAACCTTCCTCCCGGGCGACGGGCGCGCCGACGGGGTTGGACAGGCGCGGGTTGATGTAGACCTCCGGCGCGCTGGTGGCGGTGGCGGGGGTGGCCAACGCGGTCAACATCATCGACGGCTTCAATGGGCTAGCAGCGGCGACGTCGATGCTGATGTTCGCGGCGTTCGGCTACGTGGCCTGGGCCTTGAGGGATCCTTTCATCGTCCAGGTGTGTCTTGCGATGATCGGGGCGCTGGCGGGGTTTTTCGTGTGGAACTACCCGCGCGGGCGGATCTTTTTGGGTGATGGCGGGGCATATCTGGTGGGCTTCGTCCTGGCGGAGGTGGCGGTGCTGCTGGTGGTGCGGCATCCGCAGGTCTCGCCATGGTTCTGTTTTCTGGTGTGTGCGTATCCGGTGACGGAGACGCTGTTTTCGATTTACCGTCGGCGGCTGCGTGCGTGTCACCCC
>JBKBXN010000351.1:0-542 GCA_046314055.1 Brevundimonas sp.
GGCGGATGCTGCCCAGGGGACGATCCGGTTCGGGCATCAACCCCTTGCGCTGGTAGAAGCGGATGGTTTCGACATTGACGCCGGCCGCGCGCGCCAGGGCGCCGATCGTCATCGGCTCGCGATCAGAAATATCGTTCATGGTCTTGACTCCGTACTTAAGTACGGAAGTAAGCTTACGCCATGAAGTCGGATACCCCACCCGCGCAGACCGACGCCGCCCGAGGCGGTGTGGCCTTGGCGACCGGGTTCGTCGCCGCCCTGCTGGCCTCGACCTGTTGCCTCGGACCGCTGGTGCTGATCACCCTCGGCTTCTCAGGCGCATGGATCAGCAACCTGACAGCGCTCGAACCCTACCGCCCGGTCTTGATCGGCGCGGCCCTCGTCGCGTTGTTCCTCGCCGGACGGCGCATCTGGGCGAAAGCCCCAGCGTGCACGTCTGGTCAGGTGTGCGCGGTGCCGACGGTTCGGCGCGGTTACCGGCTGCTGTTCGGGATCGTGGTCGTCCTGGTGATGGTGGCGCTCGGCTTTCCGCTGATCGCCCC
>JBKBXN010000352.1:0-536 GCA_046314055.1 Brevundimonas sp.
GGCCCGGTCCCAATGCCCCTCCCCCGATCCGGCAGCCTGCCCTTCTTCCTCGGCGCCCAGTTCCATCAGCTCCTCCTCCAGCGCCGCAAACGCGCCCGCATGCCGGACCCGCCCCTGTTCATACAGGGCCGCCACCGGCTCGGCCCGCGCCGCCTTGCCGCGCGAGGCCCGCACGGCGGTAAAGCCGACGCCGTTCCCCTGGGCCCCATCCGCCCCGCACCCGGCCGCCTTCAGCACCGCCTCGACCATGTCCCCGCCCTGGTTGACCTCGCCGACGATGCATCGCGCGCCGAACAGCCGCGCCGTCTCCATGGCCCGCTCGGCCCATTTCTGCGGCGACAGCCCCCGCATCGAGCGGTCGGCCAGCACCCAGGCCGTCTCCCCGCGCCGCCCCACCGCCACGATGCCGCAGGCGTCCCCGCCGCGCGAACAGGTCGGGTCCAGCCCCACCACCACCCGCTCATAGACCGGCCGCCCCTCGAAAGAGACCGGCGCCTCCCCCCGCGCCGCCGCCATCATCTCGGCGGTGAACAGCC
>JBKBXN010000353.1:0-533 GCA_046314055.1 Brevundimonas sp.
GCCCGGCAGAAATGCCGCTCATCATGTTCGAAGACGATCCGGGCTACTCCAAAGGCTATGCCTGGAATCAGGCACTCCTGAAGCGCGGCGTCTACTTCCACCCCTGGCACAACATGTTCATCTGCGCGGCGATGACGGAAGAAGATATCGACAAGACCATTCAGATAGCGGACGATTCCTTCAAGGTCGTGCGGGATGCCGGGCCGCTTCCGCCGGTCGAGAAACTCGCCATTCTGGGACTGCTGGCGGATGGACACTGAGGCAGCCTCCCCGGCGCCTCACACTCCTGCTCAAGCTGCTGAGAACTGGCGTCCTTCTGCAGACGAGGCGGGCCGGTTGACGATTGATATGGCGGCCATCGCCGCCAATTACCGCCGCCTCTGCGGGATGCACCCGGCGTCCCGCGTCGGCGTGGTGGTCAAGGCGGATGCTTATGGGCTGGGCGCGGCGCAGATTGCGCCCATGCTCGCGGCCGAGGGCGCGCGGCAGTTCTTTGTCGCCCATCTGACCGAAGCGCTGGCACTGAAGCCCAT
>JBKBXN010000354.1:0-531 GCA_046314055.1 Brevundimonas sp.
GCTCTGCGGCTCGACGATTATGTCAGCGCCGAGATGCGCAACGCCATCCTGCGCATGTCGCGCCCGGTCGCGCGCCAGCTGAATGAAGTGCTTGATGCCTATGCGTCCAGCAATTCCGTACTCGCAAAGAATGTCTGGTCGAGCGATGATGACATTGACCAGCACTATAACGCGGTCTTCCGCGAAATGGTGACCTACCTCATCGAAGACCCCCGGCGCATTAGTGCCGGTGCGCATATGCTTTTCGTAGCCAAGAACCTGGAGCGGATCGGCGATCACTGCACCAACATCGCCGAGTTCGTATACTACCAGGCAGTGGGGGAATACCTGTCAACCATGGACCGGCCGAAGCTGGATCAGGTTTGACGTCCATCGGAACAATTTACGGAGCCGAACGATGAAACCCTACGTGCTTGTCGCAGAAGACGAAAGCGCCGTCTCCGAGCTGTTGCTCTACAATCTGAAGCGTGAGGACTATGACGTCGCCGTCGCGGCCGATGGCGAAGAAGCGCTGATGATGATCGACGAACG
>JBKBXN010000355.1:0-530 GCA_046314055.1 Brevundimonas sp.
GCTGGCGGGCTATGGCTGGAAGGGCAAGCGGTTCACGTCAGCCGACGCCGTTGATCCCCTGGTCTTCCACCAAGGGTCGGGAGACATCGCGGTGAACCCGGCGCTGATTCCGCTCGGCCTTCCCCTCGCCTGGCCGAGCCTGGCGCGATCGGCGCCGGCCCGGCGGGTCTTCAGAGCCCTGCTGCCGGCCCTGGCCACCCGCCGACCAAAGGCCAGGCTGCGGGCTGTGGCGCACCGGGGGCAGGTCTCGACCGCCATGGTCTATGACGACCTGCCGATCATCGATCACTTCCGAAAGATCGAGGACGGGCGCCTGCTGGGCCTGATGGACCTGCGCCACACCCAGCAGCCCTACTTCTTCCTGCTGCGCCGGGAGACCAGCGGGACCTGATCACACCACCCGGATACCTGGCGCGCCGGCGACCATCCGCCCCACGACGGCGGCGGCCTCGAAGCCCAGTTCGCCGAGCCGCACGGTGAGCGCCGGCAGCGCGGCCTCATCCAGGGCGATCAGCAGGCCGCCGCTGGTC
>JBKBXN010000356.1:0-529 GCA_046314055.1 Brevundimonas sp.
GTATCAGTGCCGGCATCCCCAAGATCCCGGTAGGTCACAAAGCCGCGGCCGTCCCGGAATGCCGCCAGGAGCAACGGCCCGCGCCTGTTCACCGAGACGGCGCCGGGCGTCTCGGCATCCGTGCGCAGCTGTTCATCGTAGGCAGCCAGGAACCGTGCCGATTCACTCATTCCGCGTGCTTACTGGTGGCCGCCGGGACGGTGTGCTTGGCCGGCGCCGACCCGTCCTGGGTTGCCTCCGCAGGCGGCTGCGGTTTGTAGACCCAGGCCACCAGCACCACTGAAATGATCATCAGCAGGAACCAGGCCACGAGCTTCTCCAACCCACCGGGCTGCCAGCCGTCCACCTGGCTGGGATACAGCCAGGCGCCGGACCAGGTGGCGATGTTCTCGGCCACCCAGATGAACAGCGCCACCAGCAGGAAGGCGATCAGCAGCGGCATCCTGTAGTGCTTCCTGAACACCCTGAAGTGCATCACGCACCGGCCAAAGACAAACACGACGGCGGCGAGGAGCACCCAGCGTGCGTC
>JBKBXN010000357.1:0-526 GCA_046314055.1 Brevundimonas sp.
CCGCTGGTCCTCGAGCGCTGCCAGGACAGCGGCTCGCCCAATCTCGTCACCCGCCGCTCGCGCGGCTCCGTGGCGACCCGCACCGCCGTTCAGGCCGGCGATGTCGTCGGCGGCCAGAACGCCTTCGCCTATGACGGCGCCGACTATCGCGTCTGCGCGCAGCTGCGCCCCGTCGTCGACGGCGCCGTGTCGACGGGGATCGTGCCCTCCCGCTGGGAGATCTTCACGACCGATGCGAGCGGCGTCACCGCGGTGAGGACCACCGTCGACCGCAACGGCGACCTGATCCAGACCGGCGCGATGCGCGCGGGGGGCCCGGTCCGGCCGGGCTCCTTTGCGGTCGCGGCGCTTCCCGCCGCCGCCGACCATTCCGGCGCGCTGGTCGACGTGGTCGACGAAGCGGGCGGGCGGACCCTCGCCATGTCCGACGGCGCCGACTGGCGGCGGGTCCACGACCGCGCCGTCGTGTCCTGACGGCGCGGCCCGTCCCTCACCTTCATCCTTCCCCAACCAGGAGATCTGTCAT
>JBKBXN010000358.1:0-523 GCA_046314055.1 Brevundimonas sp.
CGCGGGTCTTTTCCACCGCCGTGACCTGCTCCTGGAACTTGGCCAGCGTCTCGGCGACGGGTTTCAGCTGCGCTTCAAGGCGCGCCTGGGCCAGCTGCTCGCGATTGCGGAAGGTCTCTTCGGTGCGCTTCAGCAGGGCCTCGGCCACCACATTGGCCGACTGGGCGGCCTGGTTGCGCAGGATTTCCGCCTGGGCCTCGGACTGGGCCTTTAGCGTGCGCAGCTCGGCCTCGGCATTGGCGCTCTGGTCACGAAGGCTCCAGTAGTCCCCCTGCAGCCGGTCGGCGCGACGGCGCTCCATGACGGCCCAGGCGAAACCGGCGACAGCGGCCAGGGCGCAGACCACGACGGCGACGAGGGAGGCATCCAGGTTCATGCTCCGTTCCTAGCCGGAGTCGGGCGTGGGGGCCAGGGGGCAGGCCGAGACGCCTTCTAGGCGCAGGCCAATCCCTTCTCCGCCGTCACCCTCGGACTTGATCCTGTATAGACCGGGGACATAGCGGACAGGTGTTCGGGGACATGG
>JBKBXN010000359.1:0-522 GCA_046314055.1 Brevundimonas sp.
TCAAAGCGCTGGCGCACATCGTCGCCGATCTTGCCGATCGCTTCGCCTGTTTCATCAATGGCCGCCGGGATACAGAACCCGTCCGGGCCGCGCACGGGCTCTTCGGTCTCGATGTCGAATTTCACGAAGCCGACATGCGCAAACTGGCTCTTCAGCCAGCCGGGAATGCGCCCGATGGCGCCCGGCTTGCCGTCAAAATTGATGAAGCTGACATTGCCCTCGGTCGAGCCATAGAACTCGGCCAGATGCGGAATATTGAACCGTTCAAGGAACTCTTCCCAGACTTCCGGGCGCAGACCATTGCCAAAGCCGGTGCGGATCTTGTGCGCGCGCTCCTTGGGATGGGGCGGCGAGTTCACCAGATACCGGCAAAGCTCGCCGATATAGACGATGGCGGTCGCGCCCTCGTCGGTTGCGTCGTCCCAGAAGGCGCTGGCTGAAAACTTCCGTCTCAGGATGATCGCCGCGCCTGTCATCAGCGCCTGGCCCACCCCGCACAGCCCGCCCGTGCCATGATAGAGC
>JBKBXN010000360.1:0-520 GCA_046314055.1 Brevundimonas sp.
GACTCGATATCCACTCCGAATCCTTGTTCGGGCTTGAGGGTGAAGGGCATGGGGGGATGATACGGTGGGTGCAGGTTGCGGAGGAGTCGTTGACCGCCGCGGGCTGACTTGAACGCTCCAGGGGGTATCGTTCCCGATGCATGATTACCCGCTGCTGACAACCATCGCCGCCGGGTTCGCCGCGGCGTGGGTGCTCGGGCTGGTGACCCAGCGGATCGGCCTCTCGCCGATCGTGGGGTATCTGCTGGCCGGGGTGGCGATCGGGCCGCACACGCCCGGCTTCGTGGGCGACCCCAAGCTGGCTCAGCAACTGGCGGAGGTGGGCGTCATCCTGCTGATGTTCGGGGTGGGGCTGCACTTTCACCTGAAGGACCTGCTGGCGGTGAAGGGGATCGCCATCCCCGGGGCGATCGTGCAGAGCGCGACGGCGACGATGATCGCGGCGGTCGCGTTCCAGCAGTTCGGCTGGAGCCTCAAGTCGGGCGTGGTGCTGGGCATGTCGATGTCGGTGGCGAGCACG
>JBKBXN010000361.1:0-519 GCA_046314055.1 Brevundimonas sp.
CTTCGGGGTGCTGCCCCTGGCCATCGCCTCGGGTCCTGGCCAGGAAATGCGCCAGGCGCTCGGCACCTCGGTGGTGTTCGGGATGATCGGGGTGACCATCTTCGGCCTGATCTTCACGCCGGTCTTCTATGTCGTCTGCCGACGCCTCGCCGAACGCCTGCCCGGCCGCAAGGTCGTGACAGAGCCGCCGCCCGAGCCCGGCCTCATCGCCAACCCAGCCCCGGAGGCGCGTTCGTGATCCCGTCCCGTCTGGCCGCCCTGGTCTCCAGCGCGGCGTTACTCTCGGCCTGCGCGGCCGGCCCCGACTACCAAGTCCCCACCGCGGGGACCGCCGAGACCGGCCCCTTTGTCGCCGCTACCGAGGGTCCCTTCACCCTGGGCCAGGCGCCCGACGACTGGTGGCGGCTCTATGAGGACCCGCTGCTGGACGACCTGGTGGCTGAGGCGCTGAGCGCCAACCGCGACATCGCCGTGGCCGCGGCCAACCTCGCCCAGGTCCGCGCGGCGCTCGGTGAGGCC
>JBKBXN010000362.1:0-230 GCA_046314055.1 Brevundimonas sp.
CGAAAAACGGCATCAGCCGCGAGGACCAGGACCGCTGGGCGCTGCGCTCGCAGCAGCGCTTCGCCGCCGCGCAGGCCGCGGGCAAGTTCGACGCCGAGATCGTTCCGTTCGAGATCGCCGGCCGCAAAGGGCCAACAGTCTTTGCGAAGGACGAACACAACCGCCCCGACACCACGGCCGAGTCGCTGGCCAAGCTCAAGCCCGCGTTCCGCAAGGACGGCACGATCACT
>JBKBXN010000362.1:266-513 GCA_046314055.1 Brevundimonas sp.
GGCGCGGCTGGTGAGCTACGGCGTCGGCGCAGTCGAGCCGGGCTTCTTCGGCCTCGGGCCAGTGCCGGCCGTGCGCCAGGCACTGACGCGCGCCGGCTGGACGGTGGGCGACGTCGACCGCATCGAGATCAACGAGGCCTTCGCCGCCATCGCGCTCGCGTGCCTGCGCGAACTGGGCTTCGCCGAGGACGTGGTCAACCCGGACGGCGGTGCGATCGCGCACGGCCACCCGATCGGCGCCAGCGGC
>JBKBXN010000363.1:0-511 GCA_046314055.1 Brevundimonas sp.
GAACGCGACGAAAAAATCGACAAAGGGGCGCTGCCACAACACCCACCCGGTAACCTGACCATCGTGCCGGTCCGTCCTGGGGGATTGCCGGACTGCACCCGCATGCATCCCGTTGGCCTGACAGGCTTGGCGGATGTCGCCCCCAGCGATCCCGAACCTGAGTTCGTCCATGTCAACGACCAAGGTCTGGCGGTGGTGAGCCTGCAAGAGAACAACCACCTGGCCCTGGTGGATGTGCGGCGCCGCGCCGTCGTTCAGCACTTCGATCTTCTTGTCCGCGAACCACTTTGCCAGCTCGGCCTCGTCGATCCGCGCCGCCTTGAGATGCGCCGTCACGTCGGGCCGCGCCAGCAGCGCCGCAATCTTCTCGCGGCTGTAGGGGATCGGCCGGTCGCTGCCCAGCAGCGCCGGATGCACCCTGGTCACGTAGGGAAAGACCGAGCGAAAGGTAGCGACCGAGCGCGTGGTCGGCGCCCACTGCACGTAGATGCCCCCCGGCGCCAGCTTGGCT
>JBKBXN010000364.1:0-511 GCA_046314055.1 Brevundimonas sp.
CACTGGCCTCAACTCCGTAAATCTGCTACGCAATGCCGCCGCGCGGGGCCTCGACGGGCCTTGGCGAGAACGGCAGTCAACCGCCCGGAGTGCGCCCATGGCCGCCGATGCAAGACAGCTCGATCGCCTCTTCGAGGTCATCGCCGCCCGCAAGGGGGCGGATGCCGCCTCGTCCTACACGGCCAAGCTCTTCTCGAAAGGCGTGCCCGCCTGTGCCCAGAAGCTCGGCGAGGAAGCGGTCGAGACCGTGATCGCCGCCGTCGAGGGCGATGCGCAGGCTCTGGTCGCCGAGAGCGCCGACCTGCTGTTCCACCTGCTCGTCACCTGGAAGGCGCGCGGCGTGACGCTGGCGGCCGTGCTCGCCGAGCTGGAGCGGCGCACCGGCCAGTCCGGCCATGCCGAGAAGGCGTCCCGCTCCGGGGGGGCCGCATGAACCAGCGCGTGGTCCTGCCCGGTCCGGCCCAAATCCTCGAGGAAGCCCTCATCAGCGAGGTCGACATGCCCACCATGA
>JBKBXN010000365.1:0-510 GCA_046314055.1 Brevundimonas sp.
ATCGGCAGCGGGGCCAGCCGGCAAGCAAGTCCCCGCCCGACGATCAGATGCGAAACGTCGCGCGCCACCCGGCCCGAAGGCCGCGCGAAGTGGGCCATGATTCGCAAAGCAATGGATAGATGGAACCCGTGAGACCGATTTCCCCCGTCGCCGGCTATGTCGGCGGCAAGCGCCAACTCGCCAAGCGTCTGATCGCCCGCATCGAGGAGACACCGCATGATCTCTACGCGGAGGCCTTCGTCGGCATGGGCGGCGTCTTCTTCAGGCGGCAGAGCCGGCCGAAGGTGGAGGTGATCAACGACCTGTCGAAGGACGTGGCGACCTTCTTCCGCATCCTCCAGCGCCACTACCAGGCCTTCACCGACATGCTGAAATGGCAGGTCGCCAGCCGGGCCGAGTTCGAGCGCCTGGTCACGGTGGAGCCGGATGCCCTGACCGATCTCGAACGTGCGGCCCGGTTCCTCTATCTCCAGAAGCTGGCATTTGGCGGCAAGGTCTCCGGCCGGAGCT
>JBKBXN010000366.1:0-509 GCA_046314055.1 Brevundimonas sp.
AAGGGCAAACCAGCGACGGAGAAGAAGAAGACGACAATCCAAAGCGACGCCTCCTCTTCCTCGACTTCCGCTCCCGCGCCTTCACCGCCTCTTGTGGTTGTTCCTGTCGCGCCTCCGTTGCCGGTTCCAGGAGCGGCTAAACAAAGTGCACAAGCATCTCCTGCCCCTCCTGCGCCAGCTGCACCGCCATCACGATCATCATTACCTTCAGCAGCACCTCCAATTCCTGTAGCCCCGCCACTTCCAATTGGCGGTCGAGGCGGCGGCGGCGGCGGCGGCGGAGGAGGAGGAGGAGGAAGTGTTGGCGTGCCAGGTGGTTCAGGTGTGCCACCGCCACCCGCAGCGCCCCCACTTCCTCCCTCCCGCAACGCACCTCCTGTCCCTGTAGCACCTCCTCGCCCTCCCTCAGCAGGAAATTCTTCGCGACCTGCACCACCTGTGCCAGTTGCACCGTCTCTGCCACTTTCCCCAAACAAGCGAGCACCCCCGCCGCAGCCTGCATTGCCAAC
>JBKBXN010000367.1:0-508 GCA_046314055.1 Brevundimonas sp.
GGCGCGGACGTAGATGAAACAGGCCGCGCCCATCTTCGCGCGCCGAGCCATCAGCGCGAGCTGGTCATCGCTGATGAGCTTGAAGTCAAAGCGCGTCGCGCTGTCCGTGGACTTGGCCTCGAAGTAGACCGCGCGCCCCCCGTCGAGCGTGCCGTCAAAGTCCACGCCGCTCGCCTTGACGCGTACACAGCGCATGTAGGCGGGGTTGGTGGGGTCGGTCCCCAGCACGCGCAGCGGGTTCGGGCGCTTCTCGTAGTCCACACGCGGGAACAAGGCCGCGCGCTGGTCCTCAAGAAACGCCTCAAGCGCGTTGCCGCGCTTCGTCTTGAGCTTGCCCGCATCCTTTCGGGTGCGCGCGCTGCTGGTCGTCGTCATGTCGTCTCCTCATCCCCGGTCTTCGGGGGCTTGGGGTAGGGCCGGGCGGCCTTGAGCTGTAAGCCGCGTTCAAGCGCCCAGCCGTTGCACAGCTCGGCCAGCTCCGCAAGGATGATGCGCGCGGCTTCGCGGT
>JBKBXN010000368.1:0-507 GCA_046314055.1 Brevundimonas sp.
CCATCGAACGAGATGGTCAGCGATCAGAGGTCCCAATCCGTTACGCTGGTACGCTGCGTTATCCGCAACTCGAGCGCATCGCTGGACGACCCGATACGCTTGCAAGCTTGCTGACCGCACGGTGAGTATTTTGTCCGGAATGGCATGATCGTAAACGGCGCAGTCGGTAGCTCGGTGCCGAGTGACGTTGACGCTTGACAATGGACGATCGGTTGCGCCCCTGTTGTGCGCCGCGCGACGGCCACCTGAGCCCTGGAGCTTGAAGACGATTGTCGTAGCCGTCGCCTACGCTGCCGACAGAAGGCGCGAAGTTGACAGCATGCGTTCAGAACTCCTGTGGCTGGGTGGCGACGGCAAGTGTGGCCCGACATAACTGTCCGGTCAAATGGCTAAGCTCTGCCCCGATTTTGAAGGATGGTGCGGGTGGTCGGAATCGAACCGACACTCCTTTCGGAACAGGATTTTGAATCCGGCGCGTCTACCAGTTCCACCACACCCGCACATTTG
>JBKBXN010000369.1:0-507 GCA_046314055.1 Brevundimonas sp.
TTCCCCCAGCGGCGAGAGTTTGGACCGCAGGCGACTGACCTGAAGATCGATCGACCGATCATTCGGGGCGAGGTTGCGCCGATAGGGGAGAAGATCCTCGCGCGCCAACACGGCGTTGGGATTGCGCACGAGACGCTCCAGCAACCTGTATTCTGCCGATGACAGGATGATCAGCCGTTCGTCGGAGGCGATCAAACGTCGCTGTACGAGATCAAGCGTCCAGGATCCGAACTGAGCGTAGCGCTTGTTGCGGTTCGGATCGGCGCCTTCGCCCCGTCTGCGCAGCAAATTGCGAATGCGCGCGAGCAGCTCACGCGGCTCGAAGGGCTTGGTCAGATAGTCGTCGGCCCCCAGTTCCAGGCCAAGGACCCGGTCGATAGAGGCGTCTCTGGCGGTCACCATGATCACGGCCTCAGTGCGGTCCCCGGCGCGCATTTCCCGACACAGATCGATGCCGTCGCCATCAGGCAGATTGAGGTCTAGGATGACCACATCGAAAGCCTCGGT
>JBKBXN010000370.1:0-506 GCA_046314055.1 Brevundimonas sp.
GCCATCGATAAAAGATATGCGCGCCCAGCTGCGCGATCTTGACCAGCTTCGGTGCCCAATAGGGCGACACGTAATTGGCATGATAATGGGTCGCATGACCGACCGAACGCTCGACATAGCCCGCCAGCGCGGCGCGTGCCACATCTTCAGCCTCTCGCCACTTGGCTGGATCGGGCCGCCGGCTCAGCGAGCCGTCGCAGGTGAAGCTGAACTGGCACACGGGGCGGTTGACCCCCTGATAGACCACACCGCAGATCGATTTGGGGAAAGCGGGGTGCCGAGCACGATTGATCACGACCTGCGCGACCGCGCGTCGTCCCGCGATAGGCTCATACGCCGCCTCGAAATAGACGGCCTGGGTCAGACAGCGCAGCGCGGTCAACGCCGCCTGTCGATCGACTGTTATCGGATGAAAGGGTCGCGCCGATGCAACCGGCCCGGTGTAAAAGGGGATTGCCTGATTGCGCGTCATCGCCGTATCGGGTGCCAGAATCGGTGTCGTCGCG
>JBKBXN010000371.1:0-506 GCA_046314055.1 Brevundimonas sp.
GCCGTCGACGGGGGGTGGATGTCGTTCAACCAGCCGGGCGAGGCCCATCCGCCCGTCGACGGCACGCCGGCAGCCGAACTCGGCCGGCCCGGGCCATCTGGCGGATCGCGGGTCGTGGTCGTGACCGGCGGCGCCGAAGGTATCGGGGCTGCCATTTCCCATCGGTTTGCGCGGGGTGGAGACATCGTTGTGGTCGCCGACCGCAACCCGGCGGGCGCTTTGGCCCAGGCCGAGAAGCTCGGTGCGCCCCATGTCGGACTCGTGGTCGATGTCGCCGACGAAGCGAGCGTCGTCGCGATGTTCGGGGAGGTGGCGCGCCGCTTCGGCCGGATCGACATCCTGGTCAACAACGCCGCCGTCGCCGACACGTTCACGCCCGCGCTCGAGCAGACCCCGGAGCACATCGAACGGCTGCTCGACATCAACCTCACCGGCGCCTTCGTCTGCGCCCGGGAGGCGTTGAAGCTGATGAAGCCAGGCGGAGTCGTGCTCAATCTCGGCTCCAT
>JBKBXN010000372.1:0-502 GCA_046314055.1 Brevundimonas sp.
GCGCGCCCCCCCCCCCCCCCCCCCGGCGCCCCCCCGCGCCCCCGCGCCAGCAGGACTACCGCAAGGAAGTGGAAAACGAGCTCACCCGCGTCAACCTCGAGGCGCAGGCCGACGCCGAGCGCTACCGCGCTGCGCGGGCCGACTTGCAGCGCACCGAGATCCGCTCGCCCGCCACAGGGCAGGTGGTGGGGCTGGCGGTGCAGTCCGTCGGCGCCGTCATCCAGCCCGGTCAGAAGCTGATGGACATCGTGCCCGAAAACGAACCGCTGCTGCTGGAAGCGCGCCTCGAGCCACACTTGATTGCCAAGGTCAGCCCTGGGCTGCGCACGGATGTGCGTTTCTCCACCTTCGCGCACGAGCCGCAGCTGGTGGTCGAGGGCGAGGTGGTGTCGGTGTCGGGCGACTTGCTGACCGATCCGCATACCGGCGTACCGTACTACCTCATGCGGGTGGCGCTGACCCCCGAAGGCACGAAGGTCCTTGGCCCGCGCCGCCTGCAGCC
>JBKBXN010000373.1:0-502 GCA_046314055.1 Brevundimonas sp.
GAGGATAACTCACAATTTGTGCAGGCAGGGCCTCATTTGGCTCTTGCAAAGGGCCCGCTTCCCGCATATTCCGTCCGCTCCGCTGAGAAGGCGGACATACCAAGTCGGATGCGGGCGTAGCTCAGTGGTAGAGCACAACCTTGCCAAGGTTGGGGTCGAGAGTTCGAATCTCTTCGCCCGCTCCAGACAAAATCATGAAAACTCAAATAAAGACAAAGACCCAAAGGGTCTTGATCTCGATAGGCACTGGTCGGATTGCGGCCGGTGTGGGCTGGCGCAGGGGCCGTTATTCTCCGCTACGGGGGATGCTATAGCTCCAATACGAATTCCCGCGTGAGCATCAAGGGGTTGAAGCCCAGCCTGTTATACAAATACTTGGGCCGTTCCGTAATGTGCGCGCCCATGAACACGACTTCGTTGCCGGCGCGGCGCAGGACATCCACGCAATGCTTGATAATGGCCGATGCGACGCCACGGCCGCGGTAGCCGGGTAGGGTGTAGA
>JBKBXN010000374.1:0-502 GCA_046314055.1 Brevundimonas sp.
AGATAGCGGGCGGGACTGCATTCGTCAAGCTTCTAGTCCACTTCCCCAGCCGCCTGCCGTGATCCATCTCAAACGGGAGACACCCAAATGACGTTAGATAATGCCGTTCTCAGCTTCGCTGGCGTGATGATCCTGATCTCGCTGGCCCTCGCCTATGCCGTCTCGCCGTGGTTCCATGCCTTCACGGCATTCATCGGTCTCAATCTGCTTCAGGCCGGTTTCACCGGCTTCTGCCCGGCGGCCATGATCTTCAAGGCCATGGGCATCAAGGCGGGCTGCGCCTTCAAGTGAGGTTTGCCACCATGCGTGCAGGACGGACGACATTGCGTGCGGCGCTTGCCGCGCTCGCCCTTGCGGCAGGCGCCGCCACGGGGATCGCCGCGGAAGAGGTCGTGCGCCCCGTCGCGGTGGTCGACAGCAAGGCAGTCTATGGACGGATCGAGAGCCGCTTCGTTGTCCCGGCGCGCTCGCGCATCGGCGGCACGCTGGTGGAACTCTCCGT